>JBARZF010000144.1:0-6452 GCA_049649675.1 Rivularia sp. (in: cyanobacteria) | reverse complement strand
AATATATAATCCACCAATAACACGATGGGGCGCCTATAGTTCATCTATTTATTAAAAATTCAGAAAGCGAAAAATACTCATGCTTTCGCTTGATGTAACAGTATTTACTAACAGTGAGCAGTGATCGGTGAACAGTAAAAAAACATAAATTCACGCCTAATATGAATTAAAAATGCACTTAATTTTACAAGGGTTTTGAAGCCCTCTAAAATCTAAAGTCTGAAATTAACAACGTGATAATAGTGGTTTGGGCACTGAACTCACATGCTTACGTAATTCTTAACTCCTCACTCCTAACTGTATGTCCCTATGCCCTCCGGGCACGCTCCGCTAACGGGACACGCTGAGCCCCGCACGCTTTCGCGTGAACGCGCTTCACTGTTCGCTGTTCACTGTTAACTGTTCAAAACTTCCCTTCCCTAACTTCCTGACTAAAATTCCCTACAGCTTGAGTAATTGTCTCGCGTAAATTTGTATAAACTTTGGCAAATGGTGGCTGTTTTTCAGAAAGTCCAAGTAAATCGGAAGTGACTAAAACCTGTCCGTCGCAGTCAGAACCCGCGCCAATACCAATAGTAGGAATGCTAATTTTTTGAGTAATTTCTAATGCTAAATCTGCGGGAATATGCTCTAAAATCATCGAAAAGACACCCGCTTGTTCCAAGGCGATCGCCTCTTGTAAAATCTTGTCTCGTGCTTCTTGGGTTTTACCTTGTTGGCGCAAACCGATTTGATTTACTGATTGCGGCGTTAAACCAACGTGCCCCATTACCGGAATTCCCGCTTGTACCAAACGAGAAATGGTATCGATCATTGCCGGATATGCGCCTTCTAATTTTACTGCCTGGGCTCCTGTTTCTTTTAATACCCTACCCGCCGAATGCATCGCTTGAGTAACGCTTTCTTGATAAGTCATAAATGGTAAATCAACTACCATCAAAGCTTGTTTCACCCCGCGTCTGACAGCTTTCGCGTGAAATAGCATTTCTTCCAAAGAAATCGGCAGAGTATTTTGATAACCCAAAGCCACAGCCATCGAATCACCAACCAAAATTAAATCTACTCCACTATCATCCAATAATTGAGCAAGCAGATAATCCCAAGCAGTCAACACCACAATAGGACGCTTTTGTTGTTTGAATTGAATTAATTTTTGGATAGTAATAGGCATTTCAATTTTGGATTTTAGATTTTAGATTTTGGATTGGTAATTGGGAATTGGGAATTGGGCATGGAGAATTGGGGATTGGGGATTGGGCATGGGGCATTGGGAGTTAGTTCGTTTAAAGGGTAAAGGTTAAAGGTCTGCATGTCAAAGGTTAAGGGTTAAAATTTCCCTTGTCTTCTTGTCCCCTTGTCCCCCATCTCCCCCTTCGGGTAAGGCTAACGCCTCGCTGCGCTAACGCCACTTCGCTCGTACTGCGGGAGACGGACGACCCACCTTCAAAGGACTCACCATCTCCCCCGAACCCCCGAACCCCATCCCCCCATCTCCCCATCCTCTACTGCACTGCTCTAGTAAAAGCCAAATGCGGTTTCGCTCTTTCCATTTTTGGCATTAACCAAGCTAAACCTTCACTGGTTCCAATCCATAGTTTGTTGCCAACGTCGGGAGCTATGGAAATAATTCTACCCGAAGGAAGTCCGGCTACTTCATCTAATACGGCTCCGGTATATGGATTTAATCGCATCAGTCCGTTATCGGTACCAACCCAAACGCTCTTATCATTAGCAAAACTTATAGATGTAACATTCTTTCCCCGCAAGCGCGTTACAGAACGTAATATTGCACCAGTCTTTGGGTTGATAACTAATAAATTATTTGGTGTTCCTGCCCAAATTAATCCTAAAGAGTCAATTGCTAATGTTTGTACGGTGGTACCCGGCAACTCTTTAATATGCTGCATCACAGTAGCTTTGGCGGTGTTGACTCGCACCAAACCATCTAAAGTACCAACCCAAAGATGCCCCTCAGCGTCTAAAGTCATGGCATTTGCACTGACACCGGGAAGTTTTTTCAAGGTAGTCATGATTAATCCTTCATCGGGACTAATTAAAGCCAAACCGTTATCAGTACCCGCCCAAACATAACCGCGTTTATCAACTTGTAAAGATAATACTCTTTTAGAAGGTAGAAATAAATTCTGGGCTGTAATTTCATTACTGCGGGGATCGACTCGCTTCAATCCCTCATAGCTGCCAACCCATAACCGACCAACTTTGTCTTGCACCATCGCACCGATCGCACGACTTGGCAAACTAACGCGAGCTAAAATTTCGCCGGTGTGGGGATTAATCCGCGTCAAACCCCGTCCGTAACCTACCCAAAGATTCCCCGTGTAATCCGGTTGCAAAGCTTTGACGCGAAAATCGGTTTCCTTTATATTTTCTATGCGTCGTCTTTGACTTGGTAAAGGCTCGCGCCTCGGTGGTGGTGGTGAAGCAGGATAAGCCGGGGTTACTTCCTCTTGATTAACCTGAAGAAGCTTTTGCGCCCAAACGCGATCGCCAAAACCCGAAACTGCTACCAAACCGAGTATTGAAGAACAAATGATTAAACTACTGCCACAAGAACGATTAAACACCACAATGATAAATTCTACGAAAACAACTAATTACAGTGTTCCCGTTTAACAGTTAACAGTTATCAATGAGCAGTAATCAGTTACCAGTAATCAGTTACCAAAACTCACTATTCTAACGGCCATTCTGTAAAGCCTTCTTAATATAATGTTAAAAAAAACCTGATATAAGAAATTCAAATATAAAAGTTAAAAAGATTCAAATAATAACGATTCAAATTCTTGATATATTGTGAGACAGGCTACAGATTGCGTAGCGTACAGTTTCGACTTTCGCCGATTAACTTGTCTAAATCTCAACTGAGTTGAAGTGATGTCCTCAATTGCCTTATGGGAAATTGGATGCTGTTTTCATGCCTTGGAGTAACAAACTCTGGTAAGGGAGAAGAGATTTAGAGGAGTTGTTGAACGAATAAAGAAAATTTTTTTGATTCGCTTGAAGTTTGGAAGGGGGACAAGTTGTTAAGGGGAATTCTAACAAATCGAAATTTTAGCAAGTTTCCTTTGTTTTGATAAACAAAAATCCTTTAAATAATTTAGACAAACTCTAACAAAAGAAATCAATAGTCTTTCCCATGAAAAAGAAGGGACTATTTAAGTGAAAGTTCCGCTGTAGCGTGATTTGTAAGCAAAAGATAGACTTTTAGGATTGGATAAATATGTCTTACTCTCAAACGAGAACTCAGTCGAAATCAGGGTATGAAGCTGGGGTAAAAGATTATAGATTAACTTATTACACCCCCGACTACACTCCAAAAGATACAGACCTTTTGGCAGCTTTCCGGATGACTCCTCAACCCGGAGTACCTCCAGAAGAAGCTGGTGCTGCTGTAGCTGCTGAATCTTCTACAGGTACTTGGACAACTGTATGGACTGACTTGCTCACCGACCTAGATCGTTACAAAGGTCGTTGTTATGATATCGAGCCAGTTCGCGGTGAAGATAATCAGTACATCTGTTATGTAGCTTATCCTCTGGATTTGTTTGAAGAAGGTTCTGTTACCAACGTTTTGACCTCAATTGTAGGTAACGTTTTTGGTTTCAAAGCTTTACGGGCGCTACGTTTGGAAGATTTACGTATTCCTGTAGCTTATCTCAAAACTTTCCAAGGACCTCCTCACGGTATTCAGGTTGAGCGCGACAAATTAAACAAGTACGGTCGTCCTTTATTGGGTTGTACCATTAAGCCTAAGTTAGGTTTATCCGCTAAGAACTACGGACGCGCTGTATACGAGTGTTTGCGCGGTGGTTTGGACTTCACCAAAGATGACGAAAACATTAACTCCGCACCTTTCCAAAGATGGCGCGATCGCTTTACCTTTGTTGCTGATGCTATCTACAAAGCACAAGCAGAAACCGGCGAAATCAAGGGTCACTACCTTAACGTAACCGCTCCTACTTGCGAGCAAATGCTCGAACGGGCTGAGTATGCGAAAGAGCTAAAAATGCCCATCGTAATGCATGACTACCTGACCGCAGGTTTCACTGCAAACACCACCTTGGCTCACTGGTGCCGCGCCAACGGTATATTGCTGCACATCCACAGAGCAATGCACGCGGTAATTGACCGTCAAAAGAACCACGGTATTCACTTCCGCGTATTAGCTAAAGCATTACGTATGTCTGGTGGCGACCACATCCACACAGGTACTGTGGTTGGTAAACTTGAAGGCGAACGCGGCATTACAATGGGTTTTGTTGACCTATTGCGTGAAAACTACGTTGAGCAAGATAAGTCTCGCGGTATTTACTTCACTCAAGATTGGGCTTCCATGCCTGGTGTAATGGCTGTTGCTTCCGGTGGTATCCACGTATGGCATATGCCCGCACTATTAGAAATCTTCGGTGATGACTCCGTACTACAGTTTGGTGGTGGTACTTTAGGACACCCTTGGGGTAACGCTCCTGGTGCAACTGCAAACCGCGTTGCGTTAGAAGCTTGCGTTCAAGCCCGTAACGAAGGACGTAGCTTGGCTCGCGAAGGTAACGATATTATCCGCGAAGCAGCAAAATGGTCCCCCGAACTAGCAGCAGCTTGCGAACTTTGGAAAGAAATCAAGTTCGAGTTCGAGGCAATGGATACCGTCTAATTGTATTAGTTGTGAGTGTTTCGTTTTGGGTTTTAAGTTTAAAATCACTTTAATTTAAAACTCAAAACTTATAACTCATAATTATTATGGGCTGGGGTCAAGTATGGATATAAAGCAAATTGCCAAAGACACAGCCAAGATGCTGCAAAGCTACTTGACATATCAGGCAGTTAGAACGGTATCGGCTCAAATTAATGAAACTAATCCTTATGTTGCGGCTTGGCTGCATCGCTTTTCTACCAAGGAGAGAATCCAAAATGGGGAAGCGTATCTTGAGCAATTATTCTTAGAAAAGCCAGAATTGGCATTAAGGATAATGACAGTCAGGCAGCATTTAGCGGAAGAAATGACTGAATTTTTGCCAGAAATGGTTAGCACTGGAATTGTGCAAGCCAATATGGAACACCGTCGTCAGCATCTTGAGCGGATTACGCAATTAGATTTATCTAACCCCAGCATTGAAACTGAACAACAACAGCCAACATCGGATACTAGCTCGGATGAAAGTTCGAGTGAAACCAGTTAGGAGTTATGAGTTAAGAATTAGGAGTTTTAATTAACAACTAGCAAATAACCACTAACCCTTCAGGTTCAGCAGTCGCTCATGGGGGAGACCCCAAAGACCGCGCTGCTTCACAACTAACCACTAACAACTAACAATTAAAGAAAAATATGCAAACTTTACCAAAAGAGCGTCGGTACGAAACCCTTTCATACTTACCACCTTTAAATGACGCTCAAATCGCTCGTCAGATCCAATATATTTTAGATCAAGGTTATTTTCCTGCGATTGAATTTAACGAAACTTCCGAACCAACAGTAATGTATTGGACAATGTGGAAGTTACCTTTGTTCAATGCTAGAAGCCCCCAAGAAGTATTAGCTGAAGTTCAAGGTTGCCGCTCTCAGTTTCCTAACTGCTTCATTCGTGTAGTTGGTTTTGATAACGTTAAGCAATGTCAAATTCTTAGCTTCATCGTACACAAGCCCAATCAAGGTGGCGGTGGTTACAGATACTAAGATTTGAATTTTAGATACTTTCAATCTTTTCCCTTCCTGCTAAATGTAGGGAGGGAATTTTGATTTTAATGTAAATATTTTGTAGGGTGTGTTACGGCACGAAAAAATATTGATTAAACACTACTATTTAGAAAATGCCGTAACGCACCATTAATTTTCGGTTGAAATGATGCGTTTTATATTAAATCCATTGATATTAGTTTGTAGGTTGGGTTAGATACAATTACCAATTTGATTTGTAACGAAAAAATATTAATAAATTAGAGTAACCCAACATTACAGTTGAGAAAAAAGAATTTTTTTTAAATGTAGGGTGTGTTGTCGTGGAGCGCAACGCACCAATAATATTTATTATAAATTGCTAGATTTGGTTCTCATCCACCTGGGAATGCAATTCCCAGTCTAATAGCTCAAGTCCATTAAAATGGACTGAGAAGAAATAAATGGTAGGTCTTGATAATCTAACCTAAGAACTCAATTTACTAATGGGATTGCCAAAAAAGGGAACCAGAAAAATAACTGTTACTGATATCAACTATCGCTGGCACGTTTCATCAGATGGTAGTTATTTATGGTTGACTATTGCACGTGAAGAAGATACTGGACAAAGATTGATTGCTGGGTTTAAATGTCTTAAATCTTACGTGCGCGATTCAGATGGAAATTGGTGTTGTATTGCTCAAAATCGAGTTATTAATCCTTCTTTAGTTCGTTCTGTAATTATGACAGGTTTAGAAAAGGGGTGGAAACCAACAAAACC
>JBARZF010000143.1:0-2591 GCA_049649675.1 Rivularia sp. (in: cyanobacteria) | reverse complement strand
GCGAAACACCATTCGAGCAACTCGCAGAAAACTAAAAATCAAAATCTATCGAGCTTACTTACGTAATTCTGAAATTTCATTTTCTAATTAAGCCATTTGCGAACAACCCTGTTTTTTAGCTAAATACAGCATATAACTAAAGTCTCTTTATAAATATCAATACTATTTTTATCAAATTTATAAAAACTTTTCTAGTAATCAGTTAGTAGAGTCTATAGCTAAAGCTGCATTTAATATCTAAATTTATTCAACTTAAAACTAGCTTCAAAATAAACTAAATTTAGCATCCCTAAACTTTAAATATTGTTCGGGATGTTTGCGGATGTGTATTGTAGACCTGATAGAACACAATTAAAACATGAAGCGCAAAACAAATTGCTTCAAAAAAAACGATAAATTTTATAGAGAAGGGAAATAAAATGAAATTTAGTAAATTAGTTACTTCTATTGGTTTAACAGTTAGTTCAGTTTTATTTGTTTCTAACTCCGCTCAAGCGGCAAGTTTTAAAAGTAACGTTACTCTAGATAGCGATAATCCGACAACAGGAGATGTTATTTTAAACTCTATTACACAAAATAACCAAACATTTAATAGATTTTCCTTTGTAAATGAAGTAAAGGTTTTGGACAACGATGAGTGGACTGGAGGTAATACCGGCGCTGCGAGTACAGATAGGGGTATTAACGCTAGTCTACCTGAATTTATAAATGAAGATAATAAAGCTGTTAATGAAAGCCCAACAACTGATCGAGTTGCTGCATTTTTGGGAAACAACAATTTGAATAATATTATAGACACTGAAGATAATGGTACTTTTAACACTCAACTTTTCTTCGATAATATTCTTCGAGTAGATGATACAGGATTATATAGCTTATTCTTCTATGAACGAGGAAAAAATAGTAATATGTTAATTCAAGCTATTGATAAGGACGGAAACCTTGTTGGTAGAAGATTATTATTAGAAGGCGGCAAAAAAGCACCAAGTAGAAGTAAAATCACTGATTCATATGATGATTTTATTGAGCAACAAGACGCTGGTTTTGCGATAGAAACTAGGGAAATTAAAGGCAGCACTCAAGATGTTGGTTCTTGGGGAGTCAGCCTAGCCGATTTAGATGTTAGAAGCTTAAGTGGTATTCAAATCACTGCAAACGGTAGTAGCTATAAAGGCCCTGACTTCAAAGTAGTTGCTAGAAGCGTACCTGAACCCGGAAGTATAATTGGTTTAGGTTCTGTCGCAGCATTAGCTTTCTTCCGTCGCCGTAAATCAAAATAAAGCTTTATCAAACCCATCAAAAAATTAAAGCACTAAGAATTTGAATTAATAAGAAACGCGGTTTTTTCAAAAAACCGCGTTTGTATAATTTTCGGGAATATTTCACTCTTCCCCATTCCCCATTCCCCATTCCCTATTACCAATTCCCAATTCCCCTGTTAATCTCTAACTGTCACTCAAACACATTCATAGGAATCTAAGAGCATGGGGAATACCTCTACCCAAGATATTAAATTACTAGTTTTAGATATCGATGGTACTATTGCCGGAGAATCCAACAAAATTAGCAATCGTGTTATTGAAGCAGTGAAAGCAGCCCAAGCCAAAGGAATTCAAGTTGCGATCGCGACTGGTAGAATGTACTGTTCGGCTTTACACTATCATGCTCAAATCGGCTCTACTTTACCGTTAATAACTTATCAAGGAGCTTGGATTCAAGATCCTGTTTCCCAAAAAATTCACCAGCATTTATCTGTTCCAAGAGAAGTAGCGTTAAAACTGTTGGATTATTTTGAACAACCACACCTACGTCAGCTTTTATCCGTCCACTTCTATATAAATGACCAACTTTACGTCCGAGAATTGACTGAAGAAACGCAAATCTACGGACAACGCTCTGGTATTACACCAATTCCTGTAGGTGACTTGCGTTCTTGTTTAAACAACGAACCCACAAAAATTCTCGCTTTATGCCAAGACACCGAAGTTATCGATCAACTGCTTGATAATTTGCGCCTTCAATATACTCCGGCAGAACTTTATCTAACTAAATCCGTAGCCACTTTTTTTGAAGCAACTAATCCTTTAGTAAATAAAGGAGCTGCGGTACGCTATATAGCTGAAGAATTATTAGGCTTGCAAAAAACCAACGTAATGACGGTTGGCGACAACTTTAACGATGTAGAAATGCTCGAATATGCTGGTATCGGCGTAGCAATGGGTAACGCACCAACTCAAGTTCAAGATATAGCTAGCTGGGTAGCTCCCGATGTAGAGCAAGATGGAGTAGCCGCAGCAATTGAAAAATTTTTATTAGGAAATAGCAAAAAATCTTAAGAAGCGAATAAATGTTACGAAATCAGAAAGGGCACCGACGACTGGCCGTGTTTCGTCTCGGTGCCCTTACTGGTTCGCTCCTCACACAAGGGTTAATATATCTCAAGCTATTTGATTAGTCAATAGCCGTTATAAAACTTTATAATATTTCCATTAATGAGGGGTTGGGAGTTAGGAATGATTAAGAACAACTGTAGTGGGAGCATTTTGCTTTCTTGTTACCTCATTACCCAATCCCCAATCCCCAATCCCCAA
>JBARZF010000142.1:0-4786 GCA_049649675.1 Rivularia sp. (in: cyanobacteria) | reverse complement strand
ATGAAGTGGTTTCATGTCGTATCTCGTGAGTAATTACCGTCCAAATTAGGGGATTATCATCTGGTTTAATACAAGCTGCGCTTTCTAGTTTTTAGAGTCTAAAGCTTGTAGTAAAAGTAGCATATACTAAACTTGTTTGATTTGCGATAGGTGAGATGGAAATAAGTTTTTGATGAATTTACGTATCTGAATATTTGTTGTTAAGTAATTTATAAACCAAGGATAACTAGCCAAACGCTTCATCCAGTAACCAAACTTAAATTCTCGTTGAAAAGTTTTGAAAATCTCTTGATCGTATCCAGCTAAAACACTGCGATCGAACTGTCCACAGAGCAAAGCTTTTTGCAAAAATTCTGCTGCTATTTTACCTGAAATCATCGCATTACCAGTACCAAATCCAGTCAAAGGATTGCATAGTGAAGCTGCATCACCAACCAGTAAATAATTATGACCTGATAATACCTGTTTGCGAGGTTCGCCAAAAGACATGGGCCAATGTTCTATTTTACCCGTTAGCGTAGCTCCCTCAAAACAAGAGGCAAGGTTAGAATTGTAATTGTTGCTAATGGTATCAAACAAAACTTGTTCTAAATCCAGATTTGACCGATCAAGAATATCGCTTCTCATTCCCAAACCAACCTTATAGGTTCCATCAGCTAAAGGTGTAATATAGAGAAAGTTTGGTAACAAGGGTTTGATAAAATGTGCTTCAATATTTTGATTTTTTTCAAAGCCTTTTAGACCCTGAAAATAAGCATGAATCGTTTGAGCAGATTTTTGAGGTGCTTTTTGCTTATGGGCTAGTTTTCGCAATACAATCGAGCGTTCTCCATCTGCTCCAACTATAAGCTTAGTGCGTAATTTACTAGTAAGACCGTTCTGTGTAATGGTCACTTCTAACTCATTATTAACACGAACAATATCCTCAATTTCTGTTCCCAGTTGCACATTTGCATAATTGCTATCTAGGTTTTTAACCAAAAAGTTATCAAAATGCACTCGACTCATAGTCAAAATTGGTGCAACTTGTTTATCGCAGGGTAAGCTGAACCGATGCTTCATTAAATTAGGAGCAAAAATCTGCGCTTCACCCGAGCATTGCAGCAAATGGGGACTTGCAAGGAACTGTTGCTTTAGCGAACCCCCAAGAGCTTCAAGAACATTTAAGACTTTGTAACTAAAAGCGTTACCATCAACCTTATCTCTCGGAAAAACAGCACGGTCTACGATTGTATGTGCAATACCTTTGCTTGCTAAAAATAAGGATGTTGTCGCTCCTGCTGGACCTGCTCCTACAATTAGTACATCAGTTGTCAGCATATCTCACCTTAATAAATTTTACGTAATCAAAATATTCATAGTCTGTTTTAGCACTTCTTTATTTAGTTATCAGTAAGCTATCACACTTTTTATTACATGAGAGCGAGAAAGTTTATAACCAATTTTTAAATTAACCTAATTCACAAGTAAGAAGTAGTAAGTAAGAAGTTATATGTAACACCTCTCCCTAAAGGGGTAGAGGATTCAAGTAATGCTGGTTGTTTTTATTCGTCTTTAAAAGACGAGGAATTATACCATACTTCGGGCTAAGTTGAAAATTTTTACTTCTTACGATCGCCCGAAGGGCTTCGGTAATTTGAGATTCTTTTTCACTTTTCTTCATAATTTGTCACAATTATAGATATAACTCATATAGCAAATACCTATGTCTTCCTCAACCAGCACACTCAACAATTCCAATCAAACCCTTAACCAATCTTGGGAAATCAAACTACTTTACGACGGTGAATGTCCGTTATGTTTGCAAGAAGTTAATTTTTTGCAAAAGCGCGACGCTGGTAGAGGTAAAGTTGCATTTGTAGATATCGCAGCAGATGACTACAATCCAGAAGAAAATGCTGGGATTGATTTTGAAACAGCGATGGGAAGAATTCATGGAATTTTACCCGACGGTACGATTATTAAAAACGTTGAAGTGTTCCGTCGAGTGTACGAAGCTTTAGGAATGGGTTGGGTTTATGCAGTTACGAAGTTGCCGGTTTTAGGTGCATTAGCCAATTTCATTTACGGTATTTGGGCGGATTTACGTTTGCGTTTAACCGGAAGGCCAGATTTAGAAACCGTTATTAAAGAGCGTCAGCAAAAACTGGGTTGTAATGATGAAAGTCGTTGTCGGCTGGATTGAAATAATTCACCCTCACAAATTTTTTTGTGAATGGGCTTTATTCTTTGTGCAGCTTATTACCGCCACAATAGTTTGAAAAAAGGGGGGCTTTTTATGTAATTTATAAATTCTTAATTCCAATTCCCAATTTGTTATATATGAAGGTATATTGACTGATGTAATAAATATTTCTGTAGTTAGATGAGCGATCGCACTTGGCTGCTGGAATCTCAGAATCGGCAACAACGGCAATTAAAGGAACCGACGTTTTATTATTTTGCTTACGGCTCCTGTATGTGTCCGGTAGATTTGAAGCGTACTATGGGTGAAAATACTCATGATTATGTAATGGGTGCGGGAATTCTTAAGAATTATCGATTAGGATTTTACCGTTACAGTGCTTTTCGCAAGTGTGGCGTATTGGATGTTGTGGAAGATGCCAAAAGTATGGTACATGGAGTACTTTATCAATTGCCTTTAAGACTTAGCGAAAGCTTGGATAAGCGCGAAGATGTACCCCGTGGTGGCTATCGTCAAGAATTGGTAGATATTGATTTTCATGGAAAGGTATATAAAAATGTCCGCACCTATGTGGTGGTAAATAAACTTTTAGAAGAGATGGCACCCAATGACTGGTATTTCAATGTTGTGTTGCGGGGTGCGATTACCTGTAAATTACCTGAAGAGTATTGTTGGGGTTTATTTAATCATATGCACGGTTTGCAGTCTTCTCAGTTTTCAGTTAACAGTTAACAGTTAACAGTTAACAGTTATCAATTAATAATTCATGTAGGGTAACGTTAGTTGAAGAGTACGGCACCATTATTAATTGTTACTATACTTGCATCTGTCATTTTTGTTATAAGTTAGCGCGATCGCCGGAGCGCACCATCTTCAGTAATCGAATGGTGCGTGACGGCAGCATTAACTTGTTAATTATGTTTTTATAAATTATCGTAGCCGTCACACACCCTACATCTATTTTCTTTTTAAAACAATCTCTACCCGAAGAATGAAGACTTATATATGAAAAAGATGGTATTTAATCTAGATGAGTAATTGAATACTGTCTAATGATTAAAATACGCAAAAATAAAATTATTGGTAAGAATACGGATTTAAGGTTAGAAGTATTGAACAAATACAAGTAAATCAACATAAATAAAAATAACCCATTTCTATGGTAAGTACTCCTCCATCTCAAGCTTCGGACGATCAATATGAAGTTGAAAATCCTCAAGCGGAAGTAGAAGTGATTGTTGAAACTCCGGAAACTGATGCCGATATTGATTTGGAGTTTCTCTATACCAGGGATATTGAATTTCGCCAAGAAACTATTTATTTCCTTGTAGTTGACCGTTTTCACGATGGTAATTCCAAGAATAATAAAGGGTTTAATTCGGAACTTTACGATCCAGAGAAGAAAGAATGGGGTAAATATTGGGGTGGAGATTTACAAGGAGTTATTGATAAATTAGATTATCTGAAAAATCTAGGAGTTACTGCTGTTTGGTTAACTCCTTTATTCGAGCAAGTTGAAGAATTATTTATTGAAAGTGCGGCAATTCATGGATACTGGACGAAGGATTTTAAAAGGTTGAATCCTCGTTTTATTGCACCAGATGATGAACCTTCTCTGAATAAAACTCAAGATACCAGAGATACTGTTTTTGATAGATTAATTGAAGAATTGCACAAGCGCAATATGAAGCTGATATTAGATGTTGTGTGCAATCATAGCAGTCCCGATACGGGTGGTAGTAAAGGTGAATTGTACGATGATGGCGTAAAAATTGCCGATTTTAATGATGATAAAGATAATTGGTATCATCATTATGGTGAAGTTAGCGATTGGGAAAATGAATGGCAGGTACAAAACTGTGAATTGGCAGGTTTAGCAACTTTTAACGAAAACAATATCGAATATAGAAATTATATTAAATCGGCGATTAAGCAGTGGTTGGATAGAGGAGTTGATGCGTTACGGGTAGATACAGTTAAACATATGCCAATTTGGTTTTGGCAAGAGTTTAACAGTGAAATGTACAACCACAAACCAGATGTATTTATCTTTGGGGAATGGATTTACAGTCGTGCAGATGACGATCGCTCTGTAGAATTCGCCAATGATTCTGGTATGACTATACTAGATTTTGGATTGTGCATGGCACTTCGTCAAGCTTTAGGAACGAATGATGAATCTGGGTTTTATTTAGTAAATAATGTTTTAAAGCAGGATTATCGCTACAGTTGTGCAACGGAATTGATAACTTTTATCGATAACCATGATATGCATCGCTTCCAAAGTCTCAACCCAGATAACGATGCTTTGCGTTTAGCGGTAGATTTTTTAATGACTAGTCGGGGAATTCCTTGTTTATTTTACGGTACCGAACAATATCTGCATAACGATACCAATGCCGATGGTAATATTTACGGAAATAACGACCCCTATAACCGTCCGATGATGGATAATTGGGATACCGAAACTCCGCTTTATTGGGATGTGCGGAAACTTTCGGGATTGCGTCGTTTGAATCCTGCGATATCTATGGGTAGTCAGTGGGAGAAATATATTACACCAGATACTTTCTGTTACGTGCGTCGCTATAATGGCTCTCG
>JBARZF010000141.1:0-1818 GCA_049649675.1 Rivularia sp. (in: cyanobacteria) | reverse complement strand
TGACTTCTTCAGATTCCGTCGCTTCCACCGTACCAAAACGCAAACTCGATCGCTGAGTAACGCTACCACCAGTCATTGCACCGCTAGTTTCTAATAATTCACCTTCTAAAGTGACAATGCGGACTTTTCCCAAATGATTTCTAGCTAAATTAATATTTTCAAAAACAACCGTATTTCCGAAAACATAAGCAAACACATCATCATAACGGGGTTCGCAATCGATTAAATTCACCGCATAATCAATAAAACCGTTGGCATATCTTAAATTACCAGATTCATTAATGCGCGGCGCTCGAATTTTATTCAAAGGTAGAAAAGTTGCTCTCCCGGCGCGTCTTTGCTTAAGTAACTGAATTCCAGCCGCACCAACGCTGTCATCTTCTACTACAATTTGTCCCAAACGTCCGCCAGCAGCAGTTTCCAAAGCTAATTGAAAATTTGGTTCTACCCTTCCCAACTCCGCCACCAAACCACAAACACCAGGTAAACCAGATTGCAAAATAATTTTACTGGCATGGGTTCCCTGTGCTTCCTGTTGGGCTTGGGCTTGTGCTTCCAATTTATCAAGCTGGCGCTGTTTATCCCTTTGCTCTTGTAACAACCGCTTTTGAGTTTGCTGCTGAATTTCTAATTCCTGTTCAGTTGCTGCTAAATTCTCAGCTAAATCTTGAATTGGGGCAACGCTAGAATTAAATCCAACTTCAAATTGATTAAATTGACTTTGTTTTTCTGCTAACTGCGGCTCTAATTCTGCAACTAACTGATTTTGTTCTTGAATTTGTTGCTGCAACTGACTATTTCTTTCCCGTAACTGCGCTCTTTCGCTGCGTTGGGGTTCCAAAGTTTGCAGTACAGTTTCGATTTGACGGTTTAAATTCGTTTGCTGTACCACCCAAGCTTCCGAAGCCGAAGCAATTTCCGCCGCCATTTCGCGAGATTTTTCTAAATTTTGACGCAGTGACTCGCGCTGGCTTTGTAAATCAGCAGAATTTTGTGTTTCCGCATCCTTTTGTTGAGCTAACCCAGATACAGAATCTTGATGCTGGTGAATTTCGTGCTGAGTTTGAGTAATTTTTGTACCAGCTTCCGCAATTCCCGTTTGTAACTCATTTTGACGACGCTGCACTTGCTTGCATTCCGCTTCTTGAGTCGCCAACTGTGATTGTACCGCTAAAAGCTCTTCCTCACCCAAAGCTTTGACATGAGCATTTAACTCCTCGAGCTCCTTCTGCTTTGATTCAATATCCCGATTAACTGCACCCAACTGCTGGGCATTTTCTGAAAGAGTGCGATCGCCCTCTTGAATTTGCTTCGACAATCTTTCTTGATGCCCCTGTAAAGTGCGCCATGACAGCACAACTTCCCACTTCTGCTTTTCTAAAAAATCAACTCGCAATCTTTGATATTTCTCAGCCTTCGCTTTATCTTGAGAAAGCCTTTCGCATTGCGTTGTTAATTCCGTTTCAATAATCCGACAGCTATCTTCCTTTTCTTTAACTTCTTCTAAAGTCTTTTTGGCTTGATTAATTTTTCTGTCAAAAGCCGCAACCCCAGCCAATTCATCAACAATTTCTCGTCTTTCGCGAGCCTTCATCGAAATAATATCGGTAACGTCACCTTGCAGAACAACGTTATAACCTTCAGCGTTTATACGGATACTACTTAACTCGTCCTGTAGCTCACTTAAATTAGAAGAGATTCCGTTAATGTAATAACTTGATGAATAAGTACCTTGCTTTGTTACCCTCAACCTACGGGTAACGCTCCATTCCGGCTCGCCAAGTTTTGCGCGGATTTGCTCCCGACGATTTTTAATTT
>JBARZF010000140.1:0-2647 GCA_049649675.1 Rivularia sp. (in: cyanobacteria) | reverse complement strand
CAGTTTTGAGTTACCAATAAAATATAGTTGGCTTCTATTGGTTTAGTTGCATTTCAAAAAAGATGTCTGGATATAAATTTTTTATCAATGCATACCGAAGAATATCTAAGCCTCAAAGCTTTACTCTTCTTACCGTACAGTTCCTCACATCAAAATAAATGGTAACTGGTAACTGATTTTGAAATATTTTTGTAAATAAAAGTTGCGAAATATAAAATAATATGTTACGTTTATTAACACTAACTAGTCCTAGCTCAAACAAGAAAGCTATAGGCTTAATTAATGAATGAGGCTGTTTGCGCTACTGTATCTCCCTTTCGTCCTTCCAATACAGCAGGAAATGAACCAATCGTTGACTGGTTTCTACTTTTTGAAAGGGTTTGCTTTACGAAAAAAATGTATTTTATGTTACTATGCATTAATGACAGGGCTAGAAATGTCTGTGCTGAACTAGCTGTGCAAAGAATAGCGTGATATTGTAGAAAATGGTGTTTAAATCTTCATAATAAAAGAGCATTGAATCAGTTTTGTTTTGCAAGAAGTATAATGCAGAATTTATAAATTTTGGAATTAACCTGTTTGCACGTTCAAGCGTGTAATTTTGCATAAAAAAATCAACTTGGCGAAAAACTGTATTGTAAAGATTGACAGTTTGGAGTAAAAAGATGGTTCGCGGCAATGTTAGTTAATAACAGATGTCCGTCATCTATAAAACCAAGTTTTGTTTTAAACCCGCTCCTAAACATCTAACCATATTGGAGGTTCTTTCATGTCCATTCGCCTATACATAGGCAATTTGCCAAAAGAAGAAATAGATAAATCAGAATTGCAGGCAGTTTTTGCTGAAGAAGGTAGCAGTATTACGACTAAATTAATCAAAGATCGTAAGACTGGCAAATGTCGTGGCTTTGGTTTTATGACTGTGAACAACGACGAACAAGCCGATCAAATTATTGAAAAATATAACGGTCAGATGTTCAAGGAATCTCCTATTAAGCTGGAAAAAGCATTACCTCGCACTAAAAGTAGTGAGGAAGGAGAAGAAATTCAGCAGCCTTCTAAAGCATCAACACCAGTACCCGCTGCTGTTAGTGGTTCTGCTACTACCGGAATTAGTAAGAGTAAGAAAAAATCTCGTCGCGGTAGCAATTCTAAAGATAGCAGCAGTTCAACCAGTTCTTCGTCAGATGGAGTTTCTCCAGATCCTCGTTGGGCTACAGAGTTAGAGAAGCTAAAGGAAATGCTTGCTGCACAAACTACCAATTAGTTTGTAACTTAGGAAGAATGAACTAGCCCACCGAGTTCGCTCTTTGGGCTTGTCAAGCTTCCTTTTTGTTTATAGTAGTTGCTTCTCAACGAATGAAGGATTGCGCTTTTAATCGATAAGCGCCATCTGTTTCTATACCACAAAAAACATTAATTTTTAATCCTAGCTATTGCAAGGCATTTATCTTAGCGAAGAACTTTCCACAACCGCTCGCTTAAAATGGTGTGCGATCGTTTTTCTTAAGCTCTCTTCAAGATTAAATATCTTCTACATCTAGCTTGCAGTTAATTTTTCAGAAATTGACCAATCTTTTAAAATCGTTAAACGGCTTTCTTGCTTCCGACACACTATAAGCTTGTAAGTTCTTGGCTTGATGATAGCTATCAATTAAATTATCATATTTTTTGCTTTCAAAGAAGTATTAACGCTGAATATAGCTAGCAAGCACAGTTATGTCTGGACTATGTCCCAGCATTACCTCACATAAAGCGTTAACAATAAAGGAATCGTATACTATACATATTTAAATAGCTTGGATAAATGTAATATAAAATACATTAGCTTGAAAAATAAACTTTTTGTCAGCTTTTGAAAAAGTAGCTTCAAGCACGATTTATACTGAAAAAATGTATTAAGTATATTAAATTACATATTCTTATATAGCTGTTATGGTTTGGTGTCTCTAAAAAAGTATTTAGCATTGATTTACTGTTTTAGTTGAAATAAATTAGTGCGTATATAAACGGATAATTATAGTAGGTAAATTTACAAAAAATACTGGTTTCAACTTAAAGGCATAGATATATAATAGTCATAAATGATACTTTCAAGGATAGATTTATGGCAATAATTAGCAGTTTAAGTAAGTGATATCTAGGTGTTGGGAAACACAAGTATATTGTTTGTAGCATTGCATAAACCAATATTATTACTGAAGTGACAAGAGTAAAGGTAATTGCAAATAAGCAAAAAAAGATCGCATATTAAATTAAAATAAAGATTACATGAACATTTACAAAGATTTTGGTATTAGGGGTTGACGCGCTCCTAAGAAGTCAAACACATTAATAACCAATAAACTATGAACCTTGCAACAGAACAACGCATCGCCTTAATTTCCGTCCACGGCGATCCAGCGATTGAAATAGGTAAGGAAGAAGCCGGAGGGCAAAACGTTTACGTTCGTCATGTAGGGGAAGCATTAGCTAAACTTGGATGGCAAGTTGATATGTTTACCCGTAAAGTAAATGTCGAGCAGGAAGATATTGTTTGGCATTCTCCGAATTGTCGAACAATTCGCTTGAAAGCAGGTAATGTTGATTTTGTGCCGCGAGATCATATTTTTGAGCATTTGCCAGAATTTGTAGATAACTTTCTCAA
>JBARZF010000139.1:0-3513 GCA_049649675.1 Rivularia sp. (in: cyanobacteria) | reverse complement strand
GCATTACCAGTAGCCAAACGGGTGTGTAAAACATCTTTACCAGTGAAACTGGTTTGCAAGTCCAAACGAATTCTGTTTTGGAAGACGGTGTTGTTATTGCTATCTACGCTATCGCCAAAAGCGTCGGTTAACGCGAAAATCGCTTCACCAGCTAATTTGGTTGTTGTAGAGAATTGATTCGCTTCTATTTCAGCGGTACGCGCTTCTAAAGCATCTACTCGTCCGCGTAAAGTCGCTAATTCAGCAGAAAATTCTTCCTGCAAACGCTGTAAAGTTGCCAAATCTTCTCTGGTAATAATATCAGCAGTAGCAGTTGCTATTAATTCGTTAACTCTATCCAAACAAGCATTCAAACCTGCTGCAAATTCATAACGAGTTAAAGCACGGTTCCCACGGTAGGTGCCGTTTGGATAACCAGCGATACAGCCATAACGCTCAACCAAGGATTGTAGAGCTTGGAAAGCCCAATCGGTTGGCTGTACGTCGGAAAACTGAGAAACGGAAGTTACCTGAGACTGACTTCCATTCTCTTGTCCTTCACTACTGTATTGATTTACTTCTTGTAAAACGTTGTCTTCAGTTTGTTGAGCCTGAGCCAGCGTTTGTGTTTCTTGAGATTCTAAAGAAGCTGAAAATACAGATGGAGTTTCAGTTTCTGACTTCTCGAATTGAGATACTTCAGCATTAACAGCTTCAGTTTCCGTAGCACCCGGAGCCGCGATCGCAGTTGTTGAAACTAACAATGAAGCTCCGAAAACGGCTTGACTTAACGCCAAGGATTTCCACAAAAAATTAGACATTATTCCTCTTCTCCTCACACCTTGCACGGATAATCTACTTTGCTGCAAATTCGATTGACAATTCACTTAGATTGTGAAACTTGTTTAGGAGGCATAGTCACCCCACACACAATTTTAGTTATTGCTAAGATAATAACCGACTAAATTTAAATAAAGATCGATGTCATTAACTTATGCATAAACATATCCTTTATAGCCTTTAATTATAAGACAAGTAAAACAGAACGCAATTTTATGGTCAGATTGTTAACTGTCACACAATTAACATAAAAAAGTCAAAACTGATGATAAAGAACTTTATCTCTTTTACTTAAAGTCTCACTTGACGTTTTACAGTACCTTTGCTCGTAACCTCCAAGTTAATCCTAAAATTATTGAAAAGTTCACATCAAAATTAACTTAACTGATTCTTAACCACATCTTACTTTAGGATGGACAATTCTAGACTTGAGGAAATAATTTTTTTCTTATTTAGGTCGAGATAGAAGTTGTGAAGAGTAACCGTTCATTTGTAAAGACCATTCGTTAGTTAGACGCTTCTATAAGCCGCCATATTTGACTAAAAGTATCAATAGAATTAATACCATCCGACGCATATTAATTTATACTCTAAATGTTTATATACTAAACAAAAATTAATATTTATTCGGGTACCTGCATGGGGTCACAGAGACTAAGACGGTTGCGATTAGCTTTCCAAGTTAAAGGTACAGTTATTACAACAATTTACTACCGAGTAATATTTTTTGGATTATTCGGTGCCTTTGTTTCTCTACTTTATTATTTAAATTTTCCTGTATCCCAACCTATTTTAGGTAGCGTTATCCCTAGCATCGTGCTAGGTTTACTTCTTGTGTTTCGGACGAATACAGCTTATGACCGTTTTTGGGAAGGTAGAAAAGCATGGGGGAATATTGTCAATAATGTGAGAAATTTGGCGCGACTAATTCTGGTATCTGTAAATGAAATATGTCCCGAAGATAGAAAAGAGAAAGTTGCAGCATTGCGCTTACTGGTTGCTTTCGCAGTGGCAACTAAATTACACTTACGTTCTTTACCTGTAAATAGTGAATTAGAAGAGTTAATGCTCTCTTCAAAGTACATGACATTGCTAACCATGAATCATCCTCCTCTAGAAATAGCTTTTTGGATTGGAGATTATTTACAACAGCAGTGTAATCGCGATCGCCTAAATAATTATCAGCTAATCGCGATGCAAGAGTTAATCAATAGCATGGTAGATAATTTGGGAGCGTGCGAGCGTATTTTAAAAACGCCTATACCTTTCGCTTATACGATACATTTGAAACAATTATTACTACTGTATTGCTTGCTGCTACCTTTTCAGTTGGTAGATAGTCTCGGATGGGCAACTGGTGCGATTACTGCGGTTATTAGTTTTACTTTATTTGGTATCGAAGCAATTGGACTAGAAATAGAAAATCCCTTCGGTTTTGATGAGAACGATTTACCGTTAAACGCGATTTGCGATACGATGAAGCGGAATATTGAAGATTTAATTAGCTTAAGACCTACATTTGATACGAGCGAAATCCAATAGATAATCAAAGAAGGAACAGGCAACAGGGAACAGGGAACAGTGAAAAACTATCGAGTCAACTTGAAATTAACTATAAATAAACGAAGCGCTAGTTAATTATTCAGGTTCTTCTAATCAAAAATTATGGTTCTTCAGTTCCTAGCAAATACTAAAATGTTGAAGTAAAAAACTGAAACGCTTGCTATACAAAAATTCTCTACTTTAAAATTAAAAAATTTAAAATTAAAAAAAAGTACCCATAAAAAACTATCCGCTCTTAGTTAAGCCGGTTGACTTAATCTAAGAGCGGTCTAGTTGGGTCTTCAAATTGTAACCTGACTGCCGGAAGGAACTCCAATTCAGCCTTGTCGCTTAAGATAAATTAGCCTTTAAAAAAGACTAAAGTAACTCTTAGAGCACAGCTCCGGCGCACAGCCGGTTTGCTACAACTTGACGACCCATGCGTATACTACTTTCTATCATGGGCATCACCTCCTTGTTGCCTAAGCGGCTTTTAATCTCAAACAAGATAGAGCAATTTGCCCTTTCTTTGTATGTTGCTACTACTATAGCATGGCTTTAAACAAAATATCAACAAGAATGCCTATTTTTTTCGATTTTAGATTGCAATTAGTTATTCAGAATCGAAAATCGAAAATAAAAATCCCCGTCATTTGACGAGGATTAAATCAGTTTAAAGTTCTCTTTTAGCTGAGAATCCAAATTTTATGAAATCTGAAATCCCTGCTTACAGTGCGTTACCACGAGGTAGAACTTCCTCTGGGAATACAAACTGTTCGTGAGGCTGGTCTTGAGGAGCCATCCATGCACGGATACCTTCGTTTAACAAGATATTCTTGGTGTAGAAAGTTTCAAATTCTGGATCTTCTGCTGCTCTCAATTCCTGAGATACGAAGTCATAAGCACGTAGGTTCAGCGCTAAGCCAACTACACCTACTGAACTCATCCATAACCCGGTAACTGGCACAAACAACATGAAGAAGTGCAACCAGCGTTTGTTGGAGAATGCAATACCGAAAATCTGTGACCAGAAACGGTTTGCTGTCACCATTGAATAGGTTTCTTCTGCTTGGGTTGGTTCAAATGCACGGAAGGTGTTAGAACCGTCACCGTCTTCAAACAAAGTGTTTTCTACGGTTGCACCGTGAATTG
>JBARZF010000138.1:0-6605 GCA_049649675.1 Rivularia sp. (in: cyanobacteria) | reverse complement strand
TGCTTGGATAAAGCGCAAATTTCTGTCCGGGACGAATAAACATCCTGGGGATAGCAGCAATAATTCGTCCTTGAATTAAAGCTGCAATATCAGGAGCGGGTAGACATAATGCTGTTGGGATTGGAAGCAACGAATTCATATTTAATTGTCTACAGGTAGATTTAGGTCGATATTATCAGTGGTATTATCAACGTTTTGAGGAATACTAATTGGTAAATCATCATCAGTTAAATCGCTTGGTTGTTCTCCTGATGGTTCGCTGAGTATTTCTCGAACCAAGGGATTATTAATTGCTATTTGCTCTTGTTTGATAAAATCAAAAATTTGTTCTTTAGTTAATTCGTAACTTTCGCAGCTACGCAATACAAACCAAATAGCCAAAAGAGGTTTAATATCGTGGCTTTGCAGCATTACCCATTCTCCACCTTGCTCGTGCAAAAGTTGTTTTAAACATTTGTTGGGTATAGATGCTCCAGAATTAATCTTTTTTGAGCGAACTAAACAACCACGAGTAATATCAAATTTTTCATAGTCAATTAGTCTTTTTAATGCGGCTCCTATAGACTTTCCGCCGGATTGCTGAATGACATCAACGCCAATTTTAACTTTGCTATCATTACCAACAATTTTGAAATCAATATATCCTTTGTCTGCTGCATTAGCTTGAATTTCTTCAACTGCTTCAATTTTTACTCCTTCTAATTTTTCACCCTTTAAACTTGAGAATGCTAACTTAAGTGCGTTGGAAATTGCTTCGTTATCTTCCATTAATTCATCAATAGAAGCTTCAACATTTGTTAATTCATTTTTGAAGTATTCTTCTACTAGATTCGCTTCGATTGGTGAATTCCCAAAATTTTCTGCACACCACTTTAAAATTGACCTTACAGTTGGCTTACTCTTACCAAATTCTCTCAGCTTCTCTTCATTAAACGGATAAAGTGGATGTGATGGAATAACTTGATTCTCTTCATAGAAAACTTGCAGCCACTGACTTACAATCGCCACAGTATCATCAGCATTGAGATTATTTAGCTTCAAGGGCTGTCTATCGAGCTGCTCGCTGACTAATCTATCAATGACTGCTTCGGCTTGTGGTAAAGTTTTGATTTGCTCGTTCCAAGTTCTAGGATACATTGCCAAAAGGAAAACACCACGTTTCTGGCTGTTGTATAAGTCTTTTACTAAACTTGCAACTAAATGCGCCGAGAGCAAACCATATTCATTAACTTCTATATTATCTAGTTCATCAAAGCAAATTACTGGGACTTTATAATCGCTGATAATATCTAAAATCTGACGAACTGTCTTTAATCCTTCTGCTTCTTTATCATCTTTCTCAAAATTTGGTAATCCCATTGCCTCAGCTTGTTTCTGAGTTAAATCCAATCCAGCTAGCCAATAATTTGCATATGTACTATGTAGGGAAGATAGCGTCCATAAAATAGCTTTGACTAAGTAAGGATTAGTAATTTCAGGCTTATTTTGAAGAATAATTTCAGTTAACTTATCAATAAACTTATTTGAGTATTTGTCCAACCATTTTGGATAAATACTATTGATATATTGTTGCGGTGTATAGTTCCATTTTCTAACTTCATTAATGAAAGCTGTTGCGATTTCTTGCCACTGCATTACATTTTTACTACCATGCGCTCTTAAGCTAGAAGCAACAGTTTGCAGAAATTCGTATTTAATTTGATTTAGATTATCGTACTTGCCCATATAGATAAATAAAGCATTATCTTCTGTCTGCAAGCGATGTCTTATTCGACTTATAATATGGCTTTTACCTGCTCCTTTTTCAGCAATAATTGTAATCCCTACAGTTTCGCGTTCCCCTTTACTAACTTTATCCACTGCATCAAAAACAGCATTGGAAGCATGAGAATTAATTGAAAGTACATCAGGAAAACTTTTTCCCCATACTTGTGATGAACGGACAACAATATGTCCTGCGAAGGGATTTTTATTTTTAATTAAATCGTCAATCGAAGATGTGTTACCAGTCATGTTTTTTTAGATTTAATAAGCGAGGAAAAAAATTAACTTTTCAACTTGGAAGCGTAGCAACGCAATCCATCTAATTCGGTAGTGATAGAATCTTCTATCTTGTCCGAAGCACTGTCTTCTACACTCCCACCTTCAAGTTGGAAAATATCTTCTGCTTGCATCTCTAAGAGCCATTCACTGAACTGTTTACGAGAAACGCGATCGCCAATTGTTCTTCTAATCCTGTAAATTGGTACCAAGTTATTTAAGTTATAATCTCGGTTTAACTCGTCGAAAACTTCCAGCGTGATTTTTTCAAACTTTTCATAAGAGGCGATCGCTTCGTTTGAAGATTTTCCGTTCGTTGCTGGTTGCTTCTGTGTTATTGGTGCAAAATTCACGTTTGTATCCATTTCTCCAATCCACCTCAACAAAGCATTCGCAGCCCAAGTTCCAACAATTGTCCCTTCAAAATTGAAATCAGAACTTTTCAAACCTTCCGTGAGCATTTCTAAACCCTTTGGAGATACCAAAGAAACCTTTTTTCTGGAAATTGCGATCGCGTTTTCTTTCTCCAGTTCGTCAAACATTTCCTGATAATCTGCTACCTTCTTACCTTTAGATACAATTCGCTTGGTAAATTCACCCCTTTTAACTTCCTCCTTTGCTCCTCCTAATGCCCACAAAGCCAGCAGAACGCGAGTTTTATTTGGATCGGTCATTTTCATACCTTCATTCATTACTCGTGTTATATGTTACACTTATTTATTACTTTAAAAGCATTGAAATCGAAAAAATGTTTAAAAAAATGCTTAAATATATCTAATACATCAAATATAAAATTACAAATAAATACCTTTGATACGCATTTGAGTACTAAAATGCGATTTAGGCAATTACAGGTTTTATTTCTAGAAAGGTAAAATTTACAAATGCCTAAAATACGAATCACCGAAAATACACGGCAAGCACGCAAAAACGAGCAGCAATGGTTTCACAATTCATACGCTAAGATTGCAGAATTTCTACTAATCAATAAACTCTGCAATCTGCGTTTCTTAATTGTTACTAGGGAACATCGCACATAATAATCGAATTACCTTGGTGGAGGTTTATATACATTCAATACCAATGACATAAACCACTAATTATGTTTGAGTAAATAGCCAAAAATCTTGCCGAGTCGTTGTGTCTGTGAGAAGCAAACTATGATATCTATCTAGCCTTAATCGTTTCAACAGTCTGCTTTGTGATTACATTGTTATTACCTATATTGTCGCGATCGCTCGAAACTTACAGCGCTCTGTTTCAACTCTTAAATTACCAATTCGTACCGCAGTTAAGACGGAACACCCTGACGACATTACCAACATTTAAATATTAGGATGCGATTTTGGATTGCTCTGTTTGTGATGTCGAAGAAATTGTTGCACCATCCATTTCTCGTATCCATTTGAGCAACCCACCAACGAATTTACTTGCAACTATACTTCCAACCTGCTTTCCATAAAATTTGAATTCAAGAGTTATTAGCCCTTCTGAAAGCATCTGCAAACCTATATCGGTGAGCTTAATGCTTTCAACTTTACTCTTGCGAGTGCTGACGATCGCACCAGCTTTTTCTAATTTTCTGAGAATAGAAGTATACTCTCCTGCTTTTTCGTTTTTGCGCTGTACGCTGCCAGTTACTTCTGTTGTTTTAACTAATTTGTTAGTTCCTCCCAAATCCCACAAAGCTAAAAGCAAGCGAGTTTTATCTTGGTTTTTCTTGATAGCAGCTTTGGTTTTGCCAGTAACTTTCTTGGTGCTGGTTTTAGTTGTGCTAGTAGCTTTCTTAGTGGTGGATTTAGCTTTCGTTTTGCTAGCTGCTTTCTTCTGGGTGGTTTCAGATTTATCAACCGTGGTAGATGCAGATGTCTGTGCTTTTACCTTCTTAGTAGTGCTAGCAGGTAATCGTTTACTAGCAATCTTAGTAGAAGACTTTACCTTTTCCACTTTGGCAGTCTCAGCAGGTTTTTCTGCTTTCTTAGTGGAATTCACCTCTTCTGTAGGAGCTAATCGTCTACTAGATACTTTCTTTCTTGTAGCCTTAACTTTTCCTAGAGTGGTGCTAACAGATTTTGTTTTGCTGGATACTTTTTTGGTTGTATTTTTCACTTCAGTTTCTGGAGTATTAGTTGAAACTTTGCTTTCTACAGATAAAGCTTCAGGCTTAACTTTTTTTGTGCTACTTTTAACTCTTGCTTTTGCAGCACTACTTTGAGCTTTAGCCTTAGCAGTGGAACTTTTAGACTGAGTTTTCTTACTTTGCAAACGACTTTTTCTAAGTGCCATTGAAGGTTAATAATGTTAGTTCACTTCCTAGAGTAATCTAGTAATAAGTGCTTTCAGGGTATGATAAAAAACATCAGGGTATTTTCTCAGCAATTTTCTATGGTTTTTTTTTAAATAGTATTTTTCTCTACAAAAAAAGACGAAACTTCATAATTAAGTTTCGCCCTTTTTAATAGATTGAAATCCTCTGAGGATATACTCACAGGCTTCTAACGCCAGCAAGATACAGCATTTTTATATGATTTTTTAAGAATTGTAGGATGTAGAGAAACCCGGTTTTTTTTAGCCGGATTTTTTAACTCTTGAAAAAGCCCTATGCTACATTTCTCCTCAGAAGACTGAAATTATTTAAACTCTTCAAGCTGATCCATACGCAACCAAATATTCGGTGTAGGCACCTTTCCAAACTTCACCAAAGCATAATCACCTTTAGTATCTAGAATTTCCCCTTCAGTTTCAAATAGATAGGAAGGAAGGCGAGAATCACTAGCTTTAGCCTCCAAGCTGTTTTCTAGCTTTTCCCGAATAGCGCGAACCATCGTTCCTTTTTTGACAGCCATAAGTTTTCCTCTTTAATAAATACGATTAATTTTACCAATCAGGATTGTAGCTTGAATCAGCAATTGGGAATTGGGAATTGGAGAGAGTGGGGAGAGTGGGGAGAGTGGGAAGAGTGGGGAGAGGGGGGAGAGGGGGTAGAGGGGGTAGAGTGGGGAGAAAATTATTCACTACTCACTGTTCACTGTTCACTGCTGACTGCTGACTGCTGACTGCTGACACTGGGGACAAAAGTGACTGGATCTTCCAGCTAATTTAATTCGCTCAATGGGATGACTGCAATTTCGACAAGGTTCCCCGGTGCGGTTATAAACCCACGCCACATGGGCATAGTTACCATTTACGCCTTTTACATTGAGGAAATTACTGAAAGTTGTGCCCCCAGCTTCAATACTAGTTTTTAAGACTTTAAGAATGCTAGAGTGCAGACTATCTATTTGTTCTATTCGCAAATTAAGACACAAAGTTTCTGGCTGTATCCCACTGAGAAACAATGCTTCATCAGCATAAATATTACCTACCCCCGCCACCACAGATTGATCTAGTAGCGCAGTCTTGATAGCGCGGCGGCGATTTTTGAGTTTATCAGCAAGATATTCTACAGTAAACTCTGCTGAAAAAGGATCTGCGGCAAGTTTTGCTAAACCAGTAATAATACTTTGTGTTTCAACCTTTGGAGGAACCCACCACATCTGACCAAAAGTACGCTGATCCACGAAGCGCAATTCCCATTCCTCACCAAAGAACAATCTTACTCTGGTGTGCTTGTGCAAAGGTTCATCTTGAGCCAACCATAAGAGTTGACCTGTCATTCGCAGATGAACACCCAGGGAAGAGGGGATGGGGGGATGGGGGGATGGGGGAGAGGGGGTAGAATTATTTTCTACTTCGTCCCCTTGTCTCCTTGTCTCCTTGTCTTCTTCTAACAAACTCAGTTCGGCGATCAGATACTTACCGCGACGATGCCAGGATATTATTTCTCTTTGTTTAAGACCATTTAAAAAATCTTCAGGAGGAAACGGGTAGGCGATGGTGCGATTAAGCAACACATCTCCTCCCGTGATTTTTCGTTGCAGGGTTAATTGATTTAAACCCCTTCTAACTGTTTCAACTTCTGGTAATTCTGGCACAACTTAACGAGATTCGGTTCCTTGATCTGGAGTACCTTCTTTTTGAACGTTAGCTTCAGCAGACTCTGCTTGGGCACCTGTTTTACCAGTAGGTTTAGTACCTTGTCCGGTTGCGCGTTCTTTTGGATTTACAGGAGTTTGTTTACCACCAGAAGCTGTAGGCGTGGATTTTTTAGCTTTAGCTTTGGGTGCTTCAATTTCAATAACTTCATCTTCTGCAAAGTTATTGGTGTTGATGCCAGCGTAGTTAACTTTATCAAAGCGGACAATTACCGGATATATAATGCCGCTTTTATCAACAGTAGCCACGGTTCCTACATCCTGATACCAATAAGATTCGGGGCGAAGAACGCGCACTTTAGAACCACGTTGAACCATAAGTTTTTGCCTCTTTAATTATTTATTGCCTTTTATCCAGGGCTGATTGATTTCACTTTACAACTTGAAGGACTACCATATAGGGTTTGTTAAGTTATTTGTCTAGATTGGGCCGAAGGGGATTGGGAATTGGGGATTGTGTGATGGGGTGTTGGGGTGATGGGGTGATGGGGTGATGGGGGGATGGGGTGATGGGGTGATGGGGTGATGGGG
>JBARZF010000137.1:0-11723 GCA_049649675.1 Rivularia sp. (in: cyanobacteria) | reverse complement strand
ATCTACGGGTACGTGAAAAAAACGGGCATCGTTACCAAAATCTGCAAAAATATATTCACCGATTAATTCGGGAATCGCTTTACCTCTATATACATAACCACCCGTAATAGCAATTCCATAAAAACCTTGATAATCCTTGGGAATATCATGATCGTATTGAGCTACCGGATAAGTGTAATTATATTTTGCATCATATGACGGTAACTTGAAAAGAACATTTTCGTTATCTTCAAAGATAACCCAAGTCCCTTCACGATTTCCCCATCCATAGTTACCACCTTTAACAATTAGATTCACTTCTTCTATAAAAGCTTGTCCGGTATCGACAGCCAACATTTTACCATTACCACCCGTATCCCAACTAAAACGATGGGGATTACGCAGCCCATAAGCCCAAATTTCACCTAATACTTTTGAATCTACATTATTAACAAAAGGATTATCTTTAGGAATACCATATTTACCATTGGCACTATCATTACCATTCGGATTTATCCGCAGAATTTTTCCTAAAGGTGTAGTTAAATTTTGTCCGTTGTCGAGGGGATCTGTTTCGCTCACGGGAAAGCCATTACTACCACCATCAGCTAAAGCAATATACAACATACCATAATCGTTATCTCCCGGTTTAGCATTGGGATTAAATCCTAATTGTCCGATATTATGGTCTTCATAGGGTTCTTCAACACGCATTATTTCCCGAAATCTTCCGGTAAAATAATTGGCAGCCGGATTATCAGCTTTCCACTCTAGAATGACATCGTGGTGAGAACTTTCAATGGTTTTATTTTCGCTATCAAAAATTTTTTTTGTAATCGAAAAATCGGGAAGACGATTATTCTTTTCTTCACTATGTACGGTGTAGAAAATTCCATTTTTAGCAAACTCTGGATGAAAAGCGATTAGGAGCAAAACCCTGTTGTTTTGTTTGATAGCTAAATCCAGAACAAACTAAATTTTTAAAATTCATGTATAAAGAAACTTTACCCTCATTAATGACATACAATTTACCTCGCATATCATTAACAAATAATCTACCGCTACCGTCACCAGCATTAGTTAAAAAATTTAATCTTGCTATTTTCTCTCTTCCGGTACCACTACCGGGAATTTGTGCTATTTCTTGTAAACCGACAATTAATTCTGATTTTTCGATTTTTTCAGGAATTGGATCGGTTATTTGAGCATGAGAAATACTAGAAAAAGCTAAATTTGATATCAAAATCAAGCAGGTACACAAAATAACGGATAGACTTTTTCTTTGAGTTATTAATTGATTTATTTTTAATGATTTATTAATTGATATTTTTCTAACAGATATCATCTTCGTTCATCTAAAACGCAAATATTTACCTTGTAGTTACATGGCGGTATCTACCACTACAGTATAATACAGGCTCTAATTATATAGAGATTTTTTTTAAATGTCCAATTCCCAATATTTTATAAACGACAAATATTAAACTGTTCGGAAATATCCCGCCATCTTGTTGCTTCTTAGGTGCTAAATAGAATGTATGGTGTATTTAACAAAAATATATAATACAAACATTAGTTGAGATTAAAACCGTGATGGGAGCAGGATTACAAATTAATTGGGTTGTGGCAATGTATGCTTGCTTGCAGTTTGTTGCTTGGGGATTTCTCTCGGTTTTGATTGCTGAGGTGGTTAGGGATAGCTATCATGCTGCTTGTCATCACGTTAAATGGCTGGCTAAATGGCATAACAAACATCATCAGGTGTACAAACGGGATTTATCGATTATTTCTCTGGAAGCTTATAAGGATTCCCAGCTTTATCACGATATTGTTGAATCGATTTTGCTGCTAGTTATAATCAGCGCGATCGCAGTTATTTTTCGTCCGATGGGTTTATGGTTGGGTGTACTTTACGCTGCCACTTTCCTTTATGGAGCGTCGTTAAGATATTTCTTGGGAAAAGTTGAAACCGACTATACCCATAAGCCGGGAGCTTTAGACGTAATTCCTTCCGTGTGGTGGGTGAATCGTACTTACCACTGGCGACATCATTTTGATGACGTAAACGCTTATTATAGTGGTGTATTTCCTCTGGTAGATAAAATTTTGGGAACTGCACTTTCTGTAAAAGGTAAAACCGTTGCGATAACCGGAGCTAGCGGTACTTTAGGAAAAGCTTTAACAACCGAGTTGATTGCTAATAACGCTAAAGTTATTGCTTTAACTACAAATCCTGAAAAAATTGTCGAACAACCTAGAGTAAGTGCCGTAGCTTGGGAATCGGGCAAAGAAGAAGAATTGCGATCGCATTTACAAAAAGTTGATATCTTAATTATTAACCACGGAATAAATGTGTTAGGTAGCCGTACTCCAGAAGATATTGATAAATCTTTTGAAGTAAATGCATTTTCGGCGGTGAGATTAATGGACGTATTTTTCTCCACCGTTACCGGAGCAGATGCGAAAGCGACAAAGGAAATTTGGATTAATACATCGGAAGCGGAAGTTTCGCCAGCTTTAAGTCCGTTATATGAATTGAGTAAAAGAACTTTGGGAAATATTATTACTTTAAAAAGGTTGGATTCCCCTTGTACTATTCGTAAGTTAATCTTGGGGCCATTTAAAAGTCAATTAAATCCTTATGGGGTGATGTCAGCTTCCCAAGTTGCTAAAGGTATTGTGTTTTTAGCTCGGAGAGATTTTCGCAATATCATCGTTACCGTTAATCCTTTGACTTATATCTTCTTTCCCATTAAGGAATTGAGTACTTGGTTGTATTTTCGCGTTTTTAGTAAAGGTTAGGGTATTGGGGATTGCACGATCTAGTTGAGAAGAATGCAGTTCCCGATTTTATTCATTGAAAATTGAATTACGGTTAGGATTTGAATTAAAAAATTGTTCGTAAATGCTCGCGGTATGAGATAATAATATAGATAGAGTTATTATTTTATAATGGAGTGGTGCTAAAATTTTTACAGTAGGCAATATTTTCCATTATTTAAATTTAATCTCATAAAATAATAATACCAGAAAAACGTCCTTAATAATCAATTTTTTTTTTGCAATTGCTTTATATATTTGATTTACATCCTCGCAAGAATTTAAATATTGAATATAAGAGTTAAAACTCTTACTACAAACTTTTAAGTGAATGTGTTTTGATTCCCAAGCAAATGGAAGCTTGTGAGAAATTCTCCGAAGGGATAACCCGGTGATGGGTGTACAAGAGTATAAATTAATCTGAAAGCATTTATATTTATAACTACAGTAGATATTTATTTATTTTCTTGTTTCACTTATGAAATGTATTATCCAAACGTTAAATAGGAATACAGTTATTTATATAAAATAGGGCGAATTCAAAGATTTAATTATTATCTGAGAAAGGTAAAATATTTCAATGTATGATTGTGGAAATTACGGTTGCTGTATTATAAAATTACTATCAAATATTTTATAAGCTATAACCAGGGTTGCATTTATGCCCACCATAAGAACATCAAATATTCAACTTACTATTTCCCTGTCGGAACTGGATTTAGATGAGGAAGAATTACAGGCAGAAGTTTATAATTTGTTACCTCAGATTCAAGAAGTAGACGGAGTAGAAGAAGCGGGTTTAGTAGAAGTTTCAGAGGTACCCGAAAGTTCTAAATCTCTTAGTGGTTATGTGTTGGGGATGTTAAAAACGGTTTTGGTAGATAAAGCACACCTTAAAAATGTTTTCGGTTTTTTGCGCGATCGCTTTGCTAGTAAACCTGAAACAATTAAGCTGTTACTCAAAGCTCCTGACGGTAGAGAATTGAATTTAGAAGCGAGCAATGAAGAGGATTTTGCATCGGCTATGGAACTAGCAGAAAATTTTCTCAACAATACCAAAAGTATCTAGGGTGGCGAGATGGCGAAGGTAGCTCTACTGATTGGGATAAGTGAATATGAAGCGGGATTGAACCCCTTACCTGCTGCGGTACAAGATGTGGAAGCAATGCGGCAAGTTTTGGGAAACCCGGAAATGGGTGGTTTTGCTGATAATGATATTACGGTGTTGAAAAATCGTCAACCGCAAGATATTAGAAATGCCATCTACAATCTATTTGCTAATCGCCACAAGGATGACTTACTCTTATTTTACTTCTCCGGTCATGGAATTAAAGATGATAGGGGAAAATTGTACTTATCAACCCGCGATACCAAAAAAGACAATGGGAGGTTGGTAACGCCTTCAGCCGTGCCAGCTAGTTATCTGCATGAAAATATAAATTATAGTCGTTCCCAAAGACAGGTAATTATTTTAGACTGCTGTTTTAGTGGTGCGATCGCCAGTGGAATGACTCTTAAGGATGATGGTAGCGTTAACGTACAAGAGCAATTAGGCGGTAAGGGTAGAGCAATTCTTACTTCTTCTACTTCAACTCAATATTCTTTTGAGCAACAAGGATCTGAGCTATCAGTTTACACTAGCTATTTGGTGGAAGGTATTAAGACTGGTGCGGCAGATACAGACGGTGATGGTTGTATAAGCATTGATGAGTTGCACGAATATGCTAGTAACAAGGTGGAAGAAGTATCTCCAACTATGACTCCGGAATTCTATCCGGTAAAGGAAGGACATAAAATATTATTGGCAAAGTCGCGAAAAGACGATCCTAAGTTAATATATCGCCAAGAATTAGAACGTCTTGCCAAAAGAAATCAGGGAAATTTGTCTAATATTGCTTTGATAATTTTAGAGGGAAAGCGCAACGATTTAAAGATATCTCAGGAAGAGGCAACTGCAATTAAAGATGACGTACTCAAGCCTTATCGGGAGTACGAACATAAATGTCATGAGTACGAGCAAACGCTGATTGAAGCAGCGAATAAACAATATCCATTTAGTCAAATAATACAGAAAGAGATAAAAGACTATCAGCGATATTTAGGACTCAGAAATGAGGATATTGCTGCGATTGAAAAACGGGTTTTAACTCCACAACAAGCAACAGGAGAACATCAGCAACAGCAGAAAATAGCAAGATTTACCGAACAAGTTAGACAACAAGAAATAGAAGAACAACAAACAAAGGATTATATAGTAGCAACACAAGTAAAACAACGAGAAACAGAAGAATCAATATCAAAAATTGTTCTAGATTCCGAGCATAATACTGTGCGAGAAAAGTTAATGCCTGGAATCTTTAAGTCTAGAAAGAATGTAGTTGCAGGTGTTGTGGGGATTATTGTACTTGGAGTATTGGGATTAATAACACCTATTCTGAAAAAATCGCCTATCGCTTCGATCAATTTAGATAATTTTATCAATAAAGCTCCGGATATTAAACATCCACCACAAGATTTAGAAAAGATTTTAAATGAAGTTCCCCAAATTAAACAGGCAACTCGTTTAAGAAAATTAAACCGCCGAGTTTACGATCGAATTAATCTCACGTGGAAGAATCGTCAATCATTAAATAACGATTTAAACTATCGTGTCATAGCAGCAGGAGATGGTACAGTATTAAGTTACATACCTCTAGATGAATCGGCACAGAAATATATCAATCAAACTCCCATTCCCGGAGTACTTTATCAATTAAATAATCAAACACCGATAAAAAACGAACCAGTTGCTCAATTTCGGGTAAAATTTATCAAAGGTGGGGTTTTAGCAGTTAATCCTTGGATCGGGTATATTTATAAAACTCCAGATTTACTTGGAGTACAAATTACAGATACTAATCAAGTTAAACAGTTAAGAGAAAAACTCTACGATCTCATCTGGAATAACTGGAGAGGTATTCCCACATATCCACAAAACTTGAAGTATCGAGTGGCTGTAAGAAAAGATGGCGCGATCGCAGATTATGAACCAATAAATAAAGCTGCCTTTGAGAACTTCCGCAAAACACCTTTACCAAAAATATTTTCAGAAATTTCTCAATCTAATATAAGTACCTTTAACGATAAAGAACCTTTAGCTCATTACCAAGTAATATTTTCACGACATTCACCTAATGGTAGATTGAAAGTTGAACCTTGGCAGGGATATCCACGACGAGAAAGCGATGACTAAATCAATTTTAGATTAAAACAAAATCACGTTAATTTCTGACTCAATCTGGGAATCATAATTATGACTCCTTAAGGTTAAAGGTTAAAGGTTAAAGGTCAAAGGTCTGCATGTGTAATAACTCCTAATTCCTAACTCCTAATTCCTAACTCCTAATTCCTAACTCATAACTCCTAATTCTCATCATGTCCGAACAACCACGCACTCGTCAGGAACTCTACGAACAAGTACGCAAGGTAGGTAAAGAGGAATTTATCCTCGAAGAAATGATCCGCTATGGTTTTTGGTCGCCGCAAGGTACGATACCCGAAGATCCAGCTGATGAAATTCGCCGCGCTGGGGAAATTCGTCGCGAGTTGGATAAGTTACGTCGAGAAAGCAGTCGCCTCCATAACGAGCAAAAGCTGCGAAAGGAAGCTTTGAAAAAAAGGCTTGCTGAATCAAGAAAAAAACAGCAGGAAACTAAGGAAAGACGCGAAAAAGAACGTTTACAGCGTGCGGAGGCTTGGCAGCAGAAGAAGCAACATGAAATTATTTATCTTGGTGAAGAGGTTTCTGCTGGGTTAAATCACGCTGAAGGTAATTTGGCAAGGTTGCGAAATAATAATTTACTTTTATGTAACACCGCTGAAGAAATTGCACAAGCAATGGGAATTACCGTAAATAAATTACGTTTTTTAGCATTTAACCGCAAAACTTCCACCGTCTCCCATTACATCCGCTTCAAAATGCCGAAGAAAACTGGGGGAGAAAGAGTTATATCGGCACCGATGCCAAATTTAAAGCAGGCTCAACACTGGATTTTAACAAATATTTTAGATAAGTTACAAGTTCATCAAGCCGCTCACGGTTTTTGTCAAAAACGCTCTATAATTACAAATGCGACTCCCCATGTTGAGAAAGATGTTGTAATTAATTTTGATTTAAAAGACTTTTTTCCTTCAATTTCTTATAAGCGAGTTAAAGGGCTTTTTCATTCCTTTGGTTATTCGGAAACTGCTGCAACTATATTTGCTTTATTATGTACCTCTGCCGATGTGGAGAAATTGCAGCTTGATGGTAGAATATATTATGTAGCAGTAGGCGATCGCTATCTTCCCCAAGGCTCTCCAGCAAGCCCTGCAATTAGTAATTTACTTTGTCATCGTTTAGACAAGCGATTAACGGGGATGGCAGATAAATTAGGGTTTACATATACTCGTTATGCCGACGATTTAACCTTTTCCGCTTCTGGTGAAAGTTTACGACATATATGTAATATCCTCAGACGTACAGAATCAATAGTTACTCACGAAGGGTTGAGAATTAACGAAGATAAAACCAGAGTTTTGCGAAACACCCAACAGCAAGAAGTAACGGGAATAGTTGTAAACGAAAAACTCAGCGTTTGTAGAAAGACATTAAGAAAATTTCGCGCTACCTTATATCAAATTGAAAAAGAAGGTAATAACGGTAAAAAGTGGGGGAATTCAACTGATTTGCTTTCTGCAATTACCGGGTATGCCAATTTCGTAGCAATGGTGAATCCAGAAAAAGGAAAGGAATTTCAGAAGCAGGTTAAGCGGATTAAAACGAAATATAAGAGTGAGTAGAGAATACTCTTTTTCTCTCCTTCCTCTGCGCTCTCTGCGTCTAGTAAGTTTTTTTTAAATCAGTAATCTCAGAGCCAGGAAGGGAGTAGTTTGTAATTTGTAGGTTGGGTTAGGTGCGAAAAGTCAATTTGATAGATAATTTTAACTTAGATTCGCACCGTAACCCAACATAATTTATGGTTGAAATAAAAGATTTTTGTGATGACTGTAATAAAATTATAAATATGAATATTTAACAAACAGTTATTGATAAACGTTTGAGATGGAATATTTCATCTTTGTGTCCTTTTTGTGATACAGCTATAGAATCCGACAATATTGGTTTTCCACCTAATTATATTAAAGAAAAAATATTAGCTGAGGAAGGTGAATATCAGCTTTTAATTAGTCATCATTGAAATAAATGGTGCGTTACGGCTTCGCTAAATTGTAACCTATCAAGATATATTTTCCGCGCCGTAACACACCCTACAAAAACTGGTAACTGATTACTGATAACTGCTAACTGTTAAAAAGTCTGCCAACTGGGTTCATTATCAGGTAAATATTCACCTTCAGCAATAGTACCATCCATCATCCAAATGGCAGTTCCTCCGGTTGCACTGTTGCGCCAGAAAACATCAGTTTTACCGTTGCCGGTGAAATCTCCGAAAGTAGGTTCCCAAGTTAACTCATTGGAAGGTAAGAAAGCTTTAGTATAAACATCTCCTCCATTCATTAACCAAGCTGTATTTTCACCTGTTTCGGTGTTATGCCAAAATATATCTGTTTTACCGTCGGCGTTGAAATCTCCAGTATTGGCTTGCCAAGAAGAACTTAATTGATCTAAAGTTTCTTCATTGAAGATTAAATCATTAAATAGAGTACCATTCATAACCCAAACTTCATTTTCTCCGCTTGCTTGATTGCTCCAGAGAATGTCAGCACGAGAATCTCCATTAAAATCGCCAAAGGTAGCATTCCAACTAGTGTCTAATTCTTGTACGGCATAACCATTAGCAGTGGTACCATCCATAAACCAAGCAGCATTTTCACCTGTTACAGAATTACGCCAAAATACATCGGTTTTACCATCATTATTGAAATCAGTAATGTTGTAATCCCAGATTAAATCGGTGGTGGGTAGATAAGCAGCATTAGTGACTTCTTTGCCATCCATTATCCAAGCCGCATTTTCACCCGTTTGGGTATTGCGCCACAGAATATCACTTTTGCGATCGCCATTAAATTCGGCAATACTAAAATCCCAATTTGAATCAATTTTTTGAATTGTTTCTTGGGAATTGATATTAGTACCATCCATTTGCCAGACGACATTTTCTCCAGTACTTTGATTCCGCCAGAAAATATCAGTTCTGTTATCGCTATTGAAATCAGCGAAAGCGAAATCCCAAGCTGCATCAACATCTCTGAGAGTCTCTGCATTTGGATTAACGCCATCCATTAACCAAATAGCGGTTTCACCCGTTTGGGCATTACGCCAAAACTTATCGTTTTTACCATCACCGTTGAAATCGACTTCAACTGCCGCGCCGCTAAATATTGTATTGGGATTGGGGTTTCTGTTAGCAGTTACAAGTTCATCATCATTTAATAGCGATTGGGAAGCACCCTGCAAACTTAAATCGCTATCGAAAGAGATATTCTCGTCAAAAGTATTGTTTGAAATGGAAGTGTATGCTGTATCCAAAGAGTTTACAGCTACATCGTATAGATTTTCCGTTGAAAACATCGTGTTTATTTATCACTAATATTTATCAGTTTTAACTGAATTTTTCAACTTATTTTGTTAAGTGATAACATATAATTTATTATTAACTGTGGTTGATGATGAACATTCTTTGTATCATTTTTTAAATAGTTATTAAGTATCAAGTTAATCAAGTTTACAAAGCATTTTTTTTTATAATATAAACACGATAAAAATTAATTTATGATTCACAAATAAGCATATTAAGGAACCCGGTTTTTTGAAAAAACCGGGTTTCTAACTCCTAACTCCTAACTCCTAACTCCTAACTCCTAACTCTCTACTAACTAAAAACCCATTCAGTAGGTAGTGTAGGTAAATCTTCTTCAACGGCATCAGCACCTTCTACGCGCAAATACTTATTTTCACCAGTTAGAGTATTGCGTCCGAAAACGTCTGTATCGCCATCACCATCGTAATCGCCGAGAGTTACATCCCATTCAGCGTCAACTTGTTGGATCTCAACAGGAGTAGCAGTAGCACCATTCATAATCCAAACTGTGTTTTCACCAGTTGACTGATTGCGCCATAAGATGTCCATTCTACCGTCGGCATTGAAATCGCCGATATTGGATTCATAACCGGAACCCAAAGTTGGTAAATCTGCTTCGGTAACATTTGAGCCACTCATCAACCAAAGCTTAGTTTCGCCGGTAGCAGTATTTTCCCAAAGGATATCAGTGGTAAAGTTACCATCGAAATCACCTTCTTCATACTTCCAACCAGCGCCAAATGTCTCTAATTGAGTAGCTTCAGCATTCAACCCATTCATAAACCAAACGGCATTTTCACCAGTTTGCTCGTTATGCCAGAACACATCTGTACTGAAGTTAGGATTAAACTCACCAACAGTATAAGTCCAAGATGAATCTAATTGAGGTAGAAAATCAGCACCAGAAACGCTGACACCATCCATCAACCAGCCAGCATTTTCACCAGTAGTATTATTGCGCCATAATAAATCGGTTTTACTATCGCCATTGAAATCACCAATACTGTAATCCCATTCGGTACCGAGGGTATCCAAAGCACCCTCAGCGGCAATAGTAGTACCATCCATCAACCAGAGAAGGTTTTCCCCGGTACTTCCATTGCGCCACATTAAATCGGTTTTACCATCACCATTGAAATCACCAATGGTTTCATTCCACTCAGTGCCCATAGTATTGATCGCAGCACCAGTAGGATTAGCACCATCCATCAACCAAATAGCATTTTCACCCGTAGCAGTATTACGCCAAAATTTATCGTGAATACCATCTCCATTAAAATCAGCAAAAACAGCCGGACTGCTAATATAAGGACTGGGATTAGGATTATCTTGAGCATCAAAATCAGAAGTCAACGCTTCATTATTTAATGACTGCGAAGAACCACTTAAATTTAGAGTATTTAAATCGGTTTCTGGAGCAAAACTATTTTCTTGAATTGACGCAGATTGTAATGCGCTCTGACTCTTTAAGGGATTTGTAGATTCCAACATTATGTTTATTAATTACCAGCTTTCTTTTAAGTTTTATCTCTGTTTTTATAAAGATTCTGTCAATTTAGAACATCTGCCAATTTTATAAAATGTTGAAAAAAGATATTTTTTGTATGTAATAACGCTCTAATTACTTTTTTAAAAATTACAAGTGCTGTTAGTCATATTTATGTAATTAGTTTGTGGTAAACAAATTTTATGCGGGAATAGGGAATAGGGAACGGGGAATAGGGAATAGGGAATAGAAAGGATTATATTGTTGTTACAAGTTATGGGTTTAGATAATTTATTATGCTTTTTCTCCCCATCTCCCCATCTCCCCATCTCCCCATCTCCCCCTCTTCCCCTCTTCCCCCTCTTCCCCCTCTCCCCCCTCTCCTATTATCTCTTCCATCTTGAAAAAGGTAATTCAACTAAGTAGTAGGTAACTGTTGCTAATACAGTTGATAAAATCAATGTTGCTGTTAATCTGATATAAAACGCTTCTAGAGGAATTTCTGCGTTAAAAACTTCGTAAGTTCTGGTAATAATTGGCATATGCCAAATGTAAATACTGTAGGATAAGTTACCAACTATTTCCAATATTCTGACCGGATTTTTTAAAATAGCGCTGAATGATAACTTTTCATGTTTAGTAAATTCGTGATAAACATCTTTTTCAAAAGCGAATATAAATCCGGAGGTGATAATCGCCGTCAACGGTTGTAATATTAATATTGTTGTTAATGTTCTCCAGCCACCGCTACGATTTGGTAAATTCCATAACTCTTGGTGATATAAATGATGTGCGGAGAATAAATATAATAAAATTATCAACGTTACGGCAAATAATTTAGCTATTCGCGATTGATTTGAGTTAAAACTTAATTT
>JBARZF010000136.1:0-2062 GCA_049649675.1 Rivularia sp. (in: cyanobacteria) | reverse complement strand
GCTGGGAAAAATACCGTTTGAATACTATCAATTACTGCTAAATTTGGTCTGAGAGATTCAATTTCCTTTAAAATTTCTTCTAAATCTGTTTCGGGTAAGATATATAAATCGCTATTGACCTTAGCAGATTTAACTTTTTCTTCTTTACTTTTCGTCTCTTCTACTACCGTAATCTTTCCGTTCTTATTTGCATCTTTATCCTCTATCGTCTCTTCTGATACTGTAACTGCACCATTGCCGGTAGCTTCTTCATGCTCTTTCTGAGCAACCCCCAAACGCGAACCCCTTAACTTAACTTGTTGTGCAGATTCTTCTCCAGAAATATAAAGAATGCGATACTGTTGAGACAATGCATTTGATACTTGCAATAGCAGAGTAGATTTACCAATACCTGGGTCGCCACCAATTAATACCATAGAACCCGGAACCACTCCACCACCCAAAACTCGGTCTAACTCACCATAACCAGAACTCCAACGCTCAACTTGGCGATCGCTAATTTGGTCAAATTTTAAAGATGCTCGTGGCTTGGCTGGTTTATTGGAAGTTTTCTTCTTACTCATCTGAGAGTGCCAAGCACCCACACCCCGAGAAGGTATATCCGTCGAGGATTGTACGGCAATTTCCTCTTGTAAAGAGTTGTAGGTTTCGCAAGCCGGACACTTACCCAACCATTGAGGAGTTTCCGCACCACACTCAGAGCAAACGTAATAGGTTTTTGGCTTAGCCATTCTTAATCTTATTAAATAATCTTAAATAATCTTAATTTTCTTTTAAGTTCTTAAACGAAGCAAAATCTAATAATAGTAATACCTTCGAGGTTTTTACGAATGAATAATTGGAATGATATCTTAATAATATGGTACTAAAAATGGTACTAAAAATTAACATGAAGAAAAACTTTAGTTAAGGAGCGTGTTCGTTTGGAGAGTCATAAAGAAAAAATCCTGGTGGTAGATGACGAAGCCAGCATTCGCCGGATTTTGGAAACGCGCCTTTCAATGATTGGCTACGATGTGGTCACGGCTGGCGATGGGGAGGAAGCTTTAGATACCTTTCGTAAAGCAATTCCTGACTTAGTAGTTTTAGATGTAATGATGCCAAAGCTAGATGGCTATGGTGTCTGTCAAGAATTACGAAAAGAATCCGATGTCCCAATTATTATGCTAACAGCTTTAGGAGATGTAGCAGACAGAATTACCGGCTTAGAACTCGGTGCTGATGACTATGTAGTAAAACCATTTTCCCCCAAAGAACTAGAAGCTCGCATTCGTTCGGTATTACGACGAGTAGACAAAAGTAGTGCTTCTGGAATTCCCAGCTCCGGGGTAATACACGTAAGTACTATCAAAATCGACACAAATAAGCGTCAAGTTTATAAAGGTGACGAACGCATTCGATTGACAGGAATGGAATTTAACCTATTAGAGCTTTTAGTAAGTCGTTCGGGAGAAGCTTTTTCTCGTTCGGAAATTTTACAAGAAGTCTGGGGATATACACCAGAGCGTCATGTAGACACCCGTGTAGTAGACGTACATATCTCCCGTTTGCGAGCCAAACTAGAAGACGATCCTTCCAATCCAGAATTAATTCTGACTGCAAGAGGTACGGGCTACTTGTTTCAACGCATAATCGAACCGGGGGATGAATAAAAAGTTAGGAGTTAAGAGTGAGAGTTAATAAGAAAAGTTAGGAGTTAAAAGTCATGAGTGAGGAGTTAGATGTAATGCCGTGCTTTTTGTGGAATTGATAGTGACGGTAAACAATTTCGCAGAAAATGCAGCACAGAAGCAACCTCCTCATGGATTTTAGACTTGAGATTAAACGAGCCTTACAGTTTAACGAAAAGAACAATCCCTGCACAAAAACATCCGTTTTTAAAATCCAAAATCTAAAATTGAATTGGCTCATAACTCATAACTCGTAGCTCATCAGTTATAAAACTAGTCGAGACTCAAAACTCCCATCTTTTAAGTGGGAGATGTAGAGTGAGGTAGGGCATTTATGCCCGCTTTTTGGTACTATTTAATTGTCAGTATAAGACATTAAAACCTACCGGGGG
>JBARZF010000135.1:0-7246 GCA_049649675.1 Rivularia sp. (in: cyanobacteria) | reverse complement strand
GTTATCAGTTATCAGTTATCAGTTATCAGTTATCAGTTATCAGTTATCAGTTATCAGTTATCAGTTATCAGTTATCAGTTATCAGTTATCAGTTATCAGTTACCCCATCAATAAATCGAGGGGCCTTAGTTTTGGAAAGAATTTTTCCTCTCCACGGATAAATCCGGGGGCTTGTATCCTGTTTATTTTTTGGTCAAGAACCGAGTTTAAAGGCTTCTATAAATAAGCTATAAATAAAACCGACTTTGAGCAAATTAAGTGATTCTACCCAAAGTTTTCTCCGTTCCTTTGGGGGTTGTCTGTAAACTATTCGACTGCTAACTTCCGTTAAAAATACTAAAAATCCAGCGACAACAACATCCAAGACTGCTCTTTGTCCGGCTGTAGTAGCGACTACCGTTCCCATAAAAACGCCAAACAAAAAACTGATAATCAGCAGCGAAATTCTCCGCCAAGGATTGAGAAACCATAGCGCTAGGTTTCTGACAATTAAATCGAATAGTGAGTTTAAGCGAGTGTTTTGCATTTTTTAAGGCATTGGGAATTGGGCATTAGGAATTGGGCATTAGGAATTGGGCATTAGGAATTGGGCATTGGGCATTGGGCATTGGGCATTGGTAATTGGTAATTGGTAATTGGTAATTGGGAAGTAGCGAGTTAAGAAATAATTTCTCCTTGTCACCTTGTCACCTTCCCTGTCTCTCCCCATCCCCCCATCTCCCCATCTCCCCATCCCCCATCCCCCCATCTCCTCACCTCGCAGGAACAGAGCATTTCTGTCAGAGTCATTAAAATGTGGAGTGGTAGTTGTCTTTTATTATTGACTAACAACCGATTATTAATGACTAATAACTAGTGAGTGTCCCACTGATTATAAACTGATGACTCAAAGTGTTTCCAAGTATTGGTGGAAAAATATGGAAAAGCGTCCGCAGATGGCTGTGATGCTATCAATTTTGTGGGTAATTTTGGTGGCGGGGATTGCTTTTTTTTGGCGTTTGGGAGATTTTAGCTTAATTGATGAGACTGAACCGCTGTTTGCGGAAGCTTCTCGACAAATGTATGTTACGGGTGATTGGATTACACCTTATTTTAATGGGGAAACTCGTTTCGATAAACCTGCTTTGATTTACTGGTGTCAAGCAATAGGTTACATGATTTTTGGGGTGAATGAATGGGCGGTACGTTTACCTTCTGCGATCGCGGCTTTGGGTTTGATTGGTTTGGCGTTTTATACTCTTTACTATCATCAAGCTAAGAATGACGATTTGCAAGGGGTGTACCGTCCTTCTCGTCGTTGGTTAACTGCTGGTTTGGGTGCCGCTGTAATAGCTCTAAATCCAGAAATGATTGCTTGGGGTAGAGTAGGCGTTTCGGATATGCTGCTTACGGGATGCATGGCTTCGGCTTTGTTATGCTTTTTTCAAGGATATTCTCAACAACTTGATTCTCCCGTAAAAGCACGGTGGTATTTTGCTTTTTATGTATTAATTGGGCTAGCTATTTTAACTAAGGGACCTGTGGGTATTGTCTTACCCGGTTTTATTATTTTTCTATTTTTACTTTATCTAGGAAATTTTTGGCAGGTAGTAAAAGAAATCCACTTAATCCGAGGAATGCTGGTTATCTGTGCCGTATCAGTTCCTTGGTATGTATTGGTAACTTGGCGTAATGGTTGGAATTTTATTGATTCCTTTTTTGGCTTACATAATGTTGAGCGCTTTACAGATGTTGTTAACGGACATTCGGCTCCGTGGTATTTTTATTTTATAGTCGTAGCGGTGGGTTTTGCTCCCTATGCGGTTTACTTGCCCGTTGCAATCGCAAGAATAAAGTTTTGGCAGCGTAAATCCTGGATATCTACCGAACGTTCTCAACAACTTGGTTTATTTGCTTTTTGGTGGTTTGTTGGTGTTTTCAGCTTTTTTACGATCGCCGTTACCAAACTGCCCAGCTACGTATTACCGCTAATGCCAGCCGCTGGTATTTTGATCGCGCTACTGTGGGGCGATTTGATCGTAGATACGAGTAAAGAAAATGTTAAACCAGTTGGGTGTGCTAACTCTTCGCTACCTCCGGTGTTACTTTCGTCACCTTTAATGCAGGCAAGCGGATGGTTAAATGTAGTCTTTATCTCAGCAGTAGGGTTTGCCTTTTTCAAAGTTACTAATTTAATTGGCCCCGATCCCGCAGCACCAAATTTTCCACAAATGTTGCAAAGGTCTAATTTACCAGTTTTAGGAGGCATAATTTGGGTGGCGGCTGCTGTAATTATTGCAGTTTTTTTAATCCGTCGCCGTTATTTACATTTAATCTGTATCAATTTGTTGGCGTTTTCAGCATTCATGATATTGGTTTTAACTCCGGCTATATTCGTATCTGATGCTAGTCGTCAGCTACCTTTAAAGCAATTATCGCAGTTAGCCGCACGGGTACAACAACCTGGAGAAGAAATAGTCATGGTTGGCTTTAAAAAACCCAGCGTTGCTTTTTACAGCCAGCGTAAAATTAATTATATTAAGATCAACTCACAAGCAGCAGACTATATTCAAAATCAAGCAAAATCTGACTCAATATTAATCTTGGCACAACCGAAAAAGTTTCCTCAAATGGGTTTGCAACCAACTGACTATGAAAAATTAGATGTTAAACAGGCATATGGTTTGATTCGAGTCAAAATCAGCGATCGCAATTAAATTTAACTGTATGCGGGCGATGAGCCGCACATAAAGGTGAATGCAACTGAATGCCTCATCATCAGCGATCGCAACCATGAGCGAGTATTTTACCTGCACGTTACTGTGACTAGGCGTGCAGCGGCAGCAATGACTTGCTACTCCCGCTTTAACTGTTAACTGCACGCCTGTTAACTGCTATCTAAATATTATTTCTTTTCCGCTTTATAAGTGAAGAAGTTATCCAAAGCTGCTACAGTCTCGAATTTATATGAAGGTATGAAAGGACTTATTTGTAGCTCCGTGTGGTAAACGCTAAACAAAAAATAATCGTGTTGTTGGCTAGATGCTTTAACTATCTGCTTGATTTGAGGGCTGGCTGAATCGATCAACTTTGCACAGTTGAATTTGATCAAATTATCTAATAAGTTCGGAGTTTTACTGCATCCCTGTTCTTTTAGATACTCGCCCAACCGCTGAGTAGCATATTCCTCGTACTCGACTCGCGATGGGTTTGTACCAACCATTGCTACTCCCAAGGCAATTAATGCGGCGGCTCCAGCGTATGCAGCAATACTTACAACTTTCATTATCTATAAATATAAAAATTAACTATTTGACTACTAGACTCTAGATTATCTAAGTCCGTTCCAAAAAAATGCTTGATAAATTCATTTATGATCTGTTATAGTAATATATAAGTTAAATATGGCGATCGTAGCCAAGTGGTTAAGGCAGAGGTTTGTGGTATCTCCATTCGTGGGTTCGAGTCCCATCGGTCGCCCTCTTTTACAGTTAGCAGTGAGCAGTTAACTGGTTTTACTTTTATTTTCCTTGTTCCCAGTCTCTGGCTGGGAATGTAGTTTGCTCGGCTCTGCCGAGGCGCTCTATTGCCGTTGTGTGACTGATAACTGATAACTGATAACTGAAATGACGACGGCTGTTGACTTTGATAAAATAAATTTACTCGTTTTTCGTTCATACCCCCATCCCTCTCCCCCTTCCCCTCTCCCAAGCTTGGGAGAAGGGTGCCCGCCTCTAGCGGGGTGAGGGCTTTAACTTCTAGCGTCACTATGACAATATCGTAAGTACTGTAAATTGTCATCGCAGCGTATTTATATTTACTTGATTAACAGTTACAACAGATACAGGGAAGTTAAAAATAATTCCTTCAATATCTGCGTAAATCAATATAATATATAAATTCAATATGGCTCGATTAGATCAAAAATCTTTGAGCGAGCAGGATATATGTACTAAATATATTACTCCGGCTTTGGTGGAAGCTGGTTGGGATATAAAGTCTCATCAAGTACGTCAAGAGGTGAGTTTTACTAAGGGTAAAGTTTTAGTGCGCGGTAAGTTGACTAGTAGGGGTGAAAGCAAACGCGCTGACTATATTCTTTACTATAAATCGAATCTTCCCATTGCTGTAATTGAAGCTAAAGATAATAAACATAGCGTTGGCAGCGGGATGCAGCAAGGGTTGGGCTATGCTGAGATTTTGGATATTCCCTTTGCTTATAGTTCAAATGGTGATGCTTTTTTAGAACACGATCGCACTGGAATAACTGGTAAGGTTGAGCAAGAGTTGAGTCTGGGAAATTTTCCTTCACCGCAAGAATTATGGCGGCGTTATTGTATTTGGAAGGGAATTGGGGAAGCTGAAAATAAAATTGTTACTCAAGATTATTATTCCGATGGTAGCGGGAAGAAACCGCGTTACTATCAGTTGACGGCAATTAACCGCACAATTGAAGCGATTGCCAAGGGTGAAAACCGCATACTATTGGTAATGGCTACGGGTACGGGTAAGACTTTCACGGCTTTTCAGATTATTTGGCGGTTGTGGAAGTCGCGCACTAAAAAGCGGATTTTATTTTTAGCTGACAGAAATATTTTAATTGACCAAACTAAGACTAACGATTTTAAACCTTTTGGTCAAGCAATGACTAAGATTAGTAAGCGTCAGGTAGATAAGTCTTATGAGATTTATTTGGCGCTTTATCAAGGGGTGACGGGGAATGAAGAAGCAAAGAATATTTATAAGCAGTTTTCTCCTGAGTTTTTTGATTTGATAATTATTGATGAATGTCATCGCGGAAGCGCTGCGGAAGATTCAGCTTGGCGAGAGATTTTAGAATATTTTAGCAGTGCCGCGCAAGTTGGTTTAACTGCAACACCAAAGGAAACAAAGGATATTTCTAATATTGATTATTTTGGCGAACCAATCTATACTTATTCGCTGAAACAAGGTATTGAAGATGGATTTTTAGCACCTTATAAAGTAATTCGGATTGATATTGATAAAGATTTATCGGGATGGCGACCAAATGCGGGACAATTAGATAAATATGGTCGGGAAATAGAAGATAGAATTTACAATCAAAAGGATATCGATCGCAGTTTGGTTTTAGAGAAGCGGACGGAATTAGTTGCGAAGAGAGTCAGCGAATTTTTGAAAAAGACTGACAGATTTGCGAAAACTATTGTATTTTGCGAAGATATTGACCATGCAGAAAGAATGCGTCCTAATTTGTCACGTTGCGTTTGATAAGCCACCATTAAGTAGAAAAGAACGCGCTCAAAAGGTTTCTAAAGGCGATTATTTTAGTAAATATAGCGAAAAAGCGAAAGCAGTTTTAAATGCATTATTTAGATAAATATGCTTCCGAAGGAATAGAAGAAATTGAAGGAATGGCAGTTTTGAAAGTTCCACCGTTTACAGAATTAGCAACACCGATGGAAATTATTAAATTGTTTGGTGGTAAGCAGAAGTATTTGGCAGCATTGAGGGAATTGAAAACCGAGCTTTATCGGGTAGCGTGATATTCGGTTCGTAGTAAGGGCATTGGTTCCCCGATCAAATTTATGAATTATCAGTTTAGAATTCATACCCGCTTGAGGTTGCAAACCCCAAGCTAATAGCTTTCATTCCTATAAATAGGACTAAATATATAAATCTTGTAGGGTGCGTTAGACGCTTTCTTAAAGTATTATCTTTGATTAGTATTGAAAATAATCCGCCGTAACGCACCGAAAAGTAGTAAATAATGCAATAATTATGCGTTATGTATTTGTTTGAATTAGGGCTAAAGCCCTTACTACGAACGAAAAAATAATTCCTAATTCCTATCTTCTTAAACCATGTCCATCAGCACTACTGTAAAAACTATCCAAGATATCATGCGTATTGATGAAGGTGTCGATGGTGACGCTCAACGCATTAGTCAGTTAACTTGGATGATTTTTCTCAAGGTTTTTGACGATCGCGAAACGGAATATGAAACTTTTGATGATGATTATGTTTCGCCTTTACCGGATGAGTTGCGCTGGCGAAGTTGGGCTGCGGATGCGGAGGGAATTACGGGTGATGAGTTGCTGGATTTTGTTAATAATCAACTATTTTCAACGCTGAAAAATCTTAATTTAGATCAGCTATCTGACTCGAAAGGGCGGATTATTCGCGATGCTTTTGAAGATGCTTTTAATTTTATGAAAAATGGCATTTTCATGCGCCAGGTAATTAATAAGCTGAATGAAATTGATTTTAATAATTCTAAGGATAAACAACTTTTTGGCGATATTTACGAACAAATTCTCAAGGATTTACAAAATGCGGGGAATGCTGGGGAATATTATACTCCTCGCGCTGTAACGCAGTTTATGGTGGATATGTTAAATCCGCGTTTGGGTGAAAGAATTTTAGATCCGGCTTGCGGCACTGGTGGTTTTCTGACTTGCGCTTTGGAATATTTGAAAAAGCAGGTAAAAACTGTTGAGGAGAAGGATAAGTTACAGGGGTTAATTGCCGGGGTGGAGAAAAAACCTTTACCTCATTTGCTGTGTATTACTAATATGTTATTGCATGAGGTGGAAGTTCCCGAAATTCGTCACGATAACACTTTGGCGCGTCCGTTCCGAGATTATAAACCCCATGAAAAGGTAGATGTAATTGTTACTAATCCGCCGTTTGGTGGCAAGGAAGAAGACGGAATTGAAACTAATTTTCCTGCTGCTTACCGTACCAAAGAAACGGCTGATTTATTCTTAGTATTAATTATGCATCTTTTGGTTGATGGCGGACGAGCGGGAATTGTTTTACCCGACGGTACGCTATTTGGTGAAGGTGTAAAAACCCGGATTAAAGAAAAGTTGTTAAGTGAGTGCAATTTACATACAATTGTGCGTTTACCCAACGGTGTTTTTAATCCCTATACAAGCATAAAAACTAATTTGTTGTTTTTTACCAAAGGGGAACCGACAAAGGAAATTTGGTATTACGAACATCCTTACCCAGCGGGTTATAAGTCTTATTCTAAAACAAAGCCGATACGGATTGAAGAATTTGCAGTTGAAAAAGCTTGGTGGGATAACCGCGAAGAAAATGATTTTGCTTGGAAGGTTTCGGTAGAAGAGATTATTGCTAATGGTTACAATTTAGATATTAAAAATCCCTATAAAGAGAAAGAAAAACATCGGGATTTAGGGGAAATGTTGCAGGAATATGGGGAATTAACTGCTGGTTTGAGCGAGACGAGGGATTTGTTGAAAGCGGAGTTGATGGGAGC
>JBARZF010000134.1:0-1876 GCA_049649675.1 Rivularia sp. (in: cyanobacteria) | reverse complement strand
AAAATACCAATTACGTCTGTACCAACTTCAAAATCAACAATGGTATTCGCAGCTTCCGGAATTTCTCCGCTAACAATCCAAAATTGATCTGCACCCGCACCACCAGACATAATATTATTGCCACCGGAGGCAACGAAGAATTTATCGTCACCTGCACCACCCAAAGCGCGGTCATTTTGACTCACATAGATAACATCATCACCGCTACCAGCATCAACTCGATTGTTACCTACACCAAAGGCTAAATCAATTTCATCGTTACCAGAACCAGCAAACAGGCTGTTATTATCACCCTTAAAGTTAATTCCAGCAATCAACAAATCTTCACCATCGCTACCCGCAACTAATTTAGATTCTTCCTTCTCCATAGCACTTCTACCTAAAAGCGGATCTAAATTTAAGGCTTTATCTAACTCTAGGAGGATGACTTCGTTGTTATCTATTCCTTCTTCTCGTCCTGTCGAGAAGGGATAATTATTGTCGTTAGCAACTAAAATCGTGTTTTCGTCGATAACTAAAACATCCTCGATGGTAACGAAAGGAAATGTAAAAGTTGTTTCACCGTCGTTGTTGAGATCGTTAGGATCTTGTATATTCAATAAATCGACAACTTCTGATTTCTCTACATAGCCGTTTTGATCTATGTTGGAAATATCAACTTTGAAAATCTTCTTGAATTCAGCTTCATCCCCTTGCTTGCCATCGCGCTCTATAACTAAAAATTCCGCATCGTTGATAGGAGTAAAATCACCGATCGCATGACCGGGAACTGAAGTTTGATAGAAACCAACCTTACCGGTATACTTGCTTGTTGTCGCATCAAATTTGTAAATTCGTAAAGCATCATCGGGATCTCCTTCCACCGCACCTTCTAATAAAGGATATAAGGTTTTGCGATCGGGACTAAATGCCATTCCTTCAAAACCGCGAGATGAAGCAAGATTAGCAGGGACAATTTCTTGGTTAACCGCAATTCTTCCGCTTTCGGGAAAATCGGTGAAGAAACCATCAACACCCAATTCAATAAACTGCTCAAATTCAGCTTCGGCAGTTTGCACCGTACCATCGGGGTTTAAAGTTAAATAACGTTCCTCGTTTCGCAAAGTGTAAGGATGAATCTGCATTCCTGCATCGTGCGCCCATTCTACATAAGGACGAACTTCCCCGGTGAGTTGGGTAGTAATTTCCGCTTTCCCATCACCATTCGCATCAACGGGAGTATCTATAGATTCTCTTAACACAAAACTGTTTTTCCAGGGGCCAACACCTTCAGCGTAAGTTTCACCGATATAATCAAAAATTTCCTTGGTGGCTAAATCTTGATAAGTCGTATCCGGAATACCATCACCCGTGATATCTTTTCCAAAATCGGGAACGATACTTACAAAGTCGCCGTAAACAGCTTTTGCATCAACTGCGTCAAAGTCGGGATTGCTGAAATTAGCAACAATATCGTAAGGTACCGAGAAACCACCACCGTTTTCGTTGATAAAATCATCTTCGACATCACCGAAAAGCTGTACTAAAGGTACATCTTGTAAACCTGCATTGGGAAGAAGATTGTTTTGTAAATCGAGCAGATTGGCAACTTCAAAAGACTGAATAAAAATTCTGCTTGGATCGGTAAAACCAGTTTCCTGTAAAGTTGCAATTAACGGCTCTTCCAACGACAACCCTTGCTCGTCGAAGAAAGTCGGGTGTTTCGTCTCTGGATAAATCCCAACTTTTTCCCCGGTTTCCGCTTCTACTTCTTGTACAAGTTCGATAACTTCTTGGAAAGTAGGAATTTCAAATTCACCGTTAAAAGATTGATCGCGGAAATCGCGGGGCTGTAACGCTCGCAACTGCTTGATTTCAGCTAAAGTAAAATCTTCAG
>JBARZF010000133.1:0-14887 GCA_049649675.1 Rivularia sp. (in: cyanobacteria) | reverse complement strand
AGTTTATGCTGAAATTCCCCCAAAAGTAGAATATTCGCTGACATCTTTAGGAGAAAGTTTGCAACCAATTCTCAAGGCAATGCATGAATGGGGAGCGAAGCAGTTAACAGTGAGCAGTGAGCAGTGAACAGTGAGCAGTGAGCAGTTATCAATTATCATTTATCACGTTAAAAATAGGGTTCGTTTATAATTGATAACCGCATTATCAAATAGTATTAAAAATAATATAAAGTATAGAATTAAACCTTGAAAAAGATAATATTTTACTGTTCACTGCTAACTGTTCACTGCTAACTGCTTAAATACTCAATTGCTGCTTCTAATTTAGAAGGGTAGCTTTGAGCAAAGGTTTCAAACCACATTCCTTCGGTAGATAATGGTTCTAATTTTTGTAACCACTGTTGAGCTTGAGCTTTTAATGCTTCTAACTGGTTTGCTTTAAGTTTTTCTTGTCGAATTCGTTCTTCTTCAAGTTCTTGCTGTTTTTGCTGTTCTTCTAATAATTGTTTTTCTTCAATATCTTGTTTAACGTCAGCTAAAATATTATCAATTACATCTCCTTTTGATGAAGATGCAAAAATCGAGGAAGATGGAGATGAATCAAGCTTTACTTTCTTGACTTTTTTAACCTTCTTAACTTCCTCTGTTTTCTCTGCTGGGGAATTAGCTGATTGCTGATATTCAGCTTGAAGTTCGGACAAAATTTTATCGATGGAATCCATTTGTTTAATTCCGATTAATGGCAATAACTAATCAATAATTGCATTTAGCAACACTTCTGAAAGACTGTAGTCTTCCATATCATCCATTGTAATCGTGTCACAGATATCAAACTTAGCTCCAGCGCTTTGCATTTCGTCATCTAATACTTTCAAAAAGCGAGTTGCATGAGGATCGGTTCCTACTTGAATAAAGGAAATTGCTAATTCTTCGTCTTTATCCATGCGACGAGAAGTTTCGATAATTACTTTCATTACCGCTTTCCTGTCATCGGGTTCGCCATCGGTAATTACTAAGATTGTCTCACCATTTTCCTTTGTTTCACCCGCAGCTTTGCGTTGAAAATAATTTTCTGTAGCGTGTTTCAATACCGAAGCTAAATCGGTAGTTCCGGAAGGATCGTTTTCTTGAAAAACCTGCATTACTTTCTTAGATGTAACATTTTCATATCTTTTAAATCGTCCAGAAAATGTATAAACAGTAATACCATCTGGATCGAATTGGTCGCATTTACTGGCTAAAGCAAAAGTTGATTCTTCCGCCGCTACCCATCTGGTTCTACCACCTTTTTGATCGGGGGTTGCCATGCTACCACTTTTATCAATAATTAAAGTGTAATCGCGATTTTCTAACATTGATTAATTCTCCTGTAATTTATTTATTAGTATTAACTTTTTTCCTTATTCCCTATTCCCTATTCCCTATTCCCTAATTAATCAGTAATTGCATTGGTTAATATCTCAGTAAGACTCATATCTTCCATATCATCGAAAGTTACAGTGTCGCAAATATCAAACTTTGCACCAATTGATTCCATTTGATCGTCTAAAGCTTTAAGAAATTTCATTGCTTGAGCATCTCTACCAACTTGAATAAGGGATATTCCTAATTCTTCATCTTTTTCCATCTGCTGAGAAGCATTGACAATTACTTCAAAAACCGCTTTTCTATCATCAGGTTCACCATCAGTTACAACTATAATTGTTTCCCCATTGGCTTTGGTTTGACCGGCTGCTTTACGCTTAAAATAATTATCTGTAGCATCTTTGAGAACTCCTGCTAAATTAGTGGTACCCGCAGGGTCATTTTCCATAAATATTTGCGCTACTTTTTCTGAAGTCACATCGTCAAAGCGCTTAAACTTACCGGAAAACAAATAAACCGTCATCCCATCTGGGTCTAATTTTTCACATTTTCTAGCCAAAGCAAGAGTAGATTCTTGCATTACTTCCCATCTACTTTTACCACTTGTTTGATCGGGAGTTGACATACTACCGCTTTTATCAATAATTAACGTATAATCGCGATTCTCTAACATAATTCATTCTCCTGTAAGTAATTCATTTACTATTATTAACTTTTTCCCTATTCCCTATTCCCTATTCCCTATTCCCTAGTCCCTATATTTAATCATTAATTGCGTTAGTTAATATCTCTGCAAGACTCATATCTTCCATATCATCGAAAGTTACGGTGTCGCAAATATCAAATTTTGCACCAATTGATTCCATTTGATCGTCCAAAGCTTTAAGAAATTTTGTTGCTTGAGCGTCACTACCAACTTGAACAATAGAGATTCCTAATTCCTCATCTTTTTCCATCTGACGGGAAGCATTAATAATTACTTCAAAAACTGCTTTTCTATCGTCAGGTTCACCATCAGTTACAACTAAAATTGTTTCGCCGTTGGGCTTAGTTTCACCTGCTGCTTTACGCTTGAAGTAATCATCGGTAGCATCTTTGAGAACACCCGCTAAATTGGTAGTACCGGCTGGATCGTTTTCCATGAATATTTGCGCTACTTTTTCTGAAGTCACATCCTCAAAACGCTTAAATCTACCGGAAAATAGGTAAACAGTCATCCCGTCTGGATCGAACTGCTCGCACTTTCTAGCCAAAGCAAGAGTAGATTCTTGCATTATCTCCCATCTACTTTTGCCACCAGCTTGATCTGGAGTTGACATACTACCGCTTTTATCAATAATTAACGTGTAGTCGCGCTCTTGAATCATATTGTTTCTCCTGAAATTATGAATACGCTACTAGTTTAGCTTTTGATTATTTACAACGCATCTACTACCAATGCTTTGTAATAATCATTTAATTTATTGACTACCTCAGAGTCAAGTAGTTCAACTTACAATTACTGGATGTTTTGGAGATACTTAAATTACAGGCTATCTGCGTAAAAACCTAAGTGGTTGCCAACAGGACGTTCGCGCATCGGTAGTTTAGTATGAATCGGTGCATTTAGCAGAAGAAGGTTTATTATTCTTTGTCATTACTAAAGTAGTTGAACCCCCACCATCTAAATTTAAAGCTGTATATGCACCTAAATCTCGAACAATTTCCGTCAACTCCGCAATCGTGGCTCCTTCACTGTAAAGTGGCTGTTTCCCATCTATAGCAATCAGCCAAAGAATATTTCCTTGTTTATTAATTGCAACTGCCACCCGTGGATAAGGTTTATCTGGCTCGGAGTCCAATTTTACAGGTTTACTATTTTTAATAAACACATCTTTACCCGCAACACCTTGAAGCGTATTTTTAGGACAATCTCCAGTGTCTAAAATTTGGGCGCGGTTATTTTGAGAAATGCATAAAACTCCCCATTTCGCATCGGCTTTCGAGTAATGCTTTCCGTTAGAAATTGCTTGCCCTATAGAATAAGTGACATCACCAGTATGAGGATAATAATCCCAAGGAGTCTTTTCGCGGAAAGGATGGAAATAATTAGCATTCACAGCTAATTGAAGTTTAAATTTTTGCAAAAATTGCGAAGTACTTTGCGCTAAAGTATTATTTTCACCAATAGCCTGCGGTGGAGTTACCAGCACTTTTACCCCCGGTACTGATAAATTGATAGTTACAATGTGGGCGATTACCGGACGTGCTGTCAAACCAAATTTACGTTTGTAGACAATACCTTTAAATAATTTCTCTTCTAAATCAGTTTGAGATGGACGCGAAAAACATCCCCAGCCATAAAGTATTAGCGGTAATAATAGTAAGAAACTAGTTACTGTTGTAAATATGAATTTATTTAAATATGAAAATTGGCTTTGATTTGTAGAAATATTCATTGAAAAAGGGAATAGGGAACGGGGAACCGGAGGTAGGGAGTAGTGAGTTTTTTACGTTTGATAATTGATAATTGATAATTGATAATTGATAATTGATAATTGTTAACTGATAAAATGAATCTTCCAAATCTTAATTTTAGCAATCAAAATTTATGCAATCGTTCTTTTAAAGGTCAAAATCTTAATAGTGCTAATTTTAGTTCTTCAGATATTCGCGGTTGCGATTTTAGCAATAGTTCATTGCGAGGAGCTAATTTTGAGAATGTTAAAGCAGGTCAAACAACTAAAGTATTTTTATTTTTAATAGTTGTCACATTTCTTACAACTATCTTAGTCTTTCATGCAGTTAGTCAAATGATATTTGGAGTCATAGAAAGAACTCCAGAAAGTCCAGTTTGGGTATATGGTATCGCTTTATCTATTAGTTTAGCTATTGCCGGTATAGCTTGCGCTGCGATGAGTTTGGCTAAGAAAAAAACTATTTTTAAACGTATTAATACAATTCTTTCCGGTGCAACTTCAGGAGCAATTTTAGGATTTTTCTATGGTGGAACTGCTGCTGGTGGAAAAAATCCCCAAGTCGCAATGACCTCTGCTGTTATTGGAGCATTAATAATGGCAATTTGCAGCTTTTATTTTAAAAAAGGGTTTATCCCAATTGCTTTATCTGTAGCAGGTACAATTTACAGCTATGGATTTGGCTTTTTAGTCGGAACAAGAGCAATTGCTTTTTTAAGCACTCAAAATCTTATATGGGGATTTCCTTTAAGTTTTTTATCATTAGTTTACATTGGACTAACTCTAATTTCTCTTCGCTATACCATAAAAGAAATTACTACTTATTCAGTAACATCCTTTCGACGCTCCGATATTACAAATGCTAACTTCAACAACGCAAAATTAGGATTTAGCGACTTTACCAACGCTGTTAGGAGTTAAAAGTAGAGAGTTAATAATGATTGGCAACTGTTGACTGTTAACTGCTCACTGTTAACTGTCAACTGGTAACAGCTTCTTTCTGAGGGATGATAAATGGTTGAGCGGAATTCAATACAGCTTCCAATAACCCTGGAAATAATTCTTCTAAATCTTCATTTCGCAGGGTGTTTATGTGCTGGGTTCCTTCTTTTCTGGTTAATACCAACCCCGACTCTCGCAATATTTTAAAGTGATTAGACATTGTTGACTTCGCGATCGCAAAATCAAAGTCCCCACAGCATTGCTCTTTTTTCGTCGCTAACTGTCGGACAATCTCTAATCTAACAGGGTCCCCTAACGCATAAAGGACTCCCGCTAAAGATATATTTTTTTGCTCTGGATGATAAAGAAATCTCATTGTTGCAGGTTATCTTAAAAAGGTCTATATTTTAATTATTCGATAAAATCGAACTATAGAAATAATATTAATAGGAGGACAAGTATGTCATCCATTACGAATGTAACAGAAGCCACCTTTAAGCAAGAAGTCCTAGAAAGCGAAATTCCGGTACTGGTAGACTTCTGGGCACCTTGGTGCGGCCCTTGTCGGATGGTTGCTCCGGTAGTAGATGAAGTTGCCCTTGAATACGAAGGACAAGTAAAAGTGGTGAAATTAAACACAGACCAAAATCCCACCGTTGCCAGTCACTATGGCATTCGCAGCATTCCAACGCTGATAGTATTTAAAGGCGGTCGGCAAGTCGATACGGTTGTAGGTGCAGTACCAAAAACAACCTTGAGTAAAACTTTAACACAGTATCTCTAACCTATAAAGAGGAATAAGAGAAACTCAAACTTGAAAAGTAAAAATTAAAAACTGTTTTGATTTTCCCGTATTATTAATTTTGGAAAATCCTAGTTTCACTTCCTCTCTCCTTTTTTTCGGAGAGAGGCTTTGACGATCAAATATTATTTTTGGTGGAGTAAAAAAGATGATATTTTGGCATAGTCGGCGGCATCTAGCTTAAATCTATGAACGGTAAATTAATTGTCTTTGAAGGAGTAGAAGGTTGCGGTAAAACTACGCAAATGCAGCTTTGTAGTGAATGGCTGCAAAGTTTAAGTATACCTGTTGTCACAACTCGCGAACCGGGGGGAACTGAATTAGGATTGCATCTTCGCTCTTTATTGTTGGAAAGTACTGAAAATAAAGCAATAAGCGCCACCACAGAACTATTATTGTACGCCGCCGATCGCTCTCAACACGTAGAGCAAGAACTACTGCCGAATCTAGAAGCAGGAAAAATTATATTGTGCGATCGCTATATTGATTCGACGATAGCCTATCAAGGTTACGGTCGTAATTTAGACATGAATTTAATCGATCAACTCAACTCTATAGCTACATCCGGATTGAAAAGTGACTTAACCCTGTGGTTAGACTTAGACGTTGAGCAAGGAATGGCACGCAAGCAAAAAACCGGCGAAAAAGCAGATAGAATCGAACAAGAAAAAATAGAATTTCATCGCCGCGTGCAGAAGGGATATTTTGAACAAGCAGCTTTATCTCCACAACGAAATCTTAGAATAGAAGCTGGTTTGAATAAAGAAGAAGTACAAAAACAAATTCAACAAAAATTAACTTCTAAATTGGAAGAATGGAAAGTTGGGAATTGGTAATTGGTAATTGGGGATTGGGCATGGGGCATGGGGAATTGGGGATTGGGGATTGGGGATTGAGGATTGGGGATTGAGGATTGGTAATTGGGAATTGGGAATTGGTAGAATATCTGGCGGTTGAAACCGCAGCTACACAAGCAAAACCCACCTCCGTGGGTTATTTTATATATATAAAAATTGATTAGTCCACGCAGGTGGACTTTGCCCGTGTAGGCGCGGTTTCAACCGCCAGCTAATTGATAATTGATAACTGCTAACTGATAACTGATAACTGATAACTGATAACTGATAATTGATAACTGATAACTGATAACTGTTCACTGTTCACTGTTCACTGAAAATGGATTTCTTCGCACCGCTCATAGGACAAACCCAAGCTGTAGAATTATTAAAACAAGCTGTTGCAAAAGATAGAATTGCGCCAGCATATTTGTTTGTGGGTTCTCCTGGAATTGGACGAAGTTTAGCTGCACAATGCTTTTTAGAATTGCTATTTAGTCAAAATAAGAAAGATATTAATATTGTTAAAAGTAAAATAGAAAAAAGGAACCATCCGGATTTACTTTGGGTAGAGCCAAGCTATCAACATCAAGGTAAATTATTCAGTGCTAAAGAAGCCGCAGAAAAAGGATTAAAGCGCAAAGCACCACCGATAACTCGTTTAGAACAAATTCGCGAAATAACAGAATTTCTCAGTCGTCCACCTTTAGAAGCGCCGAGAAATATAGTAGTGTTGGAACAAGCCGAAACTATGGCAGAATCGGCTGCAAATGCTTTACTCAAAACTTTAGAGGAGCCAGGAAAAGCAACTTTAATTTTGATTGCACCAACACCCGATTCTATCTTGACAACATTGGTTTCTCGATGTCAAAAAATTCCTTTTTACTGTTTAGATACTGCCGCGATGTCTCAAGTACTGGCATTATCTGGACATAGCGAAATATTAAATCATCCTACAGTTTTGAATATAGCAGCAGGAAGTCCGGGGAAAGCAATTGAAGCCTATGAACAAATGCAAAATATTCCCTTGGATTTATTACGATCCTGTACTCAAGCACCTAAAAGTTATCGCTCTGCATTAGAATTAGCCAAACAAGTTGATAAAACATTGGATAACGAAGCTCAGTTATGGTTGGTTGATTATTTGCAACAGTCATACTGGCAAAATTGGCGACAACCAAGCATTATTCAACAGCTTGAAAAAACCCGTAAGGCTTTACTTAGTTACGCACAACCGCGTTTGGTTTGGGAATGTATGTTTTTGTCCTTGGTTGTTAGTTAATCGCTTTGTTGGGTTAGACGCACGGCAAGATTTAATTATTCACCGCTCGATAAATTTTGCGTCGTAACCCAACATAAAGAGATGAATCAGCGGATGTGATTTAAGTCACGTATTACGCAGGAAAATTATGGTAAATATACTCTGAGTAAATTTACCAGCAAAGCACCATGAATAAAAATTTTATATTTACATTAATCGCTCTAACTATTACCGCTTGCCAAACTTCTACTTCTACGAAAGAAACAATTGAATCATCTCAATTACAACCGATAGCCGAAACTACTCCTGTATCTCGCATCGTACCTGAAGTAACACCGTCATCAATACCAATAAAAGCAGTACCCAAACCCGATATCGTTAAATCTAAACCCATCGCTCAATCAAAAACACCATTACCAACTGCAACCTTACAAGCAGTACCTACAGATGAATCGATACCAAACAAAACTTTACAAGCAGTACCTACAGCCAATCCAACGAATTCAAGCCAAGAAATTAAACAATTAGCCAAATCAACAAATAATTCTGAAAAACCAGTTGCTGTTGATAAATTAGTTGCAAATCTTAGCACTAAAATTGGATGCGGTGAGGTAGATCAAAAATATAAAATTCAAGTTGCGACAATCGCGATTGCAAACTACAATCCTCAAAGTTTAGAGGGTTTGAACAGAAAGCAAATTAGACAAGCGGTGAAAAAAAGTATTGCTGATTATCCCGAAAGAGCGGAAGGTTTAGTACAAGAGTATAGAAGTCAATACTGTACGGTTGCTAAAAACCCTACAATTACAAAATCTACCTCTGTTGATAAAAAGCAGCCAGTTACTGCAAGCACTGGTGAAGTTATTCCTCCACAATCTGGTAGCTGTAAAGAATTAAGGGCAAGAGGCATCAAAAATATTGATGTTGCAGCTAACCCGTGGGCTAAGGGGAAGGATAGAGATGATGATGGGATTGCTTGCGAGTCAAAGTAAAAATATCTTCTAACCAAAGATAGATTTTTGCAAAATATGTTACTAGTTCATTTACTTTCATCTGGTTTGATGCATAGTCGCAGAATATTTGCTTATATTTAGAAAGTGACTGTGAACATGAGGTGATGGGTATGGGAATCAAAGATAGATTATTCAGTAAATCGAAACAGGAATCGGAGATAGTAGAAAATCCACCAACTATAGATATCCAACCATTACCTCCAGATGAAACACCATTGGAAGCCAAGAAGGGATTTATGAAACAAATGTGGAATAAGTTTCGTAAAGACTCGCATTCTGATGAAACAGTAAAAGTAGAAGCAGAAACTAAAACAGAAATTGCATCAGATGTCAAACCAATTAATCCAGAAGTAGAAACTGAAAATAACAAAGAAGTTAATCAAAAGAATAAATTGCAATCGATTATACAAAATGTATTCCAGAAAGAAAAAGATGTTGCCGCGCAATCTTTAACTCAAAATAATATTGAAGAAGTTGAAGCGCAGGTAGTTAGCGAACAACCTGTAAAAACAAGTTCAAAAACTAGCTCAAATAAAATAAAAAAGCTATTTAGTCAGTTAACTCAAAAAGAAAAACAAGAAGTTAAAACAGAAGAAGTTATTGAAGAAGTTGATGAAAGGTTAAAAAACGTCAGTAATTCCGGTAAAATCAAAAATATATTTAATAAACTGGTTAAATCTGTAAAACCACAGAATATTCAGAAAGATATTCAGAAAATTACCGATAAATTACCGTCAATGAATCGCGGCCCAATTAAAGAAATTTGGCCTAAAATTCAATCATTATTCCAGATGGTTTTAGATCCCAGAGCCGCTTGGACATCAAAAGCATTAGCAATCGGTTCCTTACTTTATCTCATCTCTCCTTTCGATGCGATTCCCGATATAATTCCCGTATTAGGACTCACAGATGATGTCGCGGTGATTGTTTCCGTTGCCTCTACATTAGCTTTCGAGGTGAGTAAATATGCAAAGCAATCAGCAAGTAAAGGAATTGAAGTTGCAGAAGAATTAGCTGATATCGAAGTGCGGAAATATAACCGCATCGTCAGAATCACATTAACAGGTAGTATCATCGCTGCAATATTGGCGATCGCCGTAAAAATAATCCTAAAACACATCTAATGGAGAACTATTTTAATTTATACAGCATCTTCCGGTTAGGGCTTTTCGCAATCACCTTTTACGGAACAGTTCAACTAATAATAAATCTACTGCGATATAAACCTTATTATGACCAACTTCCCAAACCTGTAAAAGGATTTTTATTTACTACAGGCGGAGCTTTAATAGAAAGGAAATTTAAACAGCACAAACATGATTTTATAATAAACGGTATACTTTTAGCCGTTTTAATCAGTTTGAATATAATATTATGGTTCTTCGCTTGAAGTTGCTAATTAGGGAATGGGGAACAGGCAACAGGGAACAGTGAAAAAAACGATAATTGATAATTGATAATTGTTCACTGTTCGATTCCTAATTCTTTCAACTTAGCCAGTAATTCTTCTACTCGTTGTTTTCTTGTTCCCAGATTATTTCTTGTTCCCAGGTTCCACCTGGGAATGCACTTCGCTCGGCTCTGCCGAGCATTGGAATGGAGGGAGAGCCTTAAGTAATGGTTTCCCAGGTAGAACCTGGGAAACAGTTACTAACCCTACATAGAATAATCGTTGCACAAACGCATCTGTTGTTAAAATCCAAAATCTAAAATCTAAAATCCATACTATGGTATATATAAAATACGGTATCTCTACCAACAAACCGTAGATTAGTTGCAGAGGATTTTTTAACAGTGGGCATAGTAGTTGAAAGCGCGTGCAAGCAGTTTGGCAGTTTTAAAGCCGTTGATAATGTCAGCTTGGAAATCAAAAGCGGCTCGCTGGTGGCTTTATTGGGACCTTCGGGTTCGGGAAAGTCTACTCTGTTACGACTAATTGCGGGTTTGGAAATGCCAGACAGCGGCAAAATCTTGTTAACTGGCAAGGATGCCACATATCAAAGCGTGCAAGAGCGAAACATTGGTTTTGTGTTTCAACATTACGCTTTGTTCAAGCATATGACGGTACGAAAAAATATTGCTTTTGGCTTAGAAATTCGTAAAGCACCGAAAGCGAAAGTTAAAGCCAGAGTAGATGAATTATTAGATTTAGTTCAATTAAGCGGACTCGGGGACAGATATCCATCCCAACTTTCTGGGGGGCAAAGACAAAGAGTTGCATTAGCCAGAGCTTTAGCGGTAGAACCAAAAGTTTTGCTTTTAGACGAACCCTTCGGAGCGCTAGATGCGAGAGTTCGTAAAGATTTACGCGCTTGGTTGCGGAGATTGCACGATGAAGTCCACGTTACCACGGTATTTGTGACTCACGATCAAGAAGAAGCGATGGAAGTATCCGACGAAATTGTGGTCATGAATAAAGGGCAGGTAGAACAAATTGGTACGCCAGCACAAATTTACGATCATCCTGCAACAGCATTTGTAATGAGCTTTATTGGTCCGGTAAACGTCTTACCAAGTACCTCGCGAATATTCCAAAGTAATGGATTTGATTCCCCACAGTCGGAAATGTTTTTGCGTCCCCAAGATGTGATTGTTGAAACTTCTCCTAATGGTACGACAGTTCCTGCAAGGATAAGTAGATTAATACATTTGGGTTGGGAAATTCAAGTAGAATTAACGTTAGATGACGGACAAGTTGTAAGCGCTCATTTGACACGAGATCGATTTGATGAATTGCATTTGGAACCCCAGCAAAGGGTTTATGTGAAACCTAAAGATGCTAAATCTTTTCCGCTTTATTATTCGATTTGATATATCGTGGAAACCATATTTTTTACCTCTCTCCAAACCTCTCTCCTACGAGGAGAGAGGCTTTAAATCTTACTCCCCTTCCCTCGTAGGGAAGGGGTTGGGGGTTAGGTCTTTTTTTATTAGATTAAAATGAAAACCGCAATATAAATCTTATTTTTATACAAATTTATATGTCTTTATTAACCGATTCTCTAAACCAAATTAAAAGCTGGTTAGAAACAAATTGTCCTCAAGCTGCTGAAAGTATTACACCAGGATTAACTTTTTCAGAAATAGAATCAAAAATTGAAGATTTACCTTTTAGTTTACCAAACGAATTTTACGAACTTTATCAATGGTCACGGGGTAATTCTTTCGGTACTCAAACCAAATATAGCTCCATATTTGATCCCTTTGATGGAATGGCTCTTAATAACTTAGAGTACGCTATGTACGTTTTTTCTGGTTTTGAAGATGAATTTGAAGAATGTGCAGTTAATTATATAGGTAAACCATTATTTCCTATTTTTGGAACAGATGCGACGTATCTTTGTATAGTTGGAGAGTGGGAAAATGAAACACCTTCTCCAATTGTTTATGTTTCAGAGCTTCGAGAAACATCACATAAATTCGTTAGTCTAACAACTATGCTGGAAACAGTAGCAGAATCGATACAAGCAAACGCACTTGATTTCAACTGCAAAAGTTACAATAAATGGGACGAACAACAATATGCTGAGATTTACTTAAAACATAATTCTAATTTATTAGAACTTTCTGTAACTAGATTAAAACAACAGCTTTTTATTGCTCAACCTGACTCTATAAGTGAGGAATTAGCTGAAAATAGTTTTAGAGAAGATATTAGTTATTTAGATATGGAAAGACGAAATTTAGCGAGCAGACAGCTAGATTCTAAAATAGTTGAACCTTTGATAAAGATATTGGAAGATGAAGATAGAAGAGTTAGGAATTTGGCGAGATGGGGATTAGAGGAATTAGAATACAAGTTTGAGTAATGTTTAAGTTGATATTAACTATTTTCCAATTGCTGCTTTGTCTTATTAATTTTAATAGCTTTTACACAGTCATATTCATATGGCTTTCGCTATTAGACAGGAATTTCCAACCCCAGACGGGCTAGAATATAACCCATTATATTTAATGAAACTTTATTAATCATCTCAAAAAACAAAACTTTTTATATTCCCTTTCTACAAACTGTTTCAAAGTAGTCGGTTTCTTTCCTGTCAATTGTTCGTAAAAATCAGAAATTCTCGGCTCTTTTTGAAATCTCGGCAAGAAATGAAGCAATATTATTACCAATATCATTTCTTTTCCTAACCCATCCTGTCTCTTGAGGTTATAAAATCGCAATAAATTTGGGCTAACAAAGTCTATTTTATCTGGAATCAATTTATTAATAACCTCAATCACTTCGTAGAAATTTTTATTTTCGTATCCCGTTATTTCAACTGCTTGATTTTTATATTGCTCAAAATCTTCCAGTAATATAGCCGACGCTTCTCCAATATTTTCGACATCTATCCAATTAAACTTGGCTTTTCCTGCTGGTAATATTATCTTTCGTTTGTTTTGAATATCCTTTCTTAAAATCGTTGTCAGATTTTGCATAAAGTAGCTTGGACGAATAAAAACGTATTTCAATCCATATTCTCGAATCAGGTTTTCAATTTTGTGATGTGGAATTATTGGACTTCTTTCTGCTCCTTGAACGGATAAAAATATAATCTCATTGACTGCTTCTTCTTTCAATTTACTGATTAAAGGTTTAAAGTATTTGTCAATATTAGAAATATGAGGTGGACGTAAAAGAAAAACACGGTCAATATTTTTTAACGATTGATTGAATGTGTCTGGATTTTCAAAGTCGAATCGAACAAAGTTTAATTGCGGATAATCATTAAATTTTTCTCGTGCTTTATCAATATTTCTGACACCAGCAACTATTTGATTTATAGTTGGAATTTTATAAAGAAATCGAATTACTTCGTATCCAATATTTCCTGTTGCTCCAGTTATTAGTATTCGTTTCATTATTTTTTAATGCTTTATAAAAAGCTATTACCACTTACCAATTTTAATGAATTATACTGTATAAATATGAACTGACTATTGTTTTATGCTACAGTAATTATTTAGCAATAATTGGCGGCAGCATTTCCAAAATATTAATAGTCAAATCGGGAAAATTCAAAGGTGAAATAGTATCATTATCCTTTAATATCACTTCACTTTTATAACCATTTTCCGAAGCTTCTCTAAATACATGAAGCTGACGATTAATTACATCTAAAACCCAATAATCTACAATACCTGCTGCTGCATAAGCTTTCCCTTTTGTTTCGCAATCTTTTTTAAAAGTAGTATCTGCAACTTCGATAACTAAATAAACTTCATCAGGTATAGGATGATGATCTGCGTAGTCTAATGGATCAATTTTGACAACTGCAATATCTGGTTCTGGTTCTGAATAATCATCTAACTGTATTGGATCTTGAATTGATATCCAAGCCTTATTATTATCACCTAAATGCTTTTGCAAATACTTATTAGTTCTTCCTACAGCAGAACGATGCGCTGTTCCTATAGCACTCATCCAAATAATCTTTCCTTCTAAAAGCTCAACTCGTTCGTCTTGATCAAAAATACCAGCTTCTGCCATCCGATGGTATTCCTTAACTGTCCACAGACGAAGATTTATCGTAGTTTCTGTACTTTGCATGACTTTTATTATAAATTTCAATACCGAAAGACGTAGCATTGCTACGTCTCTACATTATTTATTGTATGGTAATTAAATTAATGCCCAATGCCTAATTCCCAAATTCAACTCAACTGCGCCACAATTTGATTTTCTAACAAAGTTTCACCAGCTAATAAGTCTTCAACGGTAATTCTTAAAAATCTTTCACTATCAACTTCTAAAAAAACTTTAACTCGATCGCTCCCTGGAAATCCCGGTGGTGTTAAATTAGCAATATTTCTTGCACCATCGCTGTCGTTGAGGGGTTTGACTGTGGTTTCGCTGCTTTCTGCACGACGGGTAATTAAACGATCGCCATCAAAATAAACTTCGGTGCCGCCGGTTTCTGCTCCTAATTCTCCGATAATTAATTCTATGCTGGGTTGATTTTCTAAGGAAGCACCCAAATACAATTCTACTGGTTTATTCATTGGGTAAGGCTGCCCTTCTTTTACAATCGGATGCCAGCTATGAGAATTTTGGCGGCGATTCCAGTAGCGGATTCCGTAGCTGTGATAAAGAAAATCTTTGATTTCAAAACCTTGAGCTAATTGCAATGCTCCGTGGGCGATCGCTTCAAATGCTCGTTCGCTACGAATTTTTTCGGCATCAAAATAATTCTTTATCCATGTCTGCACCGCTGGAATTTGCGAAG
>JBARZF010000132.1:0-10864 GCA_049649675.1 Rivularia sp. (in: cyanobacteria) | reverse complement strand
TTATAAAACTAGTCGAGACTCAAAACTCCCATCTTTTAAGTGGGAGATGTAGAGTGAGGTAGGGCATTTATGCCCGCTTTTTGGTACTATTTAATTGTCAGTATAAGACATTAAAACCTACCGGGGGACTCTCGGGAAGTATACGCCCAAATCTCGAATCGGCGAGTTGAAAGGAGATATCACTCCGCCCATGTTGGCTAACGGGGTGAGCCTGGGAACCCGGCAGCTATAAGAGGATATTTCAAGCTATGCTGTCTAGGCTTGAAAGAATCTCCCGTCTGGAAGACGGGAGAGTGTCAATAATTATTAGTTAGGAGTGAAGAGTTACTTCCAGCTTTCACCTGGGAATGCAGTTTTCGAGGCTCTGCCTCACGTATTTATTGGAGGCAGAGCAGAGGAGCGATGGGTTCCCAGCCGGAGACTAGGAACCAGTTATCCCTCTCCCCCTTCCCCTCTGCCCTTCTCCTGGAGAGGGGTGCCCAAGGGCCGGGTGAGGGCTTTATCGACAAGTTAAAAAGACTCCGCAATTGCGAAGTCTCTACATCAATGATTTAATGATTTATAGTGTTCTGAAAAAACAAACCCAATTTAATCTAGATTTAATCCAAAATTTCTAAACTACTGCTTCTTCTAACTTTAATTTAGAACGTTTAAGTCTTTCGGGTACTGGTACGGGATAATCTCCTGTGAAACAAGCCGAACAAAAACTATTAGTATCTTGTTTGGTTTCTTCTAACATTCCTTTCCAGCTAAGATATGCCAGACTGTCTACTTCTAAGTGTTTGGCAATTTCTTGTACTGATTTGGTTGCAGCAATTAGTTGACCTTGGCTATCGGTATCGATACCATAAAAGCAGGGATGGGTGACTGGAGGGGAGGAAATTCGCATATGTACTTCCGTTGCACCCGCTTCGTACAATGATTTGACTAATTTACGACTGGTGGTTCCCCGCACGATTGAGTCATCAATAATGATTACTCTTTTGCCACATAATACGTCTTTAAGGGGATTTAGTTTCATTCTTATACCCGATTCGCGCATTGCTTGGGTGGGTTGAATGAAAGTTCTGCCGACGTAACGATTTTTGATCAATCCTTCTACGTAGGGTATACCGGAAACTTCTGAAAACCCAATTGCAGCCGGGATTCCCGAATCTGGAACGCCGAAAACAATATCCGCATCTACAAGAGATTCTTGTGCTAATCGTCGCCCTAATCTCATTCGATAGCTATACAAGCTTTCCTCGTTCATAATGCTATCGGGACGAGCAAAGTAAAACATTTCAAAGATACAGAGTTTTCTTTCTTGCTTTTTACTCCACTGAAAAGAGGATAAACCTTCTTCGGTAATCCAAACCAATTCACCTGGCTCTACATCTCGCAGATATTTAGCGCCGATAATATCTAAAGCGCAGGTTTCCGATGCCAAAACGTAACGTGTTGGACTACCTTCCAAAGTTCCAATTACCAGAGGACGAATGCCGTTTGGATCGCGCACGCCCATGATGCCTTCACTCGAACCGATTACTAAACTAAAGGCTCCCCGGCAACGATGAAAAGCCCGAATCGCAGCTTCCAACAATTGCGAACCGTCGTTTAATTCTTCGGCGATCGCCAAGGCAATCATTTCTGAGTCGGTTGTGGTAGTTAGGTTACAGCTTCTTTCGAGCAGTTCGTCGCGCAACTGCTTTGTATTGACTAAATTACCATTGTGTGCAAGAGCTATTTCACCTAGTCGAGTTTGGACAACAGCAGGTTGAGCATTAGCTCTATGACTGGAACCTGTGGTGGAATAACGAGTATGACCAACACCTACATGACCTGGTAATTCATCTAGGATAGGTTCGCTAAAGACTTGAGATACTAAGCCCATGTCTTTATGCAGGTGTACCTTTTTGCCTTCAAAAGTGGCAATCCCAGCGGATTCTTGACCTCGATGTTGAAGGGCATATAACCCAAAGTAAGTGAGTCTAGCTACGTCTTCTTCGGGTGCATAAACGCCAAAAACGCCGCAAGCTTCTTCTTGCTTGTCGGGGCGTTCGTCTTGATTAATTGGATTGCTATTAATTAGGGCGTGTTGATCCGAAGTGACGGCTTTGGAATTTTGGGGAATCATTCTAAACTATGCTCCTGATGATGATGTCAAGCCACTGGGATTACGAAACTAGATAATTAGCTTAAATTTAATTAATTCTTAACTATCTATTTACCAGAGTACAGTATTTATGCTCAGTGATACTAATTGCAAGTTGCCAGTTATTTAATTGTCAGTTAGGGGTTTAACTGTTGATGCAGGGCTAAACGTCTATTAATTGCATGATGATAGCGATCGCTTACATCTTCCATCGTAACGTTTATTAAAGTTTTATTATCAGTGGTTAAGACCCCCAACCCGGTGTGGGAATTTCCGACATTGCCAATTTTTTGCCAATAATCGTTTAGTTGTTCCTGTAAGTAGGATTCCCAAATTTGTTGCTCTGCTAACGCAACTGAAACAATAATTCTTGCTCCTCCTTCACCAAAAAGTATTTCATCCCATCTTTGAGAATTGCTTGCTAATAAATCAGCTGGTAATTCAAATTTAATCTCAGCACCGAGACGACTATTAATACAGCATTCAGCTAAAGCAACGGTAATTCCACCTTCGGCACAATCATGAGCGGAACGCACCCAACCTTGACGAATACCTTCACGGCAAGCTTGTTGTACGCGACGTTCCAATTCAAAATCGATTCTTGGGGGTTTTCCAGCAACAGTATCGTGAATGGTAGCTAAATACTCCGAGGCACCCAGTTCGATTTTGGATTTTAGATTTTGAATTTTAACAACGGATGCGTTTGTTTTGGATTGAATAGTAACAGAAAATATTGGTAAACCTAGAAGATAAATAATATCGCCTTCAGATTGCCAAGCTTGAGAGCAAATCTTTGTTAAATCGGGAATTAATCCTACCATTCCGACAACGGGAGTCGGATAAATTGGTTTGGGATTACCGTTCGTATCAAAAGTTTCGTTATAAAGAGAGACATTTCCTCCAGTTACCGGCGTAGATAATTCTTGACAACCTTCTGCCAAACCCCGACAAGCTTCCGACAACTGCCAGTAACCAATCGGTTTTTCTGGGCTGCCAAAATTCAAGTTATCTGTAACCGCTAAAGGTTCGGCACCCACACAGCTTAGATTGCGTGCAGCTTCAGCCACCACAGCTTTCGCACCTTCGTAAGGATCGAGATAAACATAGCGAGAATTGCAATCAACAGTTGCAGCAACACCCGATTTTGGATTTTGGATTTTAGATTTTGGATTGGAAGTTTCTTCTCCCCCCATCTCCCCATCTCCTTGTCCCCCCCTACCCTTCGGGAACACCTCCGGTGAACGGGTTGCGCCACTTGCGACAACGGAGGGAACCTCCGCAACGCAGTGGCTTACCATCTCTCCAACAGGGCGCAACCGCACGATCGCCGCATCCGCACCACCGGGTAACATGACGGTGTTATTCTGCACTTGATGGTCGTATTGACGATAAACCCAGCTTTTTGAAGCTATGCTGGGAGTATCGAGTAAAGTTAACAGAATATCGTTCCATGTTTGCAATTTTCCTTTGATTTCAATACCTTCATGAGTGCAAGCGGGTAGATCGTTGGATGTCCATTCCCAAGCTTTGCGGGCATATTCTGGAGGTTCAGTTAATAATTCTCGATGATAAATTGGGGTATTTTCTGCTAAAGCTGTGGCGGGTATTTCTGCTGCAATTTCTCCTTGATAAAGAATCCGTACAATGGGTTCTTCTATAACTTTTCCTGCGACTACTGCATTCAGTCCCCAACGCACGAAAATATCAATTAATTCTTGTTCTCTACCTTTTTTAGCAACAAACAGCATTCTCTCTTGAGATTCGCTGAGTAGATATTCGTAGGGAATCATCCCGGTTTCGCGGTTGGGAATCTTATCTAAATCGAATTCCACACCGACACCACCATTTGCAGCCATTTCGGAAGTGGAACAGGTAATGCCCGCAGCACCCATATCTTGCGCTGCTACTACTGCACCTGTTTTAAAGGCTTCCAAACAAGCTTCTATTAAGGATTTTTCTAAAAAAGGGTCGCCAACCTGTACCGCTGGACGATTATCAATAGATTCCGAGGTTAATTCAGCGCTGGCAAAACTCGCTCCTCCCATACCGTCACGCCCGGTGGTAGAGCCGACATACAGCACCGGATTACCAATACCCGATGCCCCGGATTTGACAATTTCTGGCGTTTCCATCAAACCCAACGCCATCACGTTTACTAAAGGATTGCCAGAGTAAGCGGGGTCAAAATAAACTTCACCGCCAACTGTAGGAACGCCCACACAGTTACCATAATGAGCGATTCCCGATACCACACCGCTAAATAATCTTTGGGTTTTGGCATCATCTAAATTACCGAAACGCAGTGAATTCAATACCGCAATCGGACGCGCACCCATTGTAAAAATATCTCTGAGAATACCACCGACTCCCGTGGCAGCACCTTGAAAGGGTTCCACTGCTGAGGGATGATTGTGGGATTCAATTTTAAAAGCGAGTTGGAAACCATCTCCTAAGTCTACAACACCGGCATTTTCACCGGGACCGACGAGAATCCGCTCTCCGGTTGTAGGAAACTGTTTTAATAAAGGTCGAGAATTTTTATAACAGCAATGTTCCGACCACATTACGCCAAACATTCCTAATTCGGCTTTATTCGGATGACGACCTAATCTTTTGACGATTTCTTCGTATTCTTTGGGTTTTATGCCTTCTTTGGCTATTTCTTCGGTCGAAAACGGGGTTTGGGATCTAGCGGTCATGGGAGCAATTACACGCCTGGACGAACTATATATTCTAATATCTATTGGTGCGTTTATTACTTTTTGAATAAATTAAATTTTGAAATTACAGTTATAAAACAAAGATATATATTATTTTAAAAGGTAGATTTAATGTAGCGATCAACACCCAAAAACAAAATATGACGGCAAAGAATAAAAGTACGTTTCAACACACTCTTATTCTTTGCCCAGTCTAATCGATCCGACTTTGATTGTGAGCCGCTTAATTTATTCCAAGGCTTCGACTCCAATGGTACAAAATGTTAATAAAGTAATTTTCATCACTTGGCATTTATGATTTTCTACTTTGTTTACATCCACAAAAATGTAATATGAAGAATATCTATTAAGAAAGTCTTACAACCTATCAACTGTTAACTGCTCGCCTGTTTACTGTTCACTGACTTAATCGCAGCTTTTGCGTATAATTTTACCTTATAATTTTCATCCAAAGCGAGTTTTTCTAGGTGAGTCAAGGCGCTTATATCTCCTAATTCTCCTAATGATGTGGCGATCGCCTGTTTAATCTGCGACTGATAGGTTATTTCTGGCTCGCTATTGAGATATTCAATCAAAATCTTGGTAGCGTAAGATTTAAATTCTGCTGATTCTTGTCTTCCTAATACTGTAATAATTTCTTCATTTAGTTTAATATCATCACTGTAAAGACAATCTTTTAAATAATCTAAGGCTAGAAAAGTACTACTCCAATTCAAAGCACGTACTGCTTCTTGTTTGAGAGATAAAGGAGTATTTTTTAAATTCAAGATATCAAACAACGCTTTAATGGCTGCTTCGTCTTTCATACATCCCATTGCTAATACCGCTTGCTGACACACTTCTGAATTCATGTCGTAAAGCAAAGGCTGGAGATGGTTTACTAAATCAAATTCTTCATTAAGGTAAGCACGCATTTTTAAAGCAATAATTGCTTCTTTGCGAACTTTTTCGGATACATCTTTCAAAGCTGCAATAAATACAGGAATTAAACGCTTTTGGTGAAAACTACCGAGAGCTTCAATCGCTGTAAGCCTTACTTCTGCTGTCGAATCATCGACAACCGAAAGTAAAGGTTCGATAACTTCCGAGCGGCGAATTTGAGCAAGGGATTTTACTGCTAATAACCTGGATTTTTCTTCTTTGAGTAGTTCAATCAATGCTGTAATGGCAGGCTGTCCGATTTTTGCGAGGGTTTGGGCAGAGGCGATCGCCAATTCTTCTTCTTCTGTCTCTTCAAGTAATTTAACTAAGGATATAACTATCTGAGGTTCGTTAAATTCTCCTAAAATGCGAAGTGCAAACCAACGAAGCTCTAAATCTGCCGATTCCGAATCCAAGATTTCGAGTAAGGGAGCAATCGCTGGTTTACCTATTTTGGGAAATATCTTCGCTATATCCCATCTGGTTTGAAAATCCCTTACTTGTAAAATTTGCATGGCTACCGCCACAGCTTGTTCTAATTCCTTGTCTCCTACAGCCTTTGAGTTAAGATCCTTCTTGTCTAATAGCTGCTGTAACTGCTGGTTAACCAGTATCCAATTCGCTTCTGTTACGGCATCGGCAATTATGTCAAGATTTTCTAACATTTTAGTTCGCTAAGTAAGAGCGTTGATGTGACGCGGTTCTTATTTTACTTTGTCATGAATTTAAATATTTACCTTTCTCTTGAAGAAGACGTAATGCTGTTTTTAGAACTTGATATGTAAAATTTGAATAATTTTAATGCATTTAACGCAATATCTTCACCATAAAACCACTAAATGGTTACATATGATACAAAATAAACAATCAATTTATCTATTTAATAAGAACTTAACAAGCGTAAAGTTTGAAACACTTAGATTGATGATTTCAGGGCTGGAAAAATCAATTTAATTGCATGATTGCTTGAATATTCGCAACCGTTCGATGTGATTTGACCTTTAATTATTAAGGTAAAATAACCGTGTCTACTACCCAATCAAATAAACCTGCAACTCTAAATAAGTTTGAAAAAATTAAAGCGGAAAAAGATGGACTAGACGTTAAAGATGAACTAGAAAAGTTTGCCCAAATCGGTTGGGAGGCGATGGAAAAATCAGATTTGGAACATCGTCTTAAATGGGTAGGAGTCTTCTATCGTCCGGTTACACCAGGTAAATTCATGTTGCGGATGCGAATCCCCAATGGGATTTTATCTAGCGATCAGTTACGGGTGCTTGCCGAAATTGTGCAGCGATACGGTGCTGATGGTTGTGCCGATATTACGACTCGTCAAAATATTCAGTTGCGGGGAGTTCGTCTCGAAGATATACCAGATATTTTTCGTCGTTTGGATGCAGTAGGAATGACTTCTATGCAGTCGGGGATGGATAATGTTCGTAATATTACTGGTTCGCCAGTTGCGGGGATTGATAGTTCGGAACTGATTGATACCCGTGAATTGGTAAAGAAAGTTCAAGACATGATTACCAATAATGGTAAAGGTAATTATGCATTTACCAATCTTCCTCGAAAATTTAATATCGCGATTGAAGGAGGAAGGGATAATTCAGTTCATGCCGAAATCAACGATATTGCCTTTGTTCCAGCTTATAAAAATGGCGATTTAGGATTCAACGTTTTAGTTGGTGGTTTTTTCTCCGCTAAACGTTGTGAAGGTGCAATACCTTTAAATGCTTGGGTTCCTCCCAACAATGATGATGTTGTCGATTTATGTCGGGCAATTTTATCTGTTTTTCGGGATAACGGAGCAAGAGCTAATCGTCAAAAATCACGTTTAATGTGGTTGATTGATGAATTGGGAATCGAGAAATTCCGTTCAATGGTAGAAGAAGAATTTGGACGTACCTTAGCACCCGCAGCCGAAAAAGACGAAATCGATTGGGAAAAAAGAGATTGCATTGGGGTTTATAAGCAAAACCAACCTGGTTTAAATTATGTTGGTTTACACGTTCCCGTGGGACGGCTTGATGCTCAAGATATGTTTGATTTAGCACAGCTAGCCGAAGTTTACGGTAGTAGTGAAGTTCGTTTAACTGTCGAGCAAAACGCAATTATTCCCAATATTCCTGATGATAATTTGCAAGTTTTCTTGACTGAACCTTTGTTAGAAAAGTTTTCTATCAAACCCCAACCATTAGAAAGAGCGTTGGTATCTTGTACTGGTTCTCAATTTTGTAACTTTGCGCTGGTGGAAACCAAAAATAGAGCCTTGGCTTTAACCAAACAACTTGACGCAGAATTGCAGATGCCCAAATCGGTGAGAATCCATTGGACAGGCTGTCCTAACTCTTGCGGACAACCCCAGGTAGCCGATATCGGACTAATGGGGACAAAAGTGCGTAAAGATGGCAAGACAGTTGAAGGTGTGGACTTGTACATGGGCGGTAAAGTAGGCAAAGATGCCCAATTAGGGACTTGCGTACAGAAAGGTATTCCCTGTGACGAGATTAATAATGTCTTAAAGGGTATTTTGATAGAATCTTTCGGCGCTAAACCAAAGCAAGATTAGTTAATACGATGAATTAATCAATAAATTTAACTAGTATTAATACTAGTTAATAAAGTCTAAAATAATACAGTAATATTCACAATTAACGAGCATAATTAATTCAATCTTTGCTCCAAAAATAAGCGAATAATTATCTGTACTCAGCTTTAATATGCACCGTTGCTGTATCTATCTAAAAGTAAATCTTACTACGAACTATTAAGAGGTTAATCAATGCTTGGAGAATTGTTATCTTTTCGCGGCAGGTACAAAATCCTGCATATGACTTGGTTCGCGTTCTTTCTCTCATTCTTTGTTTGGTTTAACCTTGCTCCTTTAGCAACGCAGGTAAAAGCAGATTTTGGTTTAGAAGTCAGCCAGATTAGAACCTTAGCAATTTGTAACGTTGCGTTAACGGTTCCGGCTCGAATCATTATCGGGATGCTACTAGATAAATTCGGGCCAAGAATTACTTATTCGTTATTGCTGATTTATGCAGCTATTCCCTGTATTGCCTTTGCCAGCGCTCAAAACTTCACTCAATTAGTAATCAGCCGTTTGGCATTGAGTATTGTTGGTGCGGGGTTTGTAATTGGTATCCGCATGGTTGCAGAATGGTTTCCTCCCAAAGAGATTGGTTTAGCTGAGGGAATCTATGGCGGTTGGGGTAACTTTGGTTCGGCTGCTGCGGCTTTTACTTTACCTACAATTGGTGCATTCTTAGCTTTTGGAGCAGGTGGAACTCTCAATTGGCGCTTGTGTATTGCTGGAAGTGGTATTGTTGCCGCTCTTTACGGAATCCTGTATTTCTTCAATGTAGAGGATCATCCTCCTGGAAAAGTTTATCAAAAGCCCAAGAATGCTAGAGGTTTGGAGGTTACCACCGTCCGTGATTTCTGGTTCTTGATGCTAATGAACTTACCTTTAACAGGTATTTTAATGGTTCTGGCTTGGCGCTTGAAAAAGGTTGGTTTATACGGTGACAGTACTCTCTTACTGGTTGTGGCTGGATTGCTTGGTTTATATTTATTCCAGGCTTATAACTGTTGGGTAGTAAACAAAGATTTGCTTTCAGGTAAGAAAAAATATTCAGCCAAAGATCGTTACAATTTCTCTCAAGTCGCGATTCTGGAATTAACCTATGTAGTCAACTTTGGTTCCGAATTGGCCGTGGTTTCCATGCTTCCGGCGTTTTTTGAAGGAACATTTAGTTTAAACCCGGCAATGGCGGGAATGATTGCAGCTAGCTATGCATTCATGAACTTGGTATCTCGTCCTGGTGGTGGTTTAATTTCTGATAAACTAGGTAGCCGCAGAATAACTATGGCAGTTCTAACTGCTGGTATGGGTATAGGCTACATGATTTTCGGAACAGTAGGCAGCGGTTGGTGGCTACCTTTAGCTATCTTATTGGTTATGACTTGTTCTTTCTTCGTACAAGCTGGAGAGGGTTCGACATTTGCGATCGTTCCTTTGGTGAAACGTCGAGTTACTGGACAAATTGCAGGTAACGTTGGAGCTTATGGAAACGTTGGCGCAGTTGCTTATCTGACTATATTCAGCTTGTTACCAGAATGGTTGAGCGGTGGTGGCGAACAGACTCCAGCAGTTATCGCTCAGTCGAACACAGTCTTTTTCCAGATGATGGGTATTGCGGCTTTGATAGTTGCTTTCTTATGTTGGTTTTTCTTGAAAGAACCTGAAGGCTCCTTTGCAGAACATCATGAAGGAGAAGATGAGTATTCTGAATTGGTAATTGAACCTAAAGGAATTCGTTCGTAGTATTTGAGTTTTTGGTTTATTGAGGAATCGATGAGTAAAGTGTTATTCATCGGTTCCTGTTTTTGAGTTTGATTGATGAGAGGGGAAGGATTGAGTATTGGATGTTTTTTTAACGCAAAGTTTCGCAGAGGTTTACGCAAAGGTACGCGGAGAGGAGGTTATAGTCTAATTCTTTTAAAAATCAAATAAAAGTTTGTTTGTAGTAAGTGATTTATCACTTTTATTAAATGTAAAAATTATTGTTGATGTATCATCATAGTAATTTATTTAATTCAAAAAAGGTTTTTAAAAAATAATTCGCCTTCGGAATTTTCCGATATTTAACAACCCTCAATAAAAATATGTCCGATTCAATTAAAACTCTTTGCCCTTATTGCGGTGTTGGGTGCGGTTTAGAAGTTTCTCCTCCCGCAAGTTCGGGACGTGCAACTCATCGAGATAGTCAAGGTAATCCTATTTGGAAGGTAGTTGGTGACAAAAGTCATCCTTCTTCCAAGGGTATGGTTTGCGTTAAAGGTGCTACTGTTGCAGAATCTCTCGATAAAAATCGCCTCAAATATCCAATGATGCGAGATTCTCTGTCAGAATCTTTTACTCAAGTCACTTGGGATGAAGCTTTTAATAAAATAGTCGATCGCATTCAAATCATTCGCCAAAATAACGGTGATTCAAATGCTATTTGTATGTACGGTTCCGGTCAGTTTCAAACTGAAGATTATTATATTGCCCAAAAATTAATTAAAGGCTGTTTGGGAA
>JBARZF010000131.1:0-12269 GCA_049649675.1 Rivularia sp. (in: cyanobacteria) | reverse complement strand
GGTGTATCATCCAAATTCCAAGAATAACGCGCAAATAAATCTAGAACCTTCTTAAAAGCCTCGTCGGCAATGGAAATCTCATAATCTTGCTCGATACGATGTTTGAGGAATAATCCCCCGTTGAGATATTTTATTTTACCTACCAAAGACTCAATTGATTTATCTCTATCTATTTCCGGTTTCGCGAAACTTTCAAAAAACAAAGCCTGGAGAAATTCTTGATAAAAAAGATTCTCTCCTCGTTGCTGACTATTTTCTAATTTATTATGCAGATAATTAGTATCTTTATTATCGATAAAACCTTTTCGCTGAAGGAAATAAACGAACATCAAGCGGTTAAGAATTACCGAAGTATACCAACGCTTATCAGTTTGATTGTCAATCCCTTTAACGTATCCTAAAAATTCCTGATGTTGCTCTTGAAATTCCTTGTAAAACTTCTTCGTAACCTTTTCGACATCAAACGCAGCCTGCAATCGATGCGCTATTTCCACTACCGATAAACCATCATCTTCCAACTCGGTAATATCGATCACCAAAGAACCCAACTTGCTTAAAAACAAGTCTCCCGGTTGTCCTTTTACATACAAATGATCGCGGATTTGAGAGACGTTACATTCGCGTTTAACCCAATACCAAAGACTGCGAGTGCGTTTGTTATCAATAAAAATCAGTAAATTCTCGGCAACTAAACTCGTAATTTCCTTGTGAATTGCAGCCCGAACTTTTGCATCGGGAATTTCACCATTTTCTGCTTTGACTTCAAATACAGCAACTCCAGAAGATTCTGCAATAGAGGTGATGTTAAACGTTTCTACATTTTCAATTTTCAACGAAAACGGCTTTTGTGTCGGATTATCCCAACCCAACTGTTGTATAAATAAATCCTCAAATTGAAATTCGTAGAGTAAATCCCGCGTGCGTTGAAAGTTGAGTGTCATATATACTACCTTGTAAAAAAATAATATAATTTTGTATAAGAATTAACGAGCATCAAAAATTTGCCCATAGATCGAAATCTTGGAGCCATAACCCTTGAAGAACAAGGATTTTGATCGTAAATATGCAATAATACCGTTTCTGTGATAACTCTTACGACGGCAGAAACGGTACAGTGCGATTACTTACGCTTAAATACGTTTGTATAGAAGCATATACTGATACTATTAGAAAATTTCCGGATAATATTTGACTGTATAAAAAAGCTTTGTTAATTTAATGCCAGCATAAAATACAGACAAAGGCTCAAATGCTTGTCTGGCAAGGTTTTAGCTAACTCTGGGTAATTACTTAGATAAATCGCACTATGTTAAATCAAGCTTCAGTGTTATTTGAACCAAAAATATAATTATTACAATTTTTTGGATTTATTTTAAGTATTATTGGTTAGAGCGCGATCGCTTAACGTGATGAAGAATATAATCTTATTTCCGCCTTGGACGTAACTCAAAAGCTAAATCGAAGCGATAAAAACAGGCATCAAACTCAGCAAAAAAGTTCGTATGTCCGAGTATTAAAGGAGCATCTGTAGATTCAGTCCAAGCAAATGCAAGCAAGACGGGTGCAAAATCATCAACAATAGCAGATACTACTAAACCGCGTGCCTCTAAGCCAGCCAGGTTTCCATTCAATTGGATAATGGTTGTTTGTTCTTCCCAAACAGCACCTAATTGCAAGCCTATATCTAATGGTAGTACATTTACACTTGCACCTGTATCTAGCAAGCCCATAACTTCCAAAGAACGATTCTGGTAGTTCAGCGTCAGTGGAACGTATGGCATATTAATAGCAACACCCTGGCTGTTTCTTTTTTCGATGAAAGAATATCGCTTACCCTCAAGCATTATCTTTTTGTTGTGCTGCTGCTAAAAGTTCGGATAAGCTTTGAGCTGCCTCATATGCATCATAAGGGGACCAAACAACTGCTTGTGTAGATGCTAACTGCTCCAAAAGTAACTTTTCGGATTCTTGTTCTAATTCAGCTAATAAACGAGATGCTATCTCGTCTTGCTTCTCTTGTGGAAGTTTTTCAATTTCTGCAATTGCTTTGCGAAGTAGACTGGTCATAAGAAAAGAGAATGTGTGTTACAGGTCTTATTGTAATGTTTTCTGGTACTTAATATTCTGGTCTTACAAAGTATTCTTAACTAAAATTCAAGCAGCTAAACACATCTTCTACAGATAAATTCCAATCTTTCAATACATCTAAAACTGGTAAAATATCTTTTCCTTGTTTGATTTCCGGTAATTGATTCGGTTGAAAAATCATTATAGATTCATCATCGGGATCGAGAAACCAACCTAATTTAGTACCATTTTGAATAGCAAAGGTGATATTACGAATAACTCGGTTTGGAGATTGTTTCGGAGAAAGAATTTCAATAGTCCAATCTGGCGGAATTTCAAATTGGTTGGCAATTCTTCCATTTGGAAGTAAAGGAATTTTTTGCCATTCAAACACGGCAATATCTGGAACTATTGATTTTTCTAGAAATGTACAGCGTAATTCGGGAAATGCGTAAGCTAACTTTTGTGGTTTAGCAATCTGATTGATACCAGTCACTAAAAAACCTTGTAAAGTACTGTGTTCTCCCTGTGGCATTGGTTTTTGGTAGATTTTACCGTTAATATAAACGCTTGCTGGCTTAGTTTCGGGTAGTTTTAAAAACTCTTCTAAACTAAGGGTTGAAGATAGCTGAGGTGATAATGTCATTTATTTATTACTTTATCCCGATATTAATTTTATTATAAATTTATTCCTCAAACAATCCCAAAGAACAAATAATCTGCGGTTCTCGTTTCTCTACTTCTACACTTACAATAGACAAACGGTCATCAGTTCGCAAAGCAACCGTTAATTCAGCTAATTGTTGATTATTAATACCGCTTCTTAACTGACGATTTAAGGTATCAATTGCTGATTGTCGTAACGGATAACGATAAATATCATCAATAGCTTTTAAAAGTTCTTCGCTTACAAATAAAGTTCCTTTCATCTCCCGCACGTAACTTTTTAATCGTTCGTAAGTACGGAATCTAGCACCAGAAGGTCGTCCTAATTGACCACCGGAATTTTTCTCTTCTTCGGCAATTAATTCGCTACCTTTCAAAACTAGTTCGTGATGTTTTTTATGTTTGGGAATTGCGGGTGTATCTGGTTCGCAAGCTGCTACTTTCAAAATTGCTAATTGCGATTGAGTAACGCTATTTGCCTTTTTGTCAACATAAATTAAACAATCATTACCTTCAGTTGTTTTCATATACAATAAAACACCTTCTGGCTGCACTGGTTTAGGATTGTAAGCGCGGGTTGAGTAAACTACATTTGGCATTTCTTCAATCTTCTTTTTCAAACCTGGATTATCATCGGTGGCTTTTTTCCAAATTTGAAAAGCTTCCGAAGTTAAATCAACTTCCGTATCTTCATCACCGTCTAACACCCCAGATTTTTCGTTATAAAGATCGAGAATTACCTGTGTAGAATCATCTTCAAAAAATGTCTCATCGGTGCCTACAACTTCCGCATTTTCCTGCAATCTTTGCTTGAGTCTTCCCCGTAAATTAATTATTCGCTCAACCCCTGCTGCTGGTAGAAACGAATAACACAGAATTTTATCGGCATTTTGTCCAATTCTATCAACTCTTCCGGCTCTTTGAATCAATCGAATAATTGCCCAAGGTAAATCCCAATTGACTATAATTGCACAGTCTTGTAAATTATGACCTTCACTTAAGACATCAGTAGCAATTAAAACGCGCAATTCCTCAGATTCTGAGATTTTATCTTGCTTGTTATTACTAACAGGACTAAATTTATGTGCTAATTCTGTAGGATTTTTATTTTCACCAGTCACACCTGCAACGTTATTAATTATTGGTTGTAAATTTTCAGTTAAATAGCGGACAGTATCGGCAAATTGAGTAAATATTAATACTTTTTCGGTAGGATGAGTTTGAGTCAGTAATTTAATTAAAGCTGCTAACTTCTCATCTTGTTTCGGTTTCCAATCTCCAAATTCTTGCAGCAAATTAATTAAAATTGTCGCATCCGCTAATAAATCTCGTTTGAGTTTTTTACTATCAAATAAATTAGAACTCAGCCATTTAAAGCGTTTTGAATATTTAATTGTATATTCTTGATAAATCAATTCAGCTTTGATACGGAAAGCTTTTTCTGTAGTTTTTTCCGCTTGTATATCATTTTGGCTCACAGAATCTGGAAAACCTCTCTCCAAACCTCTCTCCGATGCGGAGAGAGGCTTTGAATTCTCCCCATTCCCTTGCAGGGAAGGGGGTTGGGGGGTTAGGTTTTTCGTTGAATTTTCTGCATTACTTGAGAAGTCAGCGGAATTGACTTCATCTTCAGTTTCTGTATCAAGCATTGCCGTTACAGAATCCGTATCTTGATCATTATTACTAGTATCTAATAAACTTGCATCTTGAGTGCCAATCGGAATATCAAGCTGTTTTTCTAATGCATACAAATAAATAAAATTTCGTAATATATGACGTTCAATAGATTGAATAAAAGCGATTCCGCTACTTTCCAAACGTTTAAATAAATTAGTACGAGAAAATCCCATCAACCGTTTACCACCGCGAAATAAACCACTTAAATAACGTTGTTCATCTTCTGTCGGAGGTTTTTTTGGCTTCTTTGCAACGTATTCTCCCAATCCATAACGCGGTAAATTCAGTTGATTGATAACTTCAACTACCGATGCAGAATAAAGAGATGAATAACAATTATTTCCAGCATCATCCATCATAAACTTGATAGTTTTAGGAATCCGCTCTGGGAAATAAGAACGACTTCCATCCGCGAATTCTAAATATTTTCTTATTCCTCCTCCCTCCTTTATAAGGGGGGATTGAGGGGAGTCTGATTTAGCATAATTATCTTTAATAAAAGAACGAGTTCTTCTAACCATATAGCGTTTCATTAAATCTCGCCAATCGTCGGGGTGTTCGCTTTTTTCAAAAGCAGCTAACGAACGTACAAAACATTGATGTCTTCTAACAAACTCAATTTCTCCTAACTCATTAATCAAAGCTTCCGGACGAAATCCTAAATCTTCGTCTTCCGGAACAAATAATCTTAATTGCGCTGAGAGATCGAGATAAGTTTTATTATAAGGTGTTGCAGAAAGTAAAATACATTTGCTTTCATTCGCGGTAATATATTCAAAAATAGCTCGATATCTTTTACCTTCCCGGTTGCGTAAATTATGACTTTCATCTATTAACACAACTCGGTAACGACGTAATTCTGGCAACTTAGTTTGAACTTGACTTATAGACAAAACTTTTGCATAAAGCCGATAATTATCTACATATTCCTGCCACATATTCGTTAAGTTTTTTGGGCAGATAATCAACGTTTCTAAAAAACAATCTTCCTGTAAAATCTTAGCTAAAGCCGTTCCTACCAAAGTTTTTCCCAAACCCACCACATCCCCAATAATTACACCACCACGTCTAGTTACATGACGCGCTGCTAATTGAACTGCGGCTTTTTGAAACTCAAACAAATTATTAAATTCGCGGGGAATTCTGAACTCAGAAAGTCCGGCGATCGCTTCATGGGATAAATGGTAGGCAATCTTTAAATAAATGTGATGCGGTGGTATTAATTCTTTCCTTGCCCAACTATTATCAATTATTGCCGCTAATTCTTGAGAAATATCGATACAGCCATATTCTTCCCAACGCTCATTAAACCATTTTTGTAGTTTATTACAAGCATCATGATCTAAAATATCAACATTCAATTCACCTTGTTTTGCTAAACCCGAAAAAGTTAAATTACTGCTACCTAAAAAACCAACAGTTGGTGTATTTGGATCGTGACGATGCACTAAATATAACTTAGCGTGTAGAGAATGTTTTAAAAATAATTTAACGATTAATTTCTGACTTTTTAATTGACTGCTCAAACGTCTCAATCCAACTTCATCTCGATTCGACGGCGCACCCATAATCAGCTGATGACGAAATTCAGCCGCCATCTTCTTTTTCAAACGAACTATAGTACTATTATCAAGCCTTCCTGCACCACTACCAAGAGATAAAACGCTACGAAGTTCATCACTTGGTAAACTTTGCATTCCAACCAGCAGACGACAACAACCAATCTCCCCACCAGGGTACCTTTCAATCAAATCATCAATTTTCTGCCATCCTCTGAGGTTAAAGTAACCCACGCAAAAATCTGCTTTGTAAGAAACATTAAGAGTTTCTCGTAAAATCGGCAGCATCTGCAAATTAATGTTGTCCAAAATGCGCGGCATTATTTTATACCTAAATTATTCTAATTGGCATTACCATGTTATATTTATTTCTTATTAATGCTTAAAATTAATTTTCATCTACATTCAACCCAAAACTAAAATCCCTTCACCCACTCCAAAGCACTTTCAACATCTTCCACTCTATCACCTTGCGGAAGCATCGGACGTTTCACCATCACTACCTTAATCCCTAATTCTCGCGCCGCCAAAATTTTTGCATAAGTTGCATCACCACCACTATTTTTACTAACAATAGTATCAATATTATGCTTCTTCAATAATTGCTTTTCTGAATCTTTCTCAAAAGGTCCCCGCTCTAATAAAAGTAACCCTTTTGGTAATATAATATCTGAAGAAGGTTTCTCAATCGTTCGCATCAAAAACCAAATATTTTCAACTTGTGAAAAAGCAGTTACTTCTTGTCTGCCAATTGTTAAAAATACTCGCTCGGCAAAATCCGGTAAAATTTCCGCTGCTGTTTTTATATTTTCAACTTCCATCCATTTATCATCTATAACAGATTTCCATTCAGCACGAATTAACATCAATCGCGATAAACCTAAATTTTCTGCTGCTGTAGCTGCATTCTGAGATATTTTCGCCGCAAAAGGATGTGTAGCGTCGATAATTAAATCAATCTTTTCTGATTTTAAATATTTAATTAATCCTGCAACACCACCAAAGCCACCAATACGCAAATTTTTGGATGCTACAGCTTGACTAGTGCGACCTGCAAGAGATAATTTTACTTTTATATCTGGTAGATTCGCAGCTTTTTTTGCTAATTTTGCAGCTTCCTGAGTTCCACCGAGAATTAATATTTTTACCAACTTCTATCCTACAGCATCAAAATATCCTTGCATATAGCAATAACCATATACTTCATTTGTATTTACGACTGGTTTTTGTAAATAATTTTTAGCGATATAATATCCTTTTAGATAACCATTATATCCAATGCCATTTTGACAATCCTTTCTAGTAAAATTATTAATATTTTCTTGACAAGATATAATCAAGCAAGAAAAAGTTAAGTAACTTAAAATTAGGAGATATTTCTTAAACATATTTTGGGAAAATTATTAATGGTTTAAAGCTTAATTTCATCCTAAAGAATACTTTAAATGAGAAACATCTTACTATAGCAATTATAAATTAAATATCAACTTTTAATATTTAAACATATTACAAAACAAAAAAAGCCCAGTTGCTTTCACACAACCGGGCAAATTCATTCAACTATCCAGACCATTTTGTTACCACGCTTACATTATGCGTTGGTTTGCTCAAGGTTAACTTTCACTACTTTATTCTTTTCTTCTTGAGCTTTTGGTAAATGTAAATTCAAAATACCGTCTTTATAATCAGCCTTGACATCGGTATTTTGGATACGTGCTGGTAAAGGAATTACGCGCTCAAACTTACCGTAACGGAACTCACTTCTTTTAGTACCGTTTTCTTCAGTGGTAGTTTCTTCCTTGCGCTCTCCTCTGATAGAAACCGCATTTTCAGTAACTTGAATATCCAAGTCATTTGCACTTATACCTGGAACTTCTAACTTCAAGTTAACAGCGTCATCAGTTTCCGATAACTCAGCCGCAGGAACTTTGGAAATATTACCAAAATCTGAATCATTAGTAGGAATCATATCGTCAAATAAACGATTGAAGCTTCTTTGTAAAGCGTTCATTTCGTGCCAGGGATTATAACGAATTAAAGCCATGTTGATTAACCTCTATAAAACAAATTAATTTCGAGTTGTGTGTCTTAGTTGCCTGTCTTGATTACTATATTAATGAAAGTAAAAGGTAGTGTGAATTCGGTTTTTATCACAATTTAAATGAAGAAAACCGACCAATTAAAAGTAGATAATATTATGTTCGGTTAACAGTATAAATATCGGTACGGTTAACCATAAATATTTTATTTTCTCGTTATTTTCTCGTTTTCTCGTTACAAGGTTCCACCTTTTTCTCGTTACAAGGTTCCACCTTGTAATGCATTTTATGAGGCTCTGCCTCTTATTTACACTGGAGGCAGAGCCTCTAAAAATAGGTTCCCAGCCGGAGGCTAGGAACCAGTTAAAGGAGCCAGAACCAGTTAATTTTAAAAAACCTATAAATAATGTAGAGACGTTGCATTGCAACGTCTCCATAATCTACTAAAAATATTTTCAATGGTATAATAATTCAATTAAATACCATCTTTTAAACAGATGCTACTGGCGTTTTAGCAGTCAACTCCGCATCAGCTTTTTCAAGTTCCGGTTCAGTTGCCACAATATGCTCTTCCAAAATTGCTAAATTGCGAATATTGGACTTATAAAAAGCATCAAATACGTCACCTAGTACAGGTACCGTACCAACAACAAATTCCAAACCAACATTATAAATCATCTTCTTAAGGTTATCATTCGATACACCAACGCGAGTTGCCATATAAATAATGTAACCAGAAACTATCGTACTGATAATATCTCCAGCACCGGGAATTAAACCAAGAATTGGATCTAAACCAATACGAAATTTAGTACCGGGAATACCGATGGCAGTATCCATCAGCCGACTGAATTTACGAATTCGTTTGAGAGTAGCGAGTTTTTTTGCAGTATCCATAATTAATATATTTGCATTAATTACTAATAATTGTCTTATATCGCGAGAAAGAATCGGCGATTTGAGAAACTCTATAAAAAGATATGATTTTGGGTGTTGATGGTTCGCATTATTAATAATCAAGTACGCAAAAGCTTATTGGAAGGAGTACCTGAGCCATGAGAAAGTTTAGAACACTCGACGAATTTGAAGAAGAATATTTCATAGAGCATCCTGAAGAAATTGATGATTATTTTACCGAAATCTTCCAAGAATATGCCCTAGATAATGATTCTGGTGCATTGCTGGCATCCTTGCGTATTATTGCCCGCGTCAGAGGAATTAGTGAGACAGCCGAGCAAGTAGGTATGACACGACGAGGATTACAAAAAGCTTTATCTATCAACCTTAAGAGAATACCAAGAAGCACGTAAAAGAGTTGAGCAACAAGAAAAAGAGCAGCGTAGACGAGAATTACTTGGAGATTAACTAACCTATTAGCCCACGCAGGTGGGCTTCGTTTGTATAGCCCCACAATTCCATTGTGAGGGCGATTATTTTCAGATACAAAGCTAAATTTAAAGAATACTTTGTTACAGATACTTCTCGAACATCGTCATAAATTAAAACCCTTACCAAATACTACTCAAATCCAACACAAAACCAGATAAAATATTTTCTCCGCTCAACGTTGACGGATTATCTAATTCCTCAACCGCATTATCTGGACGATAAATATAAACCTTGCGTTGTTTTCTATCAATTAACCATCCCAATTTCGCACCGTTATTAATATACTCTTCCATCTTGTCTTGCAAAACTTTTAAACTATCGCTTTCCGAACGTAATTCAACTACAAATTCCGGACAAATAGGAGCGAATTTTTTACGTTTATCTTGAGGTATTGCTTCCCAATTTGTTTTTTTAATCCAAGCAGCATCCGGGGAACGAACAGCACCGTTAGGTAATGTAAAGCCACCACTAGAACCAAATCCTACACCCGTACCATCTTGCTTTTTCCATATACCTAATTGAACTATTAAATCAAAATTACGCTCTTCGGTTTCTGAACCTGTAGGGGACATAATTACAATTTCTCCATTGGCTTTACGTTCGATGCAAAAATCCTTATTTAGCTGACAAAAATCAAATAATTGTTCATCCGTCATGCTAATAACGGGATGAAATTTCAACACCATTGGAATAACTTCTGTTGCGATTGGTAATTGTGCTGTCATCTTCAATCTCACTTCTCAACTTCTTGCTTTTATTCTAGAATTGCTTCCGACAAATAACTTCCCCTTTCCTATCAAACAACACCACCCCAACTTTCATCTCTACATCGGCATACTTTTTCACATAAGCTTCCGCTTTCCGACTTATCTTTTCCGCCAAATTACCAAAAACCGCATCCGCTAAACCCAATTCAATCAACTTTTTATGCGCTTCATCCGCCGTCTTAACTTGTAAAACAGCCCGCACAGTTTCAATATCTCCCCCAACTTCCACCACAGCAGCAGCAATAATTTCCAACTTTGCATCAGCAATGTGGCTCGAAGTATTGAAAATTCCCCCCGCTAACTTAATTAACTTTCCCTGATACCCCAACAATAATACCGATTCAGCTTTATACAATCCCGCTTCCACCAATAAAGCCCCCAACCAATTACCTGTAGGAACTATTGCCGACTCCGGAATAGATAAACGTTCTGCGACATTGTTACCATTCGCACCAATGCAAAATACTAAATCACGATGAGTTTTCACCTTCTCCCGTAAAATACCGCGAAATTCTTCCAAATGTTCGGCAGCAGAAAGAGGTTGAGAAATACCGCTAGTTCCCAACAAAGCCAAACCTTCCATAATTCCAAAGGCTTCATTAGAAGTACGTTTTGCTAATTCCCTACCTTGAGGAAGAATAATTTTTACAGTAGCGATTTTATCTTCAGGAATTAAAGGTAATAAATTCTTTTCAAACAAACGACGCGCAAAATTGTAAATTGCAGCTTCCCCTGTAGCAGTTTTCCCCAAACCTTCCCCAGCCTCTAAAATTAATGAAAAACCTAACCCCCCAGCCCCCTTCCCTATCAGGGAATGGGGAGAATTAAAAGCCTCTTTCCCTGTAGGAGAGAGCTTTTCTAGATTCCGTAATTCTTCTTTTCGCGGCGATAGTTTTACCAACGCCCAAATAGGAGTATTTCTAGTTAAATCTAAATTATCACCGGGATTGCTCAGGGCGATCGCCAAAGCAGTATTACTATCTAATAGAGCAACTTGCTCTATCGGAATTTCTGCACTTTCATCAAGTAAATCCAGAGAAACCGACGATAATTTTTCTGTTTTATTTCTTAAATTATTCTCTAAATTAATTAAAGCAGCCTTCGCAGCAGCCACCGCGAAGACGGGTAAAGTGTAACCGGGGAGGGGAGGATGGGGGGACAAGGGGATGGGGAGATAGGGGGATGGGGTTCGGGGGAGAAAAAGTTAGGAGTTATGAGTCAGGAGTTAAAAATATGAAACTTTTAACTGCTCACTGCTCACTGTTAACTGCTCACTGTTAACTGCTCACTGTTGACTTGGAATTCTTGCTAAAACGCCTTTTTTCAATGCTTGCGGGCGTTCAGACCAAGGCATTTGACCATCTGGTTTTTGATAATATAAACTTGCACATTCTAAGACTGCGGCTGATGTGTCCGAAAGTGCTTCTGAATCACGATCTAAATCGCCAAATAAATATGTCATTTTACCTGGTGCGGTAAAAGCTACGGCGCAAGAATGGCTGCAAGCACTCATGCATTCTACAGATTTAACTGTAAATTCTTCTGATAGCGTCCAATCTTGATGTTTTTCTTCGAGTTCTTTTAATAATTTTTCACCACCACTCGTACCTACGCGCTTTCCATCTTGCCAAGTACTCGCACAGCTAGAACAAACTAAAATTGTGTGTTGATTATTCATTCTTATGATGTTTATAAGTTTCAATAAAACCGTTCTTCTACCGTGACCTCATAGATTACCACTATTTGTGTTAGGTAAATAACTTTATAATCTTAGAGATCCAATTGAAAATTCTTATATCTTTGTAGGGTTTGTTACGGCACGAGTAGATATTCTTTGAGGTTAGCATTTAGATAATGCCGTAACGCACCATCAAACCCGTCAACCTAGGTAAATAGATCGCAATCATTGGTTACGATGGTGCGTTGCACTGTGGCGACAACACACCCGCGCAATTTAAAAAACCCAATTTAAAAAACCCAATTTAACTTTCAATTGTAAGAAGTCCCATACCTACCCGTAAGGGAGGTGTCGGGATGCGAATAATGCGGGAGGCATAGCCACACCGCATTTTCGCTCATGAATTACAAGCCGGGTTTATGTTAAA
>JBARZF010000130.1:0-7388 GCA_049649675.1 Rivularia sp. (in: cyanobacteria) | reverse complement strand
CCCCTAACCCCTAACCCCTAACCTTTGACCTTTAACCTTTAACCTTTAACCTAAAAAACCCATGTCAATCCCACTATTAGAATACAAACCCAGTTCTCAAAACCAGCGCGTTGATGGTTATGAAGTTGCCAGCGAGGATACACCGAGAATTTATCGGATGGAAGATTCTCCTACCTATAGCGAGATTCAGCAATTAATTTGGGCGGGATATCGTCAAGTATTCAGCGAACACGAAATACTTAAGTTCTACCGTCAAGAAAATCTCGAATCTCAGTTGAAAAATCGGGCAATTACCACACGCGATTTTATTAGAGGTTTGGCAAAATCTGAAGCATTTCGACGCTTGGTAGTTGAGACAAATAATAACTATCGCGTTGTCGAAATTTGTCTCAAACGTCTTTTAGGACGTGCCCCTTATAATAAAGAGGAAGAAATTGCTTGGTCAATTAAGATTGCGACTTTAGGTTGGGGTAATTTTGTTGATGCTTTGATTGATTCGGAAGAATATTTAACTAATTTTGGGGAAAATACGATTCCTTATCAGCGTCGCCGCTACAAAGGTAGACCATTTAACTTAGTAACTCCTCGCTACGCGGACTATTGGCGGGATAAACAAGAAGAAAGTCGCTACAAATGGGGCGATATCAATAATTTCATGGATATGGCAAGTTCGGCTTCTATTAAAACAGTTAAGCCTCAGTCAATTAGCACCGCTAACATCGATATTCCCGACATGACAAAAGAAAGCGAACCGAAAGGTATTCCGGTTTCTATCAGTACTACGGCGAGTTTTCCCTTGTAATAATTACTTAATTGTGACCTGAATAAGGGAAAATAAGTAATAAGACTTGATTCGATCGTTTAATAAAATTAGAGGATAATTGCAGATGGCATTGCCATTACTTCAATACAAACCCACAACTCAAAACCAAAGAGTTGAAAGCTTCGGTAAAGCTGACAAAAACGAAGATACACCATATATCTATCGTTTAGAAGACGTAAGCGACTACACCGATATTCAAAACATCATTTGGGCTGCATATCGTCAAGTATTCAGCGAACATGAAATTCTCAGCTTTAACCGACAAAAGAATTTGGAATCTCAGTTGAAAAACGGTTCCATTACAGTACGCGACTTTATTCGTGGTTTAGCCCAGTCTGAAGCTTTTTACCGCGTAGTTGTCGAAGTTAACAACAACTATCGCTTGGTAGATATCTGTCTCAGACGTTTATTAGGTCGTAAGGCTTATAACAAAGAAGAAGAAATTGCTTGGTCAATCAAAATTGCTACTTTAGGCTTTACCGGCTTTGTTAACGCTCTCGTAGATAGCGAAGAGTACACCAATAGTTTCGGCGATACCATCGTACCTTTCCAGCGCAAACGCATGGAAGGTCGTCCTTTCAACTTGGTAACTCCTCGTTACGACGAAGACTTCCAAGAAACCGCTGGAACCGTCAAAACCGACTGGCGCTTTACCTTGGACAAATTCTACTCCGAGAAAGCTAAAAACCAGCGACTCTCCGAAGGCGACCCCCGTAAATATGCTGACATGGCAGCTTCTGTTAGCAACAAAGGCAACTACGCTCAAACCATCAAAGCTTCCAGTCTTGATTACTTAAACTTAGTGCCTTCTCGTTCTCGTTAAGGCAACGAAAGCTTCTGAGTTTTCAATTTTCCCCAAATAAATAACACCTTTATACTGGGTTTAATTTTTGTTTTAATACAGCAGTTATTTAGTAATTTTTTGTTAAATAGCTGTTGCATTAAGTAGAAATTAAGCCCAGTAGTTTTTTCAGTTAGCAGTGAGCAGTGAACAGTTATCAATAATTGTAGGGTGTGTTACGGCACGACTATATATTATTTGAGGTAACAAATTTGAAAATGCCGTAACGCACCATCACGTTGTGTATAATTATCAAAAATTTAAATCTACAAATTGTAGGGTGTGTTACGGCACGACTATATATTATTTGAGGTAACAAATTTGAAAATGCCGTAACGCACCATCACGCTGTGTAGATAATCAAAATTTTAAAACAACAAAATCTAAAAATTTTCACAAATAAAATGTCTACCATTAAAATCACCGATTTAACTACAAAAGACACGGATAGTATTATTGAAATATTTTCTAACGCCTTTGAGAATTACCCACTTATGGAATTTTTCTTTGGTGATAAATATAAGCAATCGATGAAATATCTGATAAAATCGATGTGCGATAAAACATCTATAGTTGACAACCTTCTTTTGGGTGCTTTTGCAGAAGGAAAATTACAAGGAGTTGCTTTTATAACTCCTCCAAAAAAGCCGAATAATAATCAAGAGATGGAAAGCACAGCATCAGATTCAGAAGAAGAATTCGCAAAATTAATTGGAGAAGAAGTTCTGATGCGAATCGAAGCGTATTCTAATCTTAAAAAGGCAAATAAACCCTCTTCTCCTCATTTCTACATCAATGCTCTGGGTGTAAATCCACAAAATCAAGGAAAAGGGATTGGTAAAACAATTCTTTCACAAATACATCAAATGTCAGAGCAAGATTCTGATTCTCATGGTGTCGCTCTTGATACTCAAACACAAGAAAACGTCGGCTATTATCAACGTTTTGGTTATGATGTTTCTACTACAGCAAAATTAGAAAACGTAAAAAATTGGTTTATGTTTAGACGTAATAATTAAGAAACCTGCTTTAAGGCTTGTAGTAGCGCGGTGACTCGCCTCCGATAAGATGCGCTGAAGCGCTACTACGAACCATCATTTATATATATAAAGTCATATATGCCCAATTCAAATCAAATCACAGATAAATTATTTCAGAATTGGCATGAATTACTGCAAACTTTCGATATCAACCAAGCTGCTATTGAAAAAACTTTTACTCAAATAGCTGAAGCTTACTCTACTCCAAATCGCTACTATCACAATTTAGAACACATTCACCACGTTTTAGAAGTAATTCAAACTCTAGAATCTCAAAATGAAGATTTGGAAACTAAAACCGTTCAACTTGCTGCTTGGTTTCATGACATAGTTTACGACAGCAAAGCCAAAGATAACGAAGAAAAGAGCGCTGAATACGCTGATGAAGTTCTTTCATCGCTATCAATTCCGTATCACGTTATTAAAAACGTTAAAAGTCTAATTTTAACCACTAAAAATCATCAACCTTTAACTAAGGATTCCGATGCTCAAATATTACTAGATGCAGATTTAGCAATTCTGAGCAGCAACCCTAACGAATACAAAAATTATACTTATGCAATTCGTCAAGAATATATCTGGGTACCGGAAGTCAAATACTTTGCAGCTAGAAAACAAATATTACAAAATTTCCTACAGCGTGAAAATATTTACTTTACCGAATTAATGCAGCAGACGAAAGAGAAAATTGCCCGAATTAATTTAGAAACAGAAATAAGGTTAAAGCTTAAATAACTCCTAACTCATAACAATAAATCTGTCAAAGTATCTGTAATACGATGACTTTCCATTGGCAAAATATCCGCACCATCCATCATTTTTTGAGTCATTACAAAGTGAACTAATGAACCAACAATAATCCTTGCCGTTGCTTCTGGATCTGATATGTCAAGCTCGGTACGAGATGCTAAGTAGTGGTAAAGAGTATCTACAGCAGGTTTTACTAAACTGGCAACGAAAAATTGACCTATTTCGGGAAAACGCCCGGATTCTCCAATTAATACCCGCATAAACGCTATATATTCATCGTCTTGGAGCATCTCGTTCAATACTTTTACTGATAACTCATGCAGTACTTTTTTCGGCTCTCCAACTAAATCCTCTGTTCCAAAAACTGATTGAAATCTTTCTTTTGCTAATCTTTCTACTAACGCCTTGAAAAGCCCTTGTTTATCTTGAAAGTAACTGTAAACAGTTGCTTTGGAAACACCCCCCGACGCTGCAACTCTATCCATGCTCGTACCAGCGTAGCCATGCACCAAAAATTCCTGCATTGCTCCTTGCAGGATTTGTTCTACTTTGTCTTTGGAATTTTCGGTTTGAGTTTCGCCGAGTTTTAATAGTTTCATTTTGACCTATTTTTAGTTTTAATTGAGCAATTTTATCGAGATTAAGTAAAACGTGAAAAAAACTATATAAATAGGGATACTCTTATCTCAGACATTTTCCCGATTTCCTTACTCTATTTACTAAAAATAAGTATATTTTCCGAGTAAAACTGTATTGTTATTTGCAGCAAAAAACCCTGAAAGTCTTAATATATCTCAGTTGTGCATCCAAAAATTTACAATGAACCCTCACTAAACTAGTCGGTTTAGTTTAATTGTATTATAAATAAGAAATAATAAAAATTCAGTATTTTTTGGGATGCCATGCAAGACAACCTAAGACTAGAAAATTCACCCTCTCCCGAACTTTCCCGCCCGTCACGATTAGCGGTGACGTTGGCAGCTTTTGCTATGGGTGGAGCTAGTATTTACACGCTGCAAAAGTTTGTAGGTGGTGAAGTAGCGCAAAAACCACAAGCGCCAATTCCAGCAATTCCCAAGATCGAAACGGTGACAGCCTTGGGAAGACTCGAACCCAAGGGAGAAGTAATCGAACTCTCTGCACCAGCAATGGGAGCAGAAGGTAGTAGAGTCGAGAAATTACTTGTAAGGCAGGGAGATAATGTCAAAACTGACCAAGTAATAGCGATTCTGGATAGTCGAGATCGGCTTATGGCTGCTTTGAAAGAAGCAAAGGAAGCCGTAAGAGTTGCTCAAGCTAACCTTGCCTTGGTTAAAGCAGGTGCAAAACAAGGAGACATCAACGCACAAAAAGCTGGTGTTGCTCGCTTACAAGCTGAAAAAACCACGGAAATCAAAGCGCAACAAGCAGCAATTAATCGCTTGCAAGCTGAACAAACTACCGAAGCTAGAGCGCAACAAGCAACTATTAATCGATTGCAAGCTGAAAGAGCTAGAGAAATAGAAGCCCAAAGAGCAACTATTGCTCGCGTGGAAGCAGAGTTAGAAAATGCTCGGTTAGAAAACCAACGTTATCAAAGTTTGTATAAAGCAGGAGCGATTTCAGCATCTATCAAAGACAGCAAGAATTTGGTTTTACAAATAGCAAGAGAGCAATTAGCAGAAGCTAGAGCAAATTTAGGGCGGATTAAATCTTCTAAAGAACAGGAATTAGCAGAAGCGCGAGCTAACTTAGAACGCATTCAATCATCCCGACAGCAGCAAATTGCCCAAGAAAAAGCCAATTTAGAACGTATTCAATCATCTTTAGAACAACAAATAAATCAAAGTAAAGCAACTTTAGCAAGTATCGCAGAAGTTCGCCCAGTAGATGTAGTAGTTGCTCAAGCAGAAGTTAACCAAGCTGTAGCAGCAATGAATCGAGCAGAAGCAGATTTGAAACAAGCTTACGTGCGTTCTCCTCAAAGCGGTCAAATATTTGACATTAATACTCGTCCAGGAGAAAAAGTATCAAATCAAGGAATAGTCGAAATTGGTCAAACCAGTGAGATGTACGCCATAGTCGAGGTTTACCAAAGCGACATTAATAAAATACGTTTGGGACAAGAAGTAGAACTTTTAGCTGATGCAGTACCGGGCAAATTGACCGGCATAGTAGATCAAATTGGTTTGCAAGTGCAGAAGCAAAATGTAGTTAACAGCGACCCTTCTACAAACATAGATTCCCGAATAGTAGAAGTTCACGTGCGTTTAAACGATGAATCTAGCCTACAAGCTGCCAGATTTACTAATTTGCAAGTAAAAGCAGTTGTTGAAATTTAAATAATTGGTAATTGGTAATGGGTAATTGGTAATAGGATTGGGGCGAATAGGTAAAAAAGAAGAATGCTCTTTATCTAAGATCATTTTCCTTCCAAAAGCGATAAGTTTAGTATATAAGGTACGGACTAAAAGTTATTTATTCACCCAAACAGACAAATTTTAAAAGCATATTAAAGGTTAACAGCTAAGAGATCGGAATTCATAAAGATATCTACCCCTAAGCCTCTTATTCCTATACCCAACGCCCAATGCCCAATTGACAAAAAATATTTGAATCCAAAATCTAAAATCTAAAATCTAAAATCTAAAATTAATATGATTGGATTTATCCAACAATTACAAAGAAGAACTCCTTTAGGTTGGTTGCAATTAACTCGCCAAAAAGGACGTTTAGCAGTGGCACTATCGGGTGTTGCTTTTGCTGATTTGCTGATGTTGATGCAGCTTGGTTTCCGAAGTGCTTTGTTTAATAGCGCGACTATATTACATGAGAGTTTAGAGGCAGATATTGTCTTGTTAAGTCCGCAAGCGCTTAATTTGCAAGATTTATCTACTTTTACTCGAAGACGACTTTATCAAGCAATGGACGTACCGGGAGTCGCAAACGCAGAACCAATTTACAATAGTCTTGTAACTTGGAAAAACCCCCAAACTCGTCTGAAGACACAGGTAATGATTATTGGGTTTAATCCCGATAAACCGGCGTTTGATTTGCCAGAGGTGAATAACAATATTGATTCAATTAAACTGCCGGATACTATTTTATTTGATGAAGCAACTAGAGGCGAATACGGCGAAGTAATTGCTCAAATAGAACAAGGTAAAACCGTAAAGACAGAAATAAACGGAAGAACTATAACCATAGATAATTTGTTTAAAGTTGGGGCATCTTTTGCCGCCGATGGAACTTTAATGACTAGCGATCAAAACTTTTTAAGATTGTTTCCCAACCAAGACTCGGGCAGCGTTAATTTAGGTTTAGTTCGTTTAGAACCTGGTTACGAAGCTGAAGAAGTGGCGGAAAAGTTAAAGTATCATTTCAGAAATACTGATGATATTAAAATATTAACAAAAGAAGAATTTATTAAATTTGAAAAAGCCTACTGGGAAACCAATACCCCAATCGGATTTATTTTTGCTCTGGGTACAATGATGGGTTTTATTGTAGGAGTAATTATTGTTTATCAAGTACTTTCTACAGATGTTAACGCCCATATTAAAGAATACGCGACTTTCAAAGCGATGGGCTATAAAAACTTCTTTTTATTAAGCGTAGTTTTTGAAGAAGCGATTATTCTAGCTATATTAGGTTTTCTTCCTGGGGCTGCAATTTCAACGGGATTATATGCACTTACCCGCAATGCAACCAATTTACCGCTTTACATGACTGTAGCAAGAGCAGTTCAAGTACAGGTTATGACTATTATTATGTGTATGATTTCCGGTGCTGTAGCCACTCGTAAAGTGCAGTCGGCAGATCCAGCGGATATGTTTTAACAGTGAGCAGTTATCAGTTATCAGTTATCAGTTATCAGTTATCAGTTATCAGTTATCAGTTATCAGTTATCAGTTACCAGTTATCAGTTATCAGTTATCAGTTATCAGTTATCAGT
>JBARZF010000129.1:0-8462 GCA_049649675.1 Rivularia sp. (in: cyanobacteria) | reverse complement strand
ATTGAAAATCCTATTCGCACCAAGCAACAAGTGGATAGCTTGTATGCCTTGCAACCAGAAGAATCTTTGCCATTTATAAAAACGATTTTGCAAGCTTTGCGAGACGAAGTAGGCAATCAATCAACTGTACTTGGTTTTGTTGGTGCGCCTTGGACTCTAGCGGCTTATGCAGTAGAAGGAAAAGGCTCTAAAACCTATTCCATCATCAAAAATATGGCTTTTTCAGAACCAGCCATTCTGCACCAACTGTTAGCAAAATTATCAGATTCCATCGCCACTTACGTCCGCTATCAAATTGACTGCGGCGCTCAAATAGTACAGATGTTTGATTCTTGGGCAGGTCAATTAAGTCCCCAAGATTACGAAACCTTCGCTTTACCTTATCAAAAAAGAGTGTTCGAGCAAGTAAAGCAAACCCATCCAGATACACCATTAATTCTTTTAGTCAGCGGCAGTGCAGGTTTATTAGAAAGAATGAGCCAATCCGGTGCCGATATCGTCAATGTAGACTGGACGGTAGACATGGCAGATGCGCGTCGAAGATTGGGTAAACAAATGAAAGTACAAGGAAATCTAGATCCAGGAGTACTTTTCGGTTCCAAAGAATTTATTCGCGATCGCATTCACGATACAGTTCGCAAAGCCGGAAATTGGGGTCACATTCTCAATCTCGGACATGGTGTTTTACCTACTACACCAGAAGAAAATGTGGCATTCTTCTTTGAAACCGCCAAGCAGTTGAATATTGCGAAAAGTGAAGTATTGACGGCTGCGAAGTAGATAATTGGGGATTGGGCATGGGGGATTGGGCATTGGGAATGGGTAATTGGTAATTGGTAATTGGTAATTGGCTTCTCCCCATCCCCCCCATCCCCCCATCTCCCCATCTCCCCATCTTTTTTTCATCCCGACAATTTTGGTATCTGGTTGTAGTTGTTAGTTGTGAGTATAAAAGTTAAAAATAACTACTAACATCTAACAATAAAAATTTAGAACAATTCTATGAACCAGAAGCGGATTTTAGTCACTGGTGCAAGTGGCTGTATAGGGCATTACATCAGTGAGTTACTGATAGAAGAAACCGAACACGAACTGTATTTGTTAGTAAGAAATCCAGACAAATTAAAGATTGATACCTTAGTACGTCCCGGTATCCATATTTTACAAGGTGATATGCAAAAAATCGCGGATTTAGCTGAATTGCTCAAAACGATAGATGTAGCAATATTAACAGCAACCGCTTGGGGTGGTACGGGAACTTTTGATATTAATGTAGTTAAAACAATTGAATTACTTAACCTGTTAGACGTTGAAAAATGCGAACAGGTAATTTATTTCTCTACAGCAAGCGTTTTAGACAGCAAAAATCAACCTCTTAAGGAAGCAGGGGAATTAGGTACAGACTATATTCGTTCCAAATTCGATTGCTTACGGAGATTTTCAAAATTGGCGATCGCACCTAAAATAACCAAAGTGTTCCCTACATTAGTTGTAGGTGGTGATGAAAATAAACCATTATCTCAAATAACATCCGGCATTCCCGAAGTAACGAAATATGTTAATTTAATTCGCTTTTTGAAAGCAGATGGTAGTTTTCACTTCATCCATGCAAAAGATATTGCTACCGTAGTTAAACATCTTATCGATAACCCTCCCAAAGAAGAAGAACCGAGAAAATACGTTTTAGGGCAAGAAAAAGTCACAGCAAATCAAGCAATAGAAGAAATTTGCGCTTATTTGGACAAAAATATTCACTTCCGTATCCCTCTATCTCCATCCTTAGCAGATGTAATAATCAAAACCTTCAACATTCAGATGGCTGCATGGGATAGATTCTGTATGCAATATCGCCATTTTAGTTACGAAGAGATAACAAATCCCGGCACCTTCAACTTACCAAACCACTGCGACAGTATGAGCGATGTTTTGAAAACAAGCGGCGTGGAGAAGAAGTAAGGGAGATGGGGAGATGGGGAGACAAGGAGAAAAGAATAAAAGCTTAATTCCGTCGAATTAAAAATCCAAAATCCAAAATCTAAAATCCAAAATCCCATAGCTGTTAACTGTTAACCGTTACCCAGAAGTCGGCGGTTTTTACTTTACCGTTGCGGTTGAATTGCAGCCAAAGTTTGTAGGTTCCGGGTTGGGGAAATTGTGTTGTAAAATGCACCTGGTTGTTTGGTGATTTTTTGATGGTTTCAGTATCGATATAATCCGAATCTGTTAGGGAAGAGGAACTTTTGATAACTACTAGATTTGCTTTTTGACCTAAATACGGTTTTAAGTCTTTAATTGGTTTGTTATTCTTAGCTTGCTTCAAATCAAACTTTAAGGTAACTTTTTTCCCGGCTTTGATATTAGGTTGAGATAAATTCAAATCTATTTTTGTATCGGCAAATGTCTTTGTTTTGCTATAACTTTCTAATTCTGTAGGAAATGGAACTTCACCGGGAATAGAAACTTTTTCTACAGATACTTGTTCTTTTTCTCCAGATGGATTGTAATCGCTAAAAACTGTATATTCACCAGGAGCCGGGAATTTAGGTTTGACTTCAATATTTTGATTATTTTTATAGCTAGCTTGAACTAAATCAAAAAATCTTAAGTCATTACTCACAACAACCATCTGCATCTGATGGAGTTTCGCATCATTATTATTAGCTTTTGCTACAGTTGCTGGAATTTGAACCTTAACGGGAACGGGTTTATTAGGTGTAATTTTCTTGGGAATGTCTAATTTACCTTGGGTAGCTGTAGAATTCTGAGGTTGAGAGTCAGCCTGCAATTGTTCTTTTTTTTCTTCAGTGTTTTGCTTACCAGAAGTTGGCGTTGATTCTGGCTGCTTAGTTTGGGAAGTTTTTTCTGGTGAGGATTGCACCTGACGTTGAGTCTCAGATGTATCTTCAGTTTTCGTGGTAGACGAGCAACCCTGAGATAAAAACAAGGTAGCTAATAAAGCAATTCCAGCAGCAGAAGATTTCATTGTTATTGTTTTTTCCGTTATGCAAGTTATTGGGTTGTATTTCCCAATCCGTTATAGCAAACCGAAAATACTATGTAAGCCACAGTTGCGATATTTCTAATTCCCAATCAGGAAACAACTCGGGTAAACTTAGCTTATCTCCATCCTGTAAAACATTAACTAAGTGTTTCTTATCCCCTTCATTTATGTAAACACTTACACTACGCCGATCAGGATTAATTAAAACAGCCGAACCTATACCCATTTCTAAAAACTGAAATATCTTGTTTGTTACGATATTAACTTGGTCAAATGCTGATTTAATTTCTACTACTAAGTCAGGTGATAATTCAGGATATATTCTAGGCACTTGCTTGAGTTTTTCTTTGGAATAAAAAGAGATATGCGGCGCAATTACATCTCCATTAGATAGCTTAAATCCTGTATTTGTAACTATATATCCTAATTGATGCAACTCCACGAAAGTAGATAAAAGACTGCAAAAACGAGCGCTAATTGCACCAGAGGTAAAATCAATTGGGTTTGATAATTCTTGATTCCCAGTAATTGTGATTCGCGGTATTTCAACTTTCGTCAAAGCAATTTCTTCTAGAACTGTTTGACGAAGATTATTAATATCAATCCCTAAAATCTTTAAAACCCGAACTCCTACTCCTCCTCCTTCTAGCAATAAGCCTAGTAAAATATGTTCGGTATCAATATAATTATGTCCGAGTTGGTGCGCTTGTTCTAAAGCTAATTCAAAAACTCGCTTCATTCTTGGTGTAAACGGTATTTGTATTTCTAAAAAGCTAGAACCCCTACCAATAATTTTCTCAACTTCGACACGAGCCTTTTCAAGCGTTACACCCTCACATTTGAGAACTTTAGCCGCAATTCCGCTTTCCTTTGCAATCAATCCCAGCAAAACCTGCTCTGTACCAACAAAATTATGTCCTAAATGACGAGCTTCTTGTTGAGCTAGCTGAATTACTTGCACTGCTTGAGGAGTCCATTTATCAAATATAAAGTTTCCTTGAGCGTGTGCTATTACCTGTGATGCTTTAGCAGTTAATTTATTGAGCATAGAATCTCCTTTTGAACCGGATTGCGAATCTGGTTCAAATAAAAATATTGTTTCAATTGCACAATCAAAAAGCTGAGCAATCTTCATCGCCAGCGGCAGACTGGGGTCATATTTACCCTTTTCTAAAGCGTTAATAGTTTGGCGACTGACTCCCAAACGTTCGGCTAGTGCTGCTTGCGAGAAATTGTGCTGTGTTCTAAAAATTTTTAGGCGGTTTTCCATTAGTTGCAAATTAATATACTTGCATAACCTATTTTTACCACCATGCTCTCATAGTATACCTAACTTTACTAAAAGTCAAGTTACCTTTACATAAAACGTTAAGTAATGCAGTTAACTACATAAATGTAGAGACGTAGCAGTGCTACGTCTCCATAGTTTTATTCACATTGGGATTAAGTTTTGATTAAAATCTGATAATTCAACCAGCCGACGTACTAACAGTTTGTTCTGCTTCTGCTTCTACCGTTGATTTCTCTCCCAATTTTGGTTCGGTACCAGCAAGTATCCGCTCAATATTGCTACGATGGCGGATAATGACATAAAAGCCACCAGCTACGCCAAACAATATATATGGCAGCGGTTGATGCAGTAAAACCATGAAAAGAGAAACTGCGATGGCGCCACAAATTGAACTCAAAGATACAATTCGCGATATCGCCACAACTACAGTAAATACTCCAAATGTCGCCAAACCAATTTGCCAATTCATGGCTAACAAAATTCCTAAACTCGTAGCTACGGATTTACCGCCACGAAATCCTAAAAATATTGATTTACTATGTCCGAGTATGGCAGCTAAACCGGCTAAAGTTACCATGATTGGTTGCCATTCGGGGTTAACTGTTGCCGGAATTAGATTATTGCTAGATGCAAATTCAAACAACCTATAAACCAGAAATATTGACAACACACCTTTCAAACAGTCAACCAGTAGAACGAATGCACCAGGACCTTTACCCAAAGTTCTTAAGACATTAGTTGCACCAGTCGAACCCGAACCAATTTCTGTAATATCAATTCCCTTTAACAGCTTTACCAGCGTGTAGCCTGTAGGCGTAGAACCCAAAACATAAGCTGCGACTATTATTGCTCCACACAAACTTAACCAAATACTCATGTTGTTAGTTGTTAGTTGTTAGTTGTTAGTTGTTAGTTGTTAGTTGTTAGTTGTTAGTTAATGGTAGTGCGAGCATCTTGCTCGCTATAATCAACAGCATCTTGCTCGCTATAATCAACAGCATCTTGCTCGCTATAATCAACAGCATCTTGCTCGCTATTATCAACAGCATCTTGCTCGCTATTATCAACAGCATCTTGTTCGCTATAGCAAGTTTTCGAGCTTAAACCACTAGTAATTCGACAAACTAATTAGAAGTGCTATATCCACTAACCACTAACAACTATCCACTAACAACTCTTAGAAATATTCATCCTCATAATAGTCTCTCATCATCTTGGGGTCAGGAGCAAAAGCTAACCATAATGGAAATTGCAACAACCCGACATTAATTTGTTCTTCTGAATCATCGATAATAATAAACGGTTGTAAACCAGCTTTTACCAGACGCTCTGCTTTTTGCGCGACGGCTGAGGATGTTTCAAATAATGCTAAACCTCTATCTGGGCCAAAATCCGGACGACCAATTCCCAAACAATCTTGCAAACCGCGCCGCCATTCTCCCAAACGTTCCGGGGAATTAGCTAAAACTAAAGTACGAACTTTATTGCCGTATAGGGAATGCAGTATAGATACAATTGCTGAAGCAATAAGTGTATTTTGTAACTTACTACCCATTGTTCTTAAAGCACCTCTTCCTCCTTGTTTGAAAAACCAAGTAGAAACTCGTTCTGCGTGAACTGGTTCAAAGGTACGGCGTAATTGCCACGGTGGGCCGTAGTAATCTGGTTTAGTACGATATTGATCTACTAGCTGCCGAATTTTTTTCGTAGTATCTTGAAACTGTCCCCGGCTAAAGTCCGAAGTATCTCGTTCATACTCGTCTTCATATTCGTCATCAAAATCATCATCTGGTTCAGCTTCTCGAACAGCTAATTTTTGAGGTTCTAGCTTAGTAGGTGGCACAAGTTCTAACTGTTCGGCAGCCGCTGCTAAATCTACCAAACTACCAGTTAGATAATCTTTAAAACCCTGAACTCGAATTGCTAATTCTTGAGAAGCACCTGCGAAAGTAGTTCGCATTTCATTACGAATGCGTTCTTGACGGCGTTCGAGTTGTTCAATAGAAATTGATAAAGTTTGTTTGCGTTGTTCTAATTCCGAAAGCGCTTCTTGGGTCATTTTAGAAAGCGCTTTTTGAGTATTACCTACTTCAGACTGAAGAGTTTTGTAAGACGTTTGTAACTCGGATATTTCCTGTTTTAACGATTCTTCAGTACGTTGTAATTGCGCTACTCTTTGAGCCGCGAGGTTGTATTCCGGATTATCAATTGATTCCGAGTTTATTTGGCTTACTTCTGGAGTATTATTTTCGCTGGAATTCGCCATATTAGAAGTAACTGAAGTTAATGAATTTTCTTGCGGTAGAACCTAGCTGTAATTGTTCTTCGTTATTATAATTTTCGTCTTGGCTCATAATAAATCCAAGTCCCTAAAAAAATAAGGCGATTTAATAAGCGCCATGTTTACAAGTTTCAATATAAGAACTAAGTATAAAGGGTTAGTTCTACATTTTACCAGCGAGGTGAACTAATAATTACCGCCGATCAAGGAGATGGGGGGATGGGGAGATAGGGAGATAGGGAGATGGGGGGATAGGGAGAAAATAATTCCTAACTCTTAACTCCTAACTCCTAACTCCTCACTGATAACTGATAACTGATAACTGATGACTGATAACTGCTCACTGATAACTGCTCACTGATAACTGTTAATCAATCCTGGGACAACGTTCTTCCAAACAAGCCTTAAGAGTTTTAGGATCGAACAAAATTGGCAGAAAGTGAATGCTTTTAATTTCTTTGAAGTAAAACAAAATTGGAACTACATTCCAGAAAATACGCCAATTCAGCCACTCGCTATAAGGAAAACGACGAAGCAATTTATCACCTCTAACAAGGTCTAAATCGGTAGCAGTAAATTGTAAACGTAGTGTTACCGCTTGGTACATAAGGAATAAACCAAACAAGCCGATTATTCCTCCAGCTATGGGTTGCCCAATCAGCAGCAAGGGAATCGACCCAATAATTAAGACTATAGGTATGTTATAGCTAGGCTTCAGTTCTACAGTAGATGTTGAGTTAGATGTAAGTGAAGTAGTCATTATCTTTAATATCTAAAATATTTTGTTAAAAGACATTGTTCTTATTCTAGAAGTGAACAGTTAACAGTGAACAGTTAACAGTTATAAATTAATAACTTCTAACTCCTAACTCCCAACTCCCAACTCTTAAATTAAATACCTTGTAACAAAGCACCTCCAGTACCTTGAAACATGATCCAAGAAAGAAAGAAGTTGGCAATAAATATAATTAATAAGGCCGTAACAACTGCTGTGGTAGTCGATTGACCTACACCTTTTGCTCCTCCTGTTGTGGTTAAACCCCAGTTACAACCAATTACGGCAACTAAAAGTCCGAAACAAAGAGCTTTAACCATTGCGCTTAAAATATCCCAAACTCCTAGAAAATTACGAGCTGAGTCTAGAAACTGGGTATCCGATAGATTGTACAAATTTTTAGCAATAAATAAACCTCCCGCCATACCTGTTACCAAAGATAGTAAAGTCAAAATCGGTAACATTAAGCAGCAAGCAAGCACGCGAGGAATAACTAGATAGTCTACAGGGTCAGTTTTTAACATCAACAAAGCATCAATTTGCTCCGTTACTCGCATAGTACCAATCTCCGCAGCGAATGCCGAACCAACTCTTCCTGCTAAAACGACTGCTGTAAGTACGGGAGAAAGTTCTCGCGTCAGCGCTACTGCTAATACTCCTCCTACAGCGTTTCCTGCGCCAAAATTAATAAACTCCCGTGCAACCTGAATTGTAAATACCGCACCTACAAATACAGCTGTAACTAAGGCGATAAATAGTGAGTCAGGCCCCACAGCAGCCATTTGTTCTAAAGTATTGCGACGATGAATTTTACCTTTAAATAAGTGAATTATTACTTGTCCAATCAAGAACACAGCCGCTAACAATCGCAGGCTCCATGCTCCCAAACTGGATTTAGATGTTGCTTGGCTCACAATTTTTAATTAATTCTGCAATTGCCGTCATAATAGCGAAAGATATCGACAAAAGGTGAAAAAGAGTTATCAGTTATCAGTTATCAGTTACCAGTTATCAGTTATCAGTTATCAGTTATCAGTTATCAGTTATCAGTTATCAGTTATCAGTTACCAGTTATCAGTTACCAGTTATCAGTTATCAGTTACCAGTTATCAGT
>JBARZF010000128.1:0-2673 GCA_049649675.1 Rivularia sp. (in: cyanobacteria) | reverse complement strand
GAAATATGATGACCAATGTCAGTATTTGGATCGTCAGCTTCAAAGCGTTTATCTTTGATTATTTCAGGCAATTTGTGAATATCACATTTCAAAATTGTATCTATTTCACATTCACAATCCAAATTTGTTAAATTTTTTCTTAACCACAATGCTACTGGAATTGCACTTGATACTATTGCGGCAAAAATGCTTCCCTTGCCTACTTTCTGTGGTGCTGTAGAAATTTTCAACCCAATAGTGTTGTTTGATGATCTTAATTTTGCTACTTTATTCGCATTACTATCGTTGCCTGAGAAGAAGGGGTTATCAAGGTTAGAAATGCTTTGCAAATTTATGATTTTGTCCCATTTTTCTTTCCAAAAGTTTTTATGCGGATAATTAGGAAGTAATCTGTCGTAAGAACGAATCACAACTTTATAAAGTTCTCCAATTCGTGACGAAAAGCCTTGCTCATCTTCTTCAAGCTGCCAACCGTCAACAGGGTGATTTAGTATATCTAATGGAAGGAATATTTCAACAGTTAAATTTGATGGACAATAATTATATTCGCGATGTATTACATCAAATAATCTTTTTATTTGTTGGTGAACTTGAGTACTTGTAAAAGTTTTTTGATTCTCCATATCGTCAGGAGAATTAATCTGTTTGCAGCCATAAAAAGTTACATTATTATATTTGTAATTATCAATATCCGGAATAAACCATGCTTTTATAGCATAACAATCTAAATTATTGCGTGCCGAATCCTGGTTACTTTTTTCAAGTACTATCAGTAAATATGAATTTGTATTTTCTTTACGCTTTTCTGCTAAAGCTTTTTTCTCTTGATTAAATAAATCATCGAAATCGTTTATATTTTCCTCAGCCCAATTTTTTAGTTTAGTAATTAATGATTGATTTTCAATAAGTACAAGTAAGCAAGCGGCAAAATGGTCAACTTTTGTATATTTAGAGTTTCCTTGAGGCATTTTCATTAAATTTGCCAAAATTGCTTTTGGTTCATCAGTTGCGATCGAATCACAAACTTGAGAAGAACAAGCTTGATATGCCTTTTTTATAATTAAAATTTCTTCTGTTGTTGTGAACTTACTTAAAATTTCTTGTAATTCTTTAATTTTATTATCTTTCGCTTTCTCCTCCAAATCTTTTATTTCTTGCTCAATTTTATTAATTTTCTCGTCAAGGCTTTGAAGCTGTGATTCCAAATTATTTTTTTCAACAGGATTACTTTCTCTTCTCTTTTTTTCAGCAACTGCTTCATAGTCTTTTTTTAGCTTTTCCAAATCCTTGTTAAAAATTTCAAGCTGTATTTCTCTAAAACTTGGACTCATCTCCATAACCTAACTATTAAAGCTGTTGCTCAATTTCCTCAATTTCCTTAAGAATAGAATCAAGCTGTAATTGTAAATTACGTTTTTCTACAGGATTACTTTCTCTTCTCTTTTTCTCAGCAACCGCTTCATAGTCTTGATTCAGTTTTTCTAAATCTTGTTTTAAGCTTTTAATCTTCATTTGTTGAAAACTACCAGATGTCTTACTAGCTTCGCTTTCTTCATCAAGCCCACTTAAAATTATTCCATCCTTAGCCCGCATATATAGTACTGGTGTCGCAAAGTCGCGTTTATCTAATCCCACATCCATTGAAATCGCATTACGGGTTGATTGAATCGCTGCATCTACGGGATACCCTAGCGCTAGAGTTTTGTAAAATTCGTCAGCGAAAAGTTTAGCGGTGGAGTCAAGAATCGTATATTGCATCGCTACTACTGCGGGTATTCCACGACGCACTAAGTTTGATACCGTACCTGCAAATGCTTGGTTTGGTGATACCATCGCACCTCGACAACAATTTAGAATAACTAACCCTAAATGGTTATTACCTAAGAAAAAGTTAGCGAAATTTTCATCATCGAATAATTTAGCTTTACCATCTTCATCTACAAGGTAAATGTAGCCTGTGTTGCTCTTAAAATCTCCGTGTCCGATGAAGTGAAAGACATTATAAGGCTTTTCGCGGAGCTTTTGTCTGATATTACGAGTAGTAGCTTCTTTTAATACGTCTAATTCTATTTTCCCTGCGTCTATATGTTTTCTCAGTGCTTCTCGAATTAGCTTTTCTTCACCAGTTGCGTCTAATTTGGCTAAGTCAGTAGGAGTTGAGATAACTAAAAGAACTTTGAGGGGTAAACTAGCGGCTTTGATATCGCGTTTTTGTAGGGAAACATCAATATAGCGAGAAAGTACGGTTTGATTATTATTTCCTAAAAAAGTGTTGGTTCCCTTGTCATAAAGAAATTCCCAGGGAAGGGCTGCTAATTCGGGAGATTCAAATATTAAACGCAAGCGGAGGCTGTATTGATTTGCTTGTGCGCCTGCCATTGTAGCGTGAAATCGAGCGTTAATATCGTTGGGAAATATTGCTTGGTAGAGTTCATTCCCCAAATCTTTTTGTAAATCCTTATTTGCCTCTCGGCGTTCAATAAGATTTAAAATAGGTTTAATTATTCTCTCATTTAATTGCAATTGACCCGAAACATCACCTTGTTCTGAGGAAGCACGAATATTGTTATTTCTATCAACTAATATTTGAAAATCTTGGTAGTTCATGTTGGTTTTATTTTTACTAGTACGGTACGGCGTAAATCTAGCACCCATATCAAAAGCTTGAAATCC
>JBARZF010000127.1:0-3062 GCA_049649675.1 Rivularia sp. (in: cyanobacteria) | reverse complement strand
ATTCCAGCGAAAGTTATTGTTAGTATCAATATCTGCACTTGCTAAAGTAAAGAAATTTCTGCTGCTACGAGAATAGCTAAACCCAGCAGCTAAAGCATTTTCGCGAGTGTTACCGCTAGCTCGAAAGTTCACACCCTTAAAAGCGCGGTAGTTTGCCCGGAATCTTTGGGAAAGGCGATCGCTATTAAAATTTAAATCAAAATCGTTGGATGGACGAAACCGAATATCGGCATTATATTCCAAACCATCATCAGTTCCCAACAACCCCGAAAATGCAACTTCTAAAGGAAAACCAGCAGGTTGATAGAATAATTCTCCCAAACCCAGCATTGATTTATCGTAAATTACCCCCGTACCTAAAGTTAAATCTTCCGTAACACCCAAACGATAAGCAACACCACCGCGAAAATTGTTAAAGTTACCGAGGAAGGAATTAGAAGTATTTTCTCGATTCAAACCGCTAGAAACTATTAAAGCCGACGTACCTTTAGTTAATTGACCTGGTAAACTAGCAAAAATAGCATCGCGTATTTCGGGAGTTGCGGTTAATTGCCCGTTGGGATAAAGACGAACCCGATAATTATTACTTCCACCAATATTACTGATTCCGCTTCCTGCTGTAGCAACATCTTCAAAACGGTAAATCCCAGAAGAATCAACTAAAATTTCAGCTATAACATTATCTGCAAAACCTTGGGTTAACTGTACCAAAGTTCCCGGTGCAGCTTCCCCGCTAATAGTGCGTTGAATTTTACTGCTTTGCATTCGTTGACTGGGGCTAAACCCACCCGCTACAGTCTTTGATGGAGTATAGCCAAATCTTTGCACTGTAGTCATACCCCAAAATTGTCCCCCTTGACTTCGCCAAAATGTTGGTTGGGAGCCAACTACATAATCAGATTTCGGAGTTTGACGTAAATATTGCGCTTCGTTGATATTCCAAGTTTGGCGGGAGGTTAAACTTGGTTGATTTGTACGTAAATACCAGCTACCACCGAACATTGTACCGATTGCAGTTAAATTTCCTTGGGTATTTGTATTGTTACCCGTACCAGAAATATTAATACTTTGTCCGATAGTAGAAAAACTAAATGCAGGGGAATTAATTTGAGTTAAACCATCTAAAATTACCGGAATTTCTGCTTGACGATTACCTTTTTTATTTCTTAAACCCAACCAAGGAGGATTAAATACAACAGCGTATTTAACAATATCGAATTCAGTTGGTACTCCGAGAATATTTTTGATATCCGCGACGGATATAACCAAACCTAATTCAGCATCTGTTTTTAGATAGTTAGGATTTATCCGCTTAACTAAACCGGGAGAACGTAATTCTAATTGTCCGTCATCTAAAGTGGTTTTGGTAATTTTTAAAGCTGAAAGAACATCATTAAAAGGAAGCAGCCAGTTGTCGAAATTAACTGCTTTGCTTCCGTCTTCAAAACCGCGAATTAAAATTGATTCATTGACGTTGCGTTTGCCTAAGTTAATACCTACGGGGAGGATGGTGAAAACGTTTTTAGTTGATTTTAATTTATTGGGGGAACCTCTCTCCAAACCTCTCTCCTGGGAGGAGAGAGGCTTTGAATTTTTCAGCTTTTCTTGTAAGGAGAGATGCTTTAAATTCTCCTTCTCCCCCTTCCCTTGCAGAAGAGAAGTGCGTTGCGGGGGTTCCCCCCGTTGTAGCAACTTCGGGGAAGGGGGCTGGGGGGTTAGGTCATTTTTTAGCGAGAAGCGAGAACAATCGGGAATTGTTATTTTATAATTTTGAACGTTTGATTTTTCTTTAATGGAAGATATATAATGTATGCAAGGTTGTGTTTCTATTATTTCAATATTAGGTTTAATAGGAATATCGGGATAAATCATAATCGAAAATATTTAAAAAAATCGAATAATTGAGAAAATTATTGTAGGGTGCAGTCTCCGTCAGCTTAATACAGCAAATTTGCGATGATGAAGCTACTAATAATCTGTTTATTTTGGATTCAAGACTATAATATCAGTCCTATTTATAGGACTTTTACTATTAGATTGGGGTTTGCAACCCCAGTCGGGTTATGGTTAAAACACATCAATTTTAATCAAACTCAACATTAGTATTTGATTAAATTAAATTTGGTAGGTTTGCTTGGATACTCGCTTAGGGTTGCAAACCCCAAACTAATAGCTCAAGTCTTATAAATATGACATCTTGCACCATTGTCGTTAAGCCCTAATACCGCCTTGAAATCAATTCCAAGGCTCATATACAAAGTACGTTAAAACGCACTAAAACCCTTGACCAGTCTGATTTATCAGACTTTGTGTATTAGCCTGAGAATTTATTCTAAGGCGGTTGTTGAAAATGGTGCAAGATGTGAAATAGGACTAAGAAATAATTCATTAAATAAGGCTCCAAAACTATGGGAAAATCGTATTATCAGAACGGTTTATTGCCTATATGAATTAATAATGGTGCGTTACCCTCTGCGACAAGGCACCCTACAATAATATTTTCAATTACTCTTCAACAACTTCTTAAACCGACTTTGCAACGAAGCTTTTTGATTATCCGTTACATCTTTCACATCCGTTGCCGCAACTTTATCCGAAATATTCACATCAACATTAAAAGGCAAAGCTTTATCCTTATCTCCCTCTCTCCAAGTTAATTCACCAGCTAATTTATAATTACCCGCAGCGATTTCTTTTTCCTTAGCAGATAAATCAATTTGGATATTTCTTTCACCTTCTGCGATTACAGTGTAAGCATTTTCTTTGCCATCAGCTACGTTTTCTCCAGAATTTTGTAAATTCCAATTAATTTTTGGACGAGCAGTAGCATTGCCGCTATTTTTTACTTGGAGACTAATTTTTTTAGTTTTGGGATTGTAGCTAGCGCTTTCTACTTTTAAATTTGGAGCAACATCACCATGACGAACATATACAGTTACACCAAGACGAGGTGTTACACCTATTGTCTGCTGACCATTTTGAGTTTTAATTTCTTGTAAATCTTCTGTAAAAATAACTGCTCGATATTCCCCTTTTGCAGAACTAGGGAGAAAGCGAGAAAT
>JBARZF010000126.1:0-13579 GCA_049649675.1 Rivularia sp. (in: cyanobacteria) | reverse complement strand
TAAATACTTCTGTTTGTGGAATTTTATTTTGAAACTCTTCTAAAATAATTTTATATTTACTCAATACTTCTTCTATTGATTTTTTTTCATTAACAAAATCATTAATCCCAACCATCAAAAAAATCTGTTTTGGCTTTGTCTGAATAATTGCATCCAAACGATTCAAGATTCTTCGTGTTGTATCTCCAGAAATCCCCCGGTTGAGAATATTAGTATTTTCTAATAACTCTACCCATTCGCCTTCATCGGTTATACTATCTCCTAAAAATACAATAGAATCATTTGATTTTGTCAGTATTTCAAATTGACTATTTTTATGTTTGTAATAAGAATTGATATTCAAATCGGTTTGAATATTTTTCTTACCCAGAGTTAAAAGTTTGCTTTTGATATAATAAATTCCACCATTTCGGAAAATTATAGAAAGAGCAAACAATAAAACTAAAACATTCAAGCTTATAGAAATTAGCAGTAATAGGCTGTTAAGATTGTAGTTCATCCTACGATTTTTAATTCTAAAAAAACTAATAAAGAAGCGCTTATGCATTTTAGAACACGCCAGTATTTCTAAATTTGGTATTACTAACAATTTAGATTTAAGCAATACACAACTTGGATTAATTAGAATTTTACTGGGGTTAAACCATCTACATTGTCATTATTGATAAATTTTTGAATTCGCAACCAAACCTGTTCTAACAAATCCGGAGATTCAGTATCAAACCATTCAATTTGAGAATCTTTTCTAAACCAAGTGCGCTGACGTTTTGCGAATTGACGTGTATGTAAAATCGTTAATTCCTTCGCTTCATCTAAATAAATATCCCCTGCTAAATACTGTTTTATTTCTTGATAACCCAAAGTGTTGAGTAAAGGTAAATCCTTGCCATACTTCTGACAAAGATATTCGACTTCCTCAACAAAACCATCTTTTACCATACTTTCAGTTCTACGTGCAATGCGATTTGTCAAATGAGTAACCTCGCAATCCAAACCAATTTGAATAATCGGATAATCTGGGGGATTTTCTCCCTGTAAATCGGAAATCGGACTACCAGTAATATAAAAGACCTCTAACGCCCTTAAAGTCCGGACAGAATCGTGGGGATGAATTTTTTGTGCTGCAACAGAGTCAACTTGTTGTAACATAGCGTAGAGTTGGGTTTGACCAATGCTAAGAAGTTGCGATCGCAGTCCTTTATGAGGTGCAACTCTAGGAATTTTCATTCCACGCACTATTGATTTAATATACAGTCCAGTACCGCCGACTAGGAAGGTGGGAAGATGGGGAGATGGGGAGATGGGGAGATGGGGAGAATCCAAGATATTTTCATCTTTGACCTCTAACCTTTGACCTTTAACCTCTAACCTTTGACCTAAAATCCTTTGTGCTTGTTGTTGATAGTCAGCAACCGTCATAGTGTCGCTTGGATTGCATATATCAATTAAATAATGGGGCACTAACTTTTGTTCGGAAATTGTTGGTTTTGCGGTACCAATGTTAAATTCTCGGTATACTTGGCGAGAATCAGCACTAATTATGATCGAATTACAGCGTTGAGCTAAAGCCAAAGCTAATCCGGATTTACCTGTTGCTGTTGCACCACAAATTACAATTAATTTGGTCATTCGATTTTGGATTTTAGATTTTGGATTTTAGATTGTCCTATCGGCAAGGAAAAAATGCTTCCACAACAGATGAAATAAGCCGATTTTTTTATTCTTACCTATTTCCTGTTACCCATTACCTTTTTCACAACCCAATCTTCAATCTAAAACCTAAAACTATTCCCCTAAAAACAAAAAGAAATAATTTTTAACTTTTAACTTTTTAATTTATAATCTTTTATCTACTAATTTTTTATAACTGGATTTTCGCGAGTCAAAGCCTTTATGTGCAGTCATAGAGCGTACTTATCCTTAAGTGGTATGAGTAAAATTTCTCATAAATACCATTATTTTGACCAGGTATTGCCAGAAGGATAAATTTCACTTCTAATACCTCTAGATTCCGCTGCAAGGCTTTTGTGCTAGAATCTGGGAGTGTTTTTGAGTTTTGAGTTTTTTAAGGCGACCTTAGCCCCAAAAATCAGGAGATTTTCATGACGAGCAGTTATAATGCCGAACAGATTCAAGTTCTGGAAGGTCTCGAACCCGTTCGTAAACGACCGGGTATGTACATCGGTACTACTGGTCCGAGAGGACTGCACCACTTAGTTTACGAGGTGGTAGATAATTCTGTTGATGAAGCTTTGGCGGGTTACTGCACCCATATAGAGGTGGAACTCAACGCCGATGGTTCTTGTACTGTAACAGATGACGGTCGCGGTATTCCTACCGATGTACATTCCAAAACCGGAAAATCGGCGTTGGAAACCGTGTTGACCGTATTGCACGCTGGCGGTAAATTTGGTAGCGGCGGATACAAGGTATCTGGAGGATTGCACGGTGTAGGTGTTTCTGTAGTAAACGCCCTTTCAGAGTGGTTGGAAGTTACGATTTGGCGAAACGAGAAAGTTCACACCCAACGCTACGAACGCGGTACAGCGGTAAATGACTTAACATCTGTTCCGAGTAAAGAAAACCGCACCGGAACCCGCGTTAACTTCAAGCCAGATGCACAAATTTTTACTACCGTCACTGAGTTTGACTACAGTACTATATCCAGCCGTTTGCGAGAGTTGGGATATCTAAATGCGGGTGTAAGAATTTCCTTTACAGATAACCGTTTGGAATTGCTCAAAAGCGATACTCCCTATGTTGAAGTTTATGAATACAAGGGCGGAATTAAAGAATATGTAGCTTACATGAATACTGACAAGCAGTCGCTGCATGAAGAAATAATTTATGTCCAAGGCGAACGTAATAACGTCCAGGTGGAAGTGGCCCTGCAGTGGTGTGTTGACGCTTACTCGGATAGTTTGCTGGGTTTTGCCAATAATATTCGTACCGTTGATGGTGGTACCCACCTTGAAGGTTTAAAAACAGTTCTAACTCGGACTTTTAATAGCATTGCTCGCAAACGTAACAAGATTAAAGAGAACGAATCTAACCTTAGCGGCGAACACGTGCGCGAAGGTTTGACGGCGGTAATTTCGGTCAAAGTACCCGAGCCGGAATTTGAAGGACAAACTAAGACAAAATTGGGTAACACCGAAGTTCGAGGAATCGTTGATTCTTTTGTAGGAGAAGCTCTCAACGAATATTTAGAATTTAATCCCAATGTTGTAGATACGATTTTAGATAAAGCAATTCAGGCATTTAAAGCCGCAGAAGCCGCTCGTCATGCGCGGGAATTGGTACGTCGTAAATCGGTGTTGGAATCTTCACCATTACCCGGTAAGTTAGCAGATTGTTCTTCTCGCGATCCAGCAGAATCGGAAATCTATCTTGTGGAAGGGGATTCTGCGGGAGGCTGTTTCGATGGCGATACACTTCTAGCATTAGCTGACGGACGTTCGCTTTCTTTCAAAGATATTGTTGCCGAACAAGCCATAGGTAAAGAGCATTTCTGCTATACAATTCGTGATGATGGTACTGTGGGTATTGAACGTATTCTCAACCCCCGCATAACCAAGAAAAATGCTGAAGTTATCAAAGTTACTTTAGATAATGGGGAAACAATTATTTGTACCCCGGATCATCGTTTTATGTTGCGCGACGGTAGTTATAAGCAAGCTGCATCATTAAGCGCAAATGATTCTTTGATGCCGTTATACCGTAAAATATCTGATTCAAGCGAACCAAGAATTACTATTGATGGTTACGAAATGGTTTGGAATCCTCGTTCAGATTCTTGGCTGTTTACCAACCAATTAGAAAACCCCGAATTATTTCCAATAATAGATGGACAACACCGTATAGCAAAACTCAAACAATTACTAAACGAATCTTACTACGGTAAAACTATTGCAGCTCTCAAGCAAATCGAAGTTGAGCAAGGCAGCATTAACTTAGATGCTTATCAGGAATTCCGTTTGGAAACCAAAGATAAGTCTTTGTTGCGCTTTGACAAATTCTGCGAACGCTATTTTGAAGGTGATACTAACAAAGCTTGCGAAGCCGTTGCTAACTACAATCATCGTATAGTCAAGATTGAACGTTTAGAAGAACTTGTAGACGTTTACGATATCGAAGTTCCTCATACCCACAACTTTGCTTTAGCAAGCGGGGTGTTTGTACACAACAGTGCCAAACAAGGGCGCGATAGACGTTTCCAAGCGATTCTTCCTTTGCGCGGTAAAATTCTCAATATTGAGAAAACCGACGATAGTAAAATTTACAAAAATAATGAAATTCAGTCTTTAATCACCGCATTAGGTTTGGGTGTTAAAGGTGAAGAATTTGATTCAACACAGCTTCGATATCACCGCATCATCATCATGACAGATGCTGACGTAGACGGAGCGCATATCCGAACTTTATTATTGACTTTCTTCTACAGATATCAGAAAGCTTTAGTCCAAGAGGGTTTCATTTATATCGCTTGTCCGCCATTGTACAAAGTTGAACGGGGACGCAATCATTATTATTGCTATAGCGAACGCGAATTGCAAAACTTGATTAACAACGAGTTACCTCAAAACGCTAAATATACCATCCAAAGATTTAAGGGTTTGGGTGAAATGATGGCTACTCAACTTTGGGACACCACCATGAATCCTGAAAGCCGAACTTTAAAAAGAGTGGAAATCGAAGACGCAGCAGAAGCCGACCGAATTTTCACAATTTTGATGGGCGATCGCGTTGCACCTCGTCGCGAATTTATCGAAACTCACAGTTCTAAACTTGACATGATAGATTTGGATATCTAATATCCTCTTCAGTTCAAATTTTGAATTATTTATTGTTATTGGCGATCGGTAAGTGACTTTGAGGAGACACAATTACCGATCGCTTTTTTGATGACTATGAAATTAGAGTAGCTGTCTGCTCTCGAATATACATTTTAAAACAATCGAGGCTTGATTATTTCATTTAATCAACTATAATTTATACTTCTAGAAACCGAAAAATTACTATATGTAGTTTGATTGACTGAATCATCCTAGTAACATAACGCAATTGATTCAAAATTAAATGCTAAATATACTAAAAAGTAATTTTGTCAATCTTCCGGAAGAGGTAAGGTGAAAAATGAACAGAATATCCAGGATAGTAGCTTTATCATCTTTTGAAAATGTGTCGTCATGTCGGTGAATGTTGAGTATATATTACTGAGTTTAGAAACAAACAGAAGTATAATTATTTCGCCAGGAATGATAAATACGCAATTGTAAAGTATACTATCTTTTACTAAGAACCACATTAGTGACAAGTAAAACATTTCTTATAGGTAAAGGCAATTTAATTTAACTAATTAAGCGGCTTTTTCGATACTAAATGGAACGTTTAGGCGAACATCGCAATTGATTAAAGTATCTATGTATCAAGCTCCAAAATTTTGTCAAGAATCTTAAGGCTGAAATTTGAATGGTGCGCTAAGGTGTAGTTATAAGCAAGTTGATTCAATTGAACGGTTTGCTTAGCAACAAAGAGTAATATTTGATGAGCCTCTATATTTTCAGCCAACAAATGTTAATAGAAGGTATAAACATCATAAATTACGATTTTGCCTTACCTCTACTCAAATTGGATAAAGCATAAAACAAGAATCGACCAGAGCCGTATCTACATCTAATTTCACGAGAGAATATAAACTACGTAATGCATGAGTTGTAAAGTCTTCATCAACATTAATCGCTCGAATTCAACCAGAATTAGGAACGGTAGGGTAATTCCCTCTGTATGTAATGTTGTATTTGTAAACTTGAAACATAAATATAACTGTATGAATGGTTCTTTTATATTGAGATTGTTCAGTGTAATTTCTTTCATGTTGGAAAAAAAATACACAACATACTTACAATCTTCAATGTGTTTTTACTAAAACAGACCATTAATAAGTTTATAACTTTATGGATACGACACTCAGGCATAGTGCAATTTCTGTGAAACAGGCTACAATCGGAACAGTCTTTCTGGAAAATCTTACCCAAGTCATATTAATTTATATATATGAGGGGGGTTGATGACCCGAAAGTTGAATTTTTCTAAAAACAAGTCGGAAGTTTTAAGTAACGACATTAATCATGGTGTTTACTTTTCACAACGCCGGAAGTTACCCGAATCAAAAGGACTTTAAGAGACGCAACGTGCTTTTTGTATAACCACAGAGTCGGCAGTTTGTTGTCTAAATCAAAGTAATTAACGGGCTGTATTTTGGTCGCACTCAACTGCAACCAATACATAAATTTCCATGTTTGTCGAAAAGTGGGCGATCGCCCTTTGATTTATAGAAACGTCTAATAAGCTGAAGAGCATTCAGCTGTAGATACGGAAAAACACCACCACTAGTAATTGATTCTGCAAGGAGCATGAGGAACGCGGCATGAACCAGGCTAACAACGTACTCGAAAATATTTATCAACCTAACCTGGGAGTGATAAATCGGCCCGAGATGGAGTTAGAAATCTTAATCGATGACGAAGAAGAAGAAGAAGATTTAGCTAATGAAGGTGAAGAAGAATTTGTAGGGCCTAGTGGCGGAGCTAACACAGCAAAAGCTGGAAAAGCTGCTAAAAGTCGTCGTCGGACACAAGCTAAGAAAAAGCATTACACCGAAGATTCAATTCGCCTGTATTTACAGGAAATCGGTAGAATTCGCCTTCTACGAGCAGACGAAGAAATTGAATTAGCACGTAAAATTGCCGATTTGCTCGAATTGGAGAGAGTAGGCGATAGATTAGTGCAGCAGTTGGAACGGCAACCCCAAGAAAGCGAATGGGCAGAAGCGGTACAATTACCTTTGCAAAAGTTCCGCTATCGCCTTCACGTCGGACGTAGGGCGAAAGACAAAATGGTTCAATCTAACCTGCGCCTTGTAGTTTCGATTGCTAAGAAATACATGAATCGCGGCTTGTCTTTCCAAGATTTGATTCAGGAAGGTAGCCTTGGTTTGATTCGCGCTGCTGAAAAGTTTGACCACGAAAAAGGTTACAAGTTTTCAACCTACGCTACATGGTGGATTCGTCAGGCTATTACTCGTGCGATCGCCGACCAATCTCGGACGATTCGTCTACCAGTTCACCTTTACGAAACCATCTCGCGCATTAAGAAAACTACCAAGCTACTTTCTCAAGAAATGGGACGCAAACCCACCGAGGAAGAAATAGCAACTCGTATGGAGATGACTATTGAAAAGCTGAGATTTATCGCTAAATCTGCTCAGCTACCAATTTCTTTGGAAACTCCTATCGGTAAAGAAGAAGATTCCCGTTTGGGCGACTTTATCGAGTCCGATGGCGAAACACCAGAAGACCAAGTTTCTAAGAGTTTACTACGCGAAGACCTTGAAAAAGTCTTAGATAGTCTCAGCCCTCGCGAACGCGATGTTCTCAGACTTCGCTATGGCTTAGATGATGGTCGCATGAAAACTCTTGAAGAGATTGGACAAATTTTTAACGTAACTCGCGAACGTATTCGTCAAATTGAGGCAAAAGCACTTCGTAAGCTGCGCCACCCCAATCGTAATAGCGTTCTTAAAGAATATATCCGCTAGAAAATAAAAACATTCATAGTCGTTTGTCATTATTAATTAATAACGAACGATTACAAAAAGACCTGGGAGTATTAATTATCTCTCAGGTCTTTTTCTATTTATAAAATAATTTTAAAACGTTAATATCCGATAGTATCCGATGTTTCAAAATTTACAGTATGCCCCAGAAGTGCAAAAAGCCTTGACCAGAAAAAAGTTCGATTAAAGCAGCAGCCAAAAAGCCAATCATTGCCAAACGACCGTTCCAAATTTCTGCTTGAGGAGTAAATCCCCAGCGCCAAGCATTACGCTCTTCAACAGTTGCAATTGTTGTTTTTGCTGAGTCTGTCATAACTACTACTCCAAGCTGAATTTCTAATTATTCTTAATATACAGAAACATTGTATAGCAATTGTTTTAAATAATGCAACGTTTTACTACACATATGTGACTATTTATTGACATATACAATATTTTGAGCTATATAATTTACCGAATTCGTGTTTTTTTGGCTCAACTAAGGAATTAAGTAGTTAAAAAGCATTATTTATATATTTACTGCTCAGTTATATAACCGTTTGCAAATCCGGCGTTCCCTATTCCCCAGCCAGACGAAATGTTTAATTAAATATTCATAGACAAACTTTCTTATGGAACCGGCTATTAGACGGTTCCATCTCTAAAATAAATCAATTTTATGCAAACCTTGAAAATTAAAAGTTATTTATCTGCAACTTCATGAATGGTTACAACTGTTTCATCCCGATTGAGTTCTATAACCTTTTCACCTTTATCATTTTTAGTTAATAAAGGTACGCTTTCCCCATTCAGACGTATGACTCGTTGATTGCTGGTGACAAGGGCTATTTCAGTTTCGGGTTTGATTAATGCTATACCGGCAAGGTTGTCGGTTGGAACACTAAATTTAAATGCTTGAGCGCCTAAGTCACCCCGATTGGCTAATTTAAATTTGCTTGCACTAATTTGTTTGGCATATCCCGATTGAGTCACCAGCAATATATTGTGGTTTTTCTCAAAGCTGGTACAGCCGACTATTTGATGTTGTTTACCTACGCGCAACGCTTGTAAACCAACAGCAGTACGCCCCATACAGGGAAGTTGTTCGTCCGACACTTCAAAATGCAGCAGTCTCCCACCCGAACTAGCTAAAACTAAATGTTCGCCCCTGTTTACAAACTTAGTTAATAATAATTCGTCATCCTCTTTCAGCTTCAAAATAGTAACTCCACGACGAGTTACATTAGTCAGTTCCTCTCCCGACAAACGCTTGATACGTCCTTGTTTAGTTAAAAGAACTACATCTGTATTAGTTAGATTTTCTGGGATTACTAAACGACCAACAATAGATTCACCTTGACTTTGAGCGGTAGAAGTCAGCAAAGTTATTAATGGCGTTCCCCTAGCTCCGCGTCCAGTTGTTGCCGGAATTTCTCCTATCTGTAATGGGTAAGCTTTACCACCGTTAGTTACAACTAATAAGTCATTAGTCGTATTAGTTTCCTGAGCTTGAATAATGAAATCGTAATCGGGAACTCCGTTGTCAGATTTCGACCTTTTTGAAGATGAACTAATTCGTCGCACGTAGCCGCGCTGCGAAAAATCTAATATCACATCTTCAACAGGTACCTGCGACTGTAGATTCCCAACTGTAGATTTAGCACCTTTCTCTTTAAGTCGTGCTTTATTCTTCTGTTGAGCAAATGCTTTATTATCTGGCTTTGCTACAAATTTACTGCGCCGCTTATCGTTATAAGAACGTTTTAAACTCCGCAAATCTTTTTTTAGACTTTTGAGTAGTTCTTTTCTATCGCCGAGTAGGTTACGTAATGTATTAATTGTGGTTTCAAGTTCTTCGTACTCTTCCTCTAATTTCTGTCGCTCCATACCAGTAAGGCGACGTAAAGGCATGGCTAAAATTTCATCTGCCTGCACTTCACTCAACTCCAGTCTAGTTATAAGACCAACTTTTGCAGTCGAACCATCGGGAGCCTGTCGCAAAATATCGATTACTTCATCTACTTGAGAAAGTGCCCCCAGTAAACCTTCTACCAAATGCGAGCGACTTTCTGCTTTACCCAATTCATGAGAATAGCGACGACTAAGGGTTTGTTCGCGGAAATCCAAAAACTCTTGCAACAACTGACGCAAACTTAACTGGCGCGGTTGTCCGTCAATTATTCCTAAAAGTATTGCCCCAAAAGTAGTTTGCAGCGCACTCTGCTGATACAAATAATACAAAACTTCCTGGGGATTAGTATCGCGCTTCAACTCGATAACTACCCGCATTCCATCACGATCGCTCTCATCGCGAATGTCACCAATTCCTGTTAACCTGCCTTGATTGACTAAATCGGCAACTTTTTCAATCCAACCTGCCTTATTCACTTGATAAGGCAATTCTGTAATTATAATGGCGGTGCGTTTTTTGTTACCTCGTCCTATGGGGACTTCTTCAATATTGGCAACCCCCCGCAGCAAAATACCACCTCTACCCGTGGTATATGCTTCGTTAATACCATCTTTCCCGACAATTTCTCCACCAGTAGGAAAATCAGGGCCGGGTATAATTTTAAATAATTTTTCGTCAGATAAAGCAGGGTTGTCAATCAAAGCAATCAACCCATCCACCACCTCACCTAAATTATGCGGTGGAATATTCGTAGCCATACCCACGGCAATTCCGGCACAACCATTGAGTAATAAAAACGGTAACTGTGCGGGTAAAACTGTTGGCTCTTGCTGAGAATTATCAAAGTTGCCGATAAAGTCTACCGTTTCTTCACCAATTTCGGCAAGCATTCCCTCATGGCTAATAGATGCCAGACGGGTTTCCGTGTAGCGCATTGCCGCCGGTGGGTCATTATCTACACTACCAAAGTTACCGTGTCCCCCCAGCAAAGGATAACGGCAAGAAAATGTCTGTACTAAACGGACTAAAGCATCGTAAACCGATTGATCTCCGTGGGGGTGATATTTACCCAACACGTCCCCAACTACACGAGCGCATTTTCGGTAAGGTCTATCCGGAGTTAAACCGAGTTCGTGCATGGCGTATAGAATTCGCCGGTGAACCGGCTTCAAGCCATCGCGCACGTCTGGTAACGCCCGCCCCACGATTACACTCATGGCATATTCAAGATAAGACCTTTGCATTTCTGTATGCAAGGCTGTAGTGATTACCTGTCCCGTCGAGAGAAGGTTTAACTGTTTTGCCATGAGTTTTTTCCCTGAACTTTTACTACACAAATATTGCCGTAACGTCGGTGAGCAGCAATCTTATTTATAACGGATGAAATACCCTTCATCGCCCCCATATTGATATTAATGTCTTATTTATAGACCTAGTATTATCCTTATTTACAAGGATACAAATTGTTTTATTGAATATAAACCCGGTATAAATCGTGCTATCTTCAATCCTTTATCCCCCTCCAAATACCAAGAACCCAACTAATTGCCATGAAAACTGTTTTGATTGTCGAAGACGATCTTGTTAATGCCCGTGTTTTCTCAAAAATCTTAACGAAACGCGGAGGCTTAGGTGTGAAACACACTGAAAATGTAGACGAAGTAATCAAAATTGCCCAAGCAAAAGAAGCAGACATTATTTTAATGGATGTTTCTCTTTCTAGAAGCGTTTACCAAGGTAAATCCGTTGATGGTATCAAGATTACACAAATGTTGAAATCTGACCCCCAAACAGCATCATTACCTATTATCTTGGTCACAGCTCACGCTATGGAAGGCGATCGCGAAAGCTTTCTTAAACAAAGTGGAGCCGATGGTTATATTTCTAAACCTGTGGTGGATCACCAACTGTTTGTCGATCAAATCATCGCACTTTTGCCGACTGACAATAACCCAAATTAAAGCCAACTGCTACCAAATACCCCAGCCCGTTAATTCTAAAGCCTGCCCCTAAAATGGGCAGGCGATTTATAGACAGGTGCCCGCCGATCGGCGAGTACCGGGACTACAATTCCGGTTTTTAATATTGCCCCGATGCCGGAAATTGTAACCCATCAACATGACTCTGTGTTGCTGTTGACCTTCACAATATGTATGTACTATTAGATGCACGTTTAAGCAATAGAGCCGTTCCGTTAGTACTAATAGCTATCGTCACCACCCCCGTATCGAATAATACTTTGATCGCGATTAATACTACTATGGGTAAAAATTATTCTCCGGTAGGCTCGGAGGGTGGTTCTGCATTCAAGGCAGCTTGGATACTAGGTAATTCTAAGAATTTCTTGGTATCGGATAGTAAGCGATTGCCCCAAAGATTTTCCTTAAGAAATTCTAAGTTAGCGTACCGTGGATCGATGCGGATTGCAGCTTCACCCATTGCTAAACCTCTTTGGCGATCGCTTTTATTGCCTGTATTGTATAAAGCAACAGCTAATGCTAGTTGAGGTTCGGCAGCTGGCTGTTTAACATTGTTGGCTTTAGTAATAGCTTGCTGCCATTGATTTATAGCATTTTTGATATCGCCTTGTTCGTACATAATTAATCCAATGTTGTTCACAGCAGGCCAAAAATCTTGCTTGTGAACAATTGATTTTTTGTACTCAACAATAGCTTGGGGTAATTTACCCAGCATATAGTAAGCATTGCCCAAATCAAATAACCCTTCTGGGTCTTTAGGATTTATTTTTAAACCCGTTTTGTATTCAGCAATAGCCGATTGGTATTTTTCTTGTTGAAAGTAAGCAGAACCCAAAGCAAAATAAGTCTCAGCATTTTTAGGATTAAGACTTTGCGCCTTTTGTAAAGCACTAGTAGCTTTATCGAGTTCTTTAGATTGTAAATATAATCCTCCTAATAGGAACCATACTTTATCACTGTTAGGAGCAAGTTGAGTTGCCAATCGTGCCCGTGGCATTGCCAAGTCGAACTGACGAAATTGTGCAAGCTGTGCGGCTTCCTGCGCCAAAACTAACCCTTGTTGTTCCAACTTTGCCCCGTCAAGCTGCACCGTATGAGGTACTAATGCTTGGGCATTTACTGATTGAGATACGCTTAAAAAGCTACACAGAAATAGAAAAGAAATTAATCCAACACGTTTAGGCACACTACCACCACCTCTTTGCCATAAATTTAGCAATCTTTCAGATAGCTTAAACCATCCCGGCTGTGGATGACAGCTATTTGTTTCAATCGTTCGTATGAAGTGTAATTCCTTAATAGTCATTGTTGCGTATCCAAGATTTGGGTTACTCTAAGAGCGAAAAACTAATTAATTATGACTAAAGTCACCCCCTGAGGTGAAGCCATATGTAGGCTGAAAAAGCTAGTATTAAAGAAGTATTCAAATACAAGTCGCTCTTTTTTTGATTTTCTTTATGCGATCTAAACGCCTTGCGCGAAGGTAGATAGTCCAACATTGGTTTACACATGACTGAACCAAACACTCTATTAGTAAGACTTTGGTTCAATCTATCAGTTCCGTAAAAGCATATCCCACTTTACTTTACCCAAATTCCTTACATTTTTTATCGCTGCTGTTATGGCTACACCCATAGAAATTCCCGTAATCGGCAAAGCAAAACGATTACCTCGTTGGCTCGGCGTTTTGGCAGCAGGAATTGTAATTGTTGGTGCAACAACTACCTATGTTGTTGTCAATCGAGCAAACAATAAACTAGATATTGCAGAACTTACCGTGCCTGTAGAAGACAAAAATGTCACCCTACTTTTGAGTGCTAGTGGAAAAGTTGTGCCAGTTCAAAGCGTTAATATTAGCCCGAAAAACCCCGGTACGGTTACTCAATTGTATGTAGAACAAGGCGATAAAGTAACGCAAGGGCAGATTCTTGCCAGAATGGATAATGCAGATATTCAAGCCAGAATTTTACAAGCTCGCGCTAATGTAGCACAGCAGGAAGCCAAATTAGACCAACAAAAAGCTGGTTCTCGTCCCCAAGAAATTGCCCAAGCCAAAGCACGTTTATCACAAGCCCAAGCACAATTAGACGC
>JBARZF010000125.1:0-9160 GCA_049649675.1 Rivularia sp. (in: cyanobacteria) | reverse complement strand
GAAGGGCATTTAACGGGTGCGCCGGAATTAATTGTTGAAGTTCTTTCTGCGGGAAATACAAATGAAAGACGCGATAAACAAGCTAAATTAAAACTTTATTCCATTAAAGGAGTTCGGGAATATTGGATTGTCGATTGGCGGTTGCGACAAATAGAAGTTTATCATCGTGAAAATGCTCAGTTGGTGTTAGTTGCGACGCTGATAGAGAATGATGAAATTACTTCGCCAATTTTACCGGGATTTAATTGTAACATTCAGCAGTTTTTTAATTGATATAGCACTAATTAGTTATTTAATCATTTGGTTATGTCTTGCCATAAATATGGTGCGTTACGGCAATATCAAACTTCCGAGAGATTACAATTTGAGCATTAACAGCTAATGTATCGCAATATGAGCCGCTATATAAAAAGGTGACAAAACAATGGGAAACCTTAAGCAACAAAAATGCGATGCCTGCACTGGTGATTCACCTGCTGTCACAGAAGAAGAGATAAGCAAGCTTCACCCAGAGATTCCCGAATGGAATATAAAGGAAGAAAACGGTGAAAAGCGTTTAGAAAGAGTTTTCAAATTTAAAGACTTCAAATCAGCTTTGAACTTTACCAATAACATCGGTGAAGAAGCGGAAAATCAAGAACATCATCCAGCTTTACTCACCGAATACGGCAAAGTTACCGTCATGTGGTGGACTCATGACATCGGAGGATTACACCGCAACGACTTTATTATGGCAGCCAAAACAGATGAGATTGCTGCAAAATCCAGATAAATAGGCAATGGAGCAGCTACAAGTCAAATATAGTATTCCAAACATTTAGATCCCCCCAACCCCCGCTGATTTGTGGGGCTTTCTGTAAGTACTATAAATGTCAATAGAAAAACTGCGTAAGGAATATTTGCATCTAACAATCGGGGAACTAAATCATAATAGCTTGTGCTGGCGAGGGAAACTTAAAAATGAATCATATATAAATGAAAAAATAAACCATCAACTAGGTACAATTAACTGGTAACTGCTAACTGGTAACTGATAACTGATTATGTCAAAAGCAATTTGGAATGGTGCAGTCATAGCCGAAAGCGATAAAACCGTTATGGTAGAAGGAAATCATTACTTTCCCGAAGATTCAATTAAGAAAGAATACTTCAGAGAAAGCGATAAACATACTTATTGTCCTTGGAAAGGTACCGCTAATTACTACAATATTGAAGTTAACGGAGAAGTCAACAAAGACGCTGCTTGGTGTTATCCCAGTGCCAAAGAAAAAGCAAAACACTTTGAAAATTATGTCGCTTTTTGGGGCGGTGTAAAAATCGAAGATTAAATGCATAAATCTTCTGAAGAGAATCATCTTTAGATGACTTCCGCTATTAGCCAGGGAATTGCATTCCCTGGTGGTTTTGATAATGAAAGAAGCAACCCGGCTCTACCTTGAAGAATTTCCTTTACCTGAAGCTAATCCAAGATTTATAACAAGTGACGACTAAATAATAATTTTAGTGCGTTTTAACGTACTTTGTATATCAGCCTTAAAATTGATTTCTCTGCGAGAAAGCCTCCGGCTTACAAGGCGGAGTTTTGAGCTTAACGAGAATTGTACAAGAAGTAATAAATAATTTACCCTCAACTCTCCATCAACATTAACCTCCCCGCTTCCAACTTCACATACCAAGGAAAAGGACGCTCTTGAATACAAACCCATTTTTCCTTATAAATTTCCACCTGCAAATCATAATCTTCAAAATCTTTACAAGGATAATTCAACTTCAGATATACACTAACTCTATGCTGCGTTTCACTAATGTCAGCAACCCAACAAGGAAAAGTATTTTCACTATTAGAGTCGTTGGAAAATCTCAGATGATGAGCGCGTATTCCCAAGTATTTTAAGTTATTAGGAATAGGTTCAAATACTGTTAAATTACAGTTCCAATCCAAAGCTTTAACTGTATAGTTATCAATGATTTCAGCGCGAGAAATATTTTTGCATTCGGTAACTTTTGCAACTACTAAATTTGGCGACTTTTCAAATATATTTTCTTTGGTATCGTTAGCAATTACTTTCCCTTCCGACATCACCATAATGTTGCTACTAACCCGATAAGCTTCTTCTAATTTATGGGTAATAAATAAAGTTGCACCTTCATAAGACGAAAGCACTTTTCTCAACAACTTTTCAATTTGATTGCGTAAATAAGTATCAAGTGCCGAAAGTGGTTCATCTAATAATATCGCTTCTGGTTCAATTACCAAAGCCCTTGCTAGAGCGACTCTTTGTTGTTGCCCACCGGATATTTGATGCGGGTAACGGTTTTCTAAATCTTGCAACTGCATCATCTCAATATATTGCTGCACTCTTGAGATGCGATCGCGTTTTGGTAATTCTTGCAAACCAAAGGCAATATTTTGGGCTACAGTCATGTGGGGAAACAAAGCATAGTTTTGAAATAGAAAACCAATCCGACGCTTGCGACTGGGAAGATTAATTTTGCGCTTGGCATCAAATAAAACTCTTCCATTTAAAAGAATTCTTCCCCGACTTGGCTTTTGCAACCCAGCAATGCAGCGCAGAGTCATACTTTTACCAGAGCCAGAAGCACCTAATAATCCCAAAGTATTTTCATCTGCGGTAAAGTCAACTTGTAATTGAAAGCTTTTTAAATTCTTTTCGATATTAACTATAAGTTCTTTTATCTGCTTATTCTTATTCGAGGAATTTGGAAATGTAGACGAAGAATATGATAAATCCTGCGAATAATTTTCACTTTTACGAACTTCCTCGATAGAATTTACGCTCCTAAACGTACAAACCCCACCTGCATTAATCTCCCCAATTCCAAACCCACGCAGGTGGGTTTTGCCTGTGTAGCCGCGACTTCCAGTCGCCAGATTTTTATTTTCTCTAGATATTTGATTACCAAAAAACTCAACATCCTCAAACTGACCAAAAATAACAAAATTAATCCAACTTCTAATTAAACTTGCACTTCCATCTCTATTTTTAGAAACACGTTGTGATTCATCCCAAACATGAATAGTAGCAATTACAGCTAAAGAAATCGCCACCATTATCAAAACCCAAATCAAAGCTTTACCCATATCGCCAGCTTCAGCAGCAAAAAAGATTGCAATGGGCATTGTTTGAGTTTTTCCCGGTATGCTTCCAGCTAACATTAAAGTTGCACCAAATTCCCCCAAAGCTCTGGCAAAAGATAAAATTGTCCCCGCGATAATTCCTGGATAAGCTAGCGGTAGAATAATCAGCCAAAAAATTTTTAACTCAGAACTTCCTAAAGTACGAGCGCAACTAATTAGGTCATTATCAATATGTTCAAAAGAACTTAATACAGTCTTATACATCAAAGGAAAAGCAACCACCGTTGATGTAATAACAGTTGCTTGCCATGAAAAGATAACACTAACTTCAAACTGCATTAATAATTGTCCTACCGGGCTATTAATGCCGAATAAAAGCAACAATAAAAAACCTACGACAGTAGGCGGTAAAACCAAAGGAAGAGTTAAAATACCATCAAATATTCCCCTAAATTTACCCTTATATTGCTTCATCCAACCTGCTGCGGCAATTCCTACAAAAAAGGCACAGAAAGTAGCCACTGTTGCAGTTTTCAGAGAAATCCATAAAGGAGATAAATCAAATTCCATAAGCACAAACAAAATTCACTAAGATAAAATTTATTATATTAACTAACAATTTTAAAACCATATTTTTGAAAAATATCTTTAGCGCTATTACTAAATAAAAATTGCATAAATTCCTTCGCAATCTCTGGATTTTTACTACGTTTAATCGCAGCTACCGGGTAAATAATCGGTTTATGAGTATTATAGGCAGCAGTAGCCACAACCTTAACTTTGTTTGAGATTTTGGCATCTGTAGCATAAACAATACCCGCATCAACATTACCTAATTCGACATAAGATAAAACTTGGCGAACATCTTTAGCAAATACAGTTTTAGATTTAACTTGTTCGTAAATCTTTAGATTACTTAAAACCTGTCTTGCATATTGTCCGGCAGGTACGCTTTCTGGTTCTCCAATCGAAAATCTTTTTATATTTGGATTTGTTAACTGTTGAAAATTAGAGATATTAGTAATATTATCTTTTTTCGGCACAATTAAAACAACATCATTTTTTAGTAAGTCTTTACGGGTTTCTGGTAATAAAAGGTTTTTTTTATCCAACTCATCCATAAACTTTTCATTTGCCGAGATAAAAACATCAACAGGTGCCCCTTGTTTAATTTGTTGAGTTAAAGTACCACTACTAGCAAAGTTATAAGTAATTTTAGTATTTGGCTGTTCTTCTTGATAAACTTTTGCTACTTCCTTCATGGCATCTTGCATACTTGCAGCAGCAGATACAGTTAATACAGCTTGTGAATCGCTATTTGATGTCAGCTGGCTGCAACCAATTACTGTAAAGAATGAAATAAGTATCCAGCCAATTAAAGTAACAAAAAGTCTTTTATTCATTTACGATTTTGATTCAACTCTTGCTGAAAATAATCAAAAACTATGCAACTAGTTGATATTTATACAGAAATAATATTTTTTATTCTGTACCAGGGATAACTGATATTATGTCATTAATTACAACTGAAATACACTAATCAAAAAAATAGAGACGCAACCATCTCTACAAAAACTTTTTTACTGCTCACTGCTCACTGATAACTGCTCACTGCTCACTGATAACTGATAACTGCTCACTGTTAACTGCTAACTGTAAACCTACCGACACTATCCTGAAGACGTTGGGAAATTTCCACAGTTTTTTGCAGTGAATTAGAAACTTCCTCGGAAGAAACTGTAGTACGCTGCGAAATATCGGCAATATCTTTCATCAAGTGACTAACTTGTTGAGATGTCTGTACTTGAGATGCGGTAGCTTCAGAAATCGATTTTACTAAGGTGTCTATTTGACGGGAAACCTGTAAAATCTCATTCAAGGAATATTTCGCACCTTCAACAACGCGAGTTCCTTCTACTACTTGAGAAACGCCGACTTCCATTGATTCTACTAACTCGCTGGTTTCTCGCTGAATATTTTCTACTACTTGCTCAATTTCTTTAGTAGCGGAAGCACTTCTTGCTGCTAATTCTCCTACTTCTTCAGCAACTACCGCAAAACCTTGCCCTTCTTCACCCGCACGGGCTGCTTCGATTCCAGCGTTGATTGCTAGGAGGTTGGTTTGCGTGGAGATTTGATTAATTAAAGCTACCACTCTGCTAATTTCTTGAGTCGATTCACCCAAGCGTTTTACTTTTTTCGCAGTATCACCAACTGTTTCTCGCAAATGAACGATATTTTCTACTGTCAAATCCATTGCTGCACCACTTTGTGATGCGGTATTTGCAGCAGAGTTAGCGACTACAGCAGCTTCATGAGCATTTTGTGCAACTTCTTTCATTGAGTAAGTCATGCTATCAACAGCATCTAAAGTGCGGTTAATTTCCACAGCTTGGGTTTTAGCTTCTTGTGTTAATTTACCAATCGCCTTAGAGTTAGAACCTAAAGAATCATTAACTTGAGAAGCTGATGTTTTGACTTCGGTAACAATTTCCCGCAAACTTTCAACAATCGAGTTGAAGAAATCCCCAACAGTACCAATTTCCCCTTCAATTACTTCAGCGCGTACTGTTAAGTCACCTGATGCTGCACCTTCAATATCATCTAACAATTCCAGAAGTTGCATTTGCAATTTTTCTTTCTGCTCTCTTTCCTGCTCGGAAGTAGTTTCGGCTGTTTGACGTTTTTGCTGTATCTGTTGTAAAAGTTCTGCTTGCTCTAAAGCGTAACCAGTTTGAATCGCAACTTGTTTAAACAAATTGATTTCTATTTCTTTCCAATACCTTGTACCAGCACAATAATGAGCTGCAAATAAACCGTATAGCTTATTATCAACAAAAACTGGTGCTAATAAAAACGCTTTGATATTTAAATCTTTAAGCTGCTCTAAGTAAGATTCGCTGCAACGTAAATCTTGAATATTTTCTACCGCTTTGATGCTGCCAAATTCGTATTCTTCAGGGTATTCTGTTACCTGATAAGGATCGTTAACTTTTTTTCCTAAAACAGCATTCAAATTATAATCTACCGATTCAGCAACTATTTTACCAAGGGATTCATTTAAACGATAGAAAACTACCCGATTTACCTGTAAAGTATCTTGGGTACTTGTTACTACTGTGTCGAGAATTTTTTGTATATTGAGAGTTTCTCGAATACGACTGGTAATGTCGTTTAATTTCAATGCGATTTTTGCTTCGTTTTCTTGACGATTGACTTGTTGGTTGATTTTCTCAGCCATACTATTGAAACTAACAGCTAAATCGCCAATTTCATCAGTCGCAAAAACCTCTGCACGAGAAGTGCGATCGCCCGAAGCAAATTTCTGTGCGGTTTCTTGCAGGTTTTCGATAGGGCGAATCATTCCTCGACGTAAAATTATTGCCCAAACACCAACTAATAACAACGCGATTAAGACAGTTAAAGCTTGTATTAACAAACTTTTTTGAAGTAAACTATTGAACTTTGTTTCAGGAGTTCCCCTTACCAAAATTGCCGGAGGTTGTTCTGAATAAACAAATTTTTTTCCTTCAGCTTCTTCAATTATTTGATTGGGAACAGCCTTAGCTGCGACTGTATAATTTATCCCTCCCACGCTAACACCTTGGGTAACTACTTTACCTTCAGCTTTTGCAGCTGCTTCTAATAAAGATTTACCGGAGGGAGGTAAAGGTACATTTGGTGTGGCTCGATTAATATTACCTTGAGGATTATTTTGAAGAGATGTAGCTAAATCAAATTCCCCTACTTGGTTTAAATAAACAGCACTGTAACCACCATCAAAAGCTTTCAAAGTTCTTTTGACAATCGCATCTTTTCCATTCACAATATCCCCAGAAATTAAAGCACCTACAACTTCTTGAGTTTGAGGATTTCTTACAGGTGTCACCGTGTAGCGAATTAAAGCCGCTTGCTTTTCAACACCCTCCGGTAAAGGCGGTTTTTCTTTGCTTAATTCCGATGTTTCAACAATCGCACTGGCTTTAATTTGTCGAGCATCTTGCAAAACTTGACTAACTAACCCATCCAAATCGAAAGTTTCACCCGCACGGTTAGAATTAGCATTTACAATAATTCTGGAATTTTTATCTACTAGAGTTGCATATTCTATATTTCTAGCTTTGATTTCATTCTGTAAAATTTGCTTGACAGAAGCTCTCAAATTATTACTCAAAGCACGATTAGAATTATTCAAAGTCGCTGCTGTAATAATCGCAGCATTATCTGATTGCCCCCGAAAACCAAAGCCCATTTGATCTATCTTGATATTGTAATTAATATCAGATACTGCAACTTCTGACTTAGCTTGTTCGAGTAACTGATTCCGCAAACCTTGGGTAATAATTAACGTACCTCCGATACCTATTCCCAAAATAGATACCAATTGGCAGAAAATTAAAGCAAACAATTGCTTGCGGCTAATTGGTAAATTATAAAACTTTTTTAGCAGAGGATTTTGTGTCTTTGATGAAGCTGTTTTAACTTGTTTAGTTTGCGGCGATATTCTAGAAGTATAATTCATTACCTTACCTGAATATTTTGTCGGGTAAATACCCGAAACTATCTGATTATCATTACGATTGGAATTATTAGTCATAAACCGCATCAAAAGGATTTAGTAAATTAAGTCCTGACAAAGTTCAACTAATCTATATTTGTATGCAAAAACCGCTATATTTAACCTTTTTGAGCAAAATATCCTATGTATAAAGTTGCCAGTTGAATTAAAGTCAAATTTTTATAGGTATATATTTCAATCAGTTGATAGCCATTTAACGAAGAAAAATACTTTAAATCTGATTGTCCACTACATGGCTCAAATTGCTAATAATAATTATCTCAGAGTAAAGAAAAATATTACAATATATTTGTTTTCATAATCAATTTACAATATTATCCTCAAAATCTATGTATATTAAGCAACTCTGACTATTGAATAAGATTAACAGTTGTTAAATTTAATATTGTTCTTAAGTAGCTACACTTATTCAACAATCATTATGGCTTAACAATCAAGCATATAACTGTAAGTTTGTTTTGAAGATATGCTTTTTTCAGTAAATTTTCTACCAAGAAAATGTATCGATTAAAAATATGATTGCAGATGCAGCAAGTTTATTTTTCGGCTCGCTGGTGAGCAATACACTTTAATACCTCACCCCGCCGTGAGGTATTAAAGTGTATTCTACCTAAATGAAAACCACTAATAATTGTACGTTTCATTAATTCTAACGGGTTGTAGAAACATAACATTCCTACGTCTCCCAGCAAAAAACCCGGCATTAATAATACCGGGTTCCTTCATTCTCAAAAATCATTAAAATCAATATTTTTTTGATAAAAATAAACTTATATATTTAAAATAAAACAAAGCTTCTTCAAAACTACCAATCCAACATACACAAGAAAAACGGAGTTACAAGTTGTAATCAATCAACTCATAACTCATGCAATTCCATCATTGACTGTTACTCACTCCTGCTACAGAAAAAATAATCTCGTCTAATGTTCGCAGTAATTCTTGTTCGTTGTAGGGTTTAGAGAAGTAAGCCCTAGCACCTAATTGCATTGCTAATTGTCGGTGTTTATCGCTACTACGAGAAGTAAGCATGGCAACGGGTATATTTTTCAAGTCGCCATTTGATTTAACTCGACCTAAAAAGCCGTAACCATCTACACGAGGCATTTCTATATCGCAAATTACAGCCTGTACGCTTAAACCACTTTGAAGTTTTTCTAAAGCGTCTTGACCATCTTTTGCTTGTTCGATTAGATACCCACCTTTTTCTAAGGTTAATGCTAAGAAACGGCGGACGTTGATTGAATCATCTACAATTAAAATAGTACCTTTGCCTTTAGATACGTGTTCTACAGCTTGTTCTTCTGTTTGATTTAAGAAAGCTGTTTTTAACCTTGTTGATGGCAGTTGATTATTTTTAGGAGTTCGTTCGTTGGTAGCTATCCAGTAAAGTAATTCCCCAACGTTAACTAAAGCTACTACCCTTCCATCACCAAGAATCGTACAGTTGTTAAAGCCAGATGGTAAAGGTATATCTCCTT
>JBARZF010000124.1:0-49693 GCA_049649675.1 Rivularia sp. (in: cyanobacteria) | reverse complement strand
GAGATGGGGAGATGGGGAGATGGGGAGATGGGGAGATGGGGAGATGGGGAGATGGGGAGATGGGGAGATGGGGAGATGGGGAGATGGGGAGATGGGGAGCAAGATGCTCCCACTACTAACTCCTAATTGTTGACATCTAATTTATAACTCCTAACTTATTGCTCATAACTCCTAACTTCTTACTCTTAACTCTTAACAACTATCTACTAACCACTAACCACTAACTTTAAAATCTAAAATCTAAAATCTAAAATCCAAAATTCTCATGATGCAAATACCTTTAGCAACATATCGGATTCAGTTTACTCCTAGCTTTGGTTTTGATGCTGCAAAAGCTATCGCTTCTTATTTAGAACAGTTAGGTGTTTCTCATTTATATGCTTCTCCAATTCTTACTTCTAGAAAAGGTAGTACTCACGGTTATGATGCGGTGAATCCTCGTGAGATCGATCCGGAATTGGGAGGTGCGGAAAAATTTGATCAATTAGTTGAACAGCTTCAAAATCTTAATATCAATTGGGTTCAAGATATTGTGCCCAATCATATGGCTTTTAGTAGTCAAAATGAGATGCTGATGGATGTTTTGGAAAATGGTGCTGATTCTAAGTATAGAGACTTTTTTGATATTGATTGGAATCATCATTACCCGGAAAATAACTGTAAGGTACTAGCGCCTTTTTTAGGAAGTTTCTGCGGTGACTGTCTCGAAAATGGTGAATTACAAATTCAATACGAGCAAAGTGGTTTAAGCATTAACTATTACGACAATAAATTTCCGATCCGGATTGAATCCTATAGCCAAGTTCTTACATACGATTTAGGACGCTTGCAGGAAAAACTTGGTAGAGATAATCCTGCTTTTGTCAAACTTTTGGGTATTCTATATACATTGAAGTATATTCCTTCTAGTGAAGAAGGAAGAGAAAGAGATGACCAAATCAGCTTCATTAAAAGGATGCTATGGGAACTTTGGAGTGATTCTGAAGAGGTAAAAGAATATATTGAAGAAAATATTGCTACTTTTAACGGAGAAGTAGGCCGTGCAGAAAGCTTTGATTTATTAGAAAGTTTATTAACAGAGCAATTTTTTCGCCTTGCTTACTGGAAAGTTGGTAATGAAGAACTTAATTACAGGCGCTTTTTTACAGTTAACGATTTAATCTCGATGCGGGTTGAAGATGAAAACGTTTTTGAAACTACTCATTCGTTAATTTTACAATTAGTTGAAGAAGGGAAGTTTGATGGATTGCGAATTGACCATATAGATGGTTTATACGATCCAGCACAATATTTGAATCGACTGCGTGACAAAGCACCGGAAGTTTATTTAATTGTAGAAAAAATTCTCGAACCGGAAGAAGAATTACCGATAACTTGGCCGATTCAAGGAACTACAGGTTATGACTTTCTTAATCAACTAAATGGTCTTTTTTGCGACCAGTCTAACGAAGAAGAATTTGACGATATCTACTATCGTTTTATTGGTAAAGCTGTTCCCTGTGAAGAATTAATTGATAAGAATAAAAGACTAATTATTGAAAAACATTTAGCGGGAGATATTGATAATTTAGCTCACCTGTTCAAAAAAATATCCGGTGGCTACCGTTATGCTAGTGATTTCACAATGTACGGTTTAAAATCGGCTTTAGTGGAAATTTTGGCATTATTCCCGGTTTATCGCACCTACATTAATAGCGCGGGAGCAAGTTCGGCAGATAGGGAATATATTGAGCAAGTAATGACTCAAGCTAAAAAGAATATTCCTAACTTCCTCAACGAACTTAATTTTATTGAAAAATTCCTGCTATTAGAGTATGACGACACCCTACCAGAAGAAAATAGAGAAGAATGGTTGCGTTTCTTGATGAGATTGCAGCAGTTTACCGGCCCTTTGATGGCGAAAGGTGTGGAAGATACCGTACTCTACGTGTACAACAGATTGGTTTCGCTCAATGAAGTTGGTTCGCATCCAGGTAGTTTTGGCGTATCTTTAGAAGATTTTCACACTTACAATTCCAATACCACTGCAAATTGGCCGCATACGATGAATACTACATCTACTCACGATACCAAACGTGGTGAAGATGTCAGAACTAGAATTAATGTTTTATCGGAAATTCCCGAAGAATGGGAGCAAAATTTAAAGCAGTGGCGCGAAATTAACGCTTCTCATAAAGATTGCGTCGGTGGACGAGATATACCAACTTCTAACGATGAGTATCTGTTTTATCAAACTCTTATTGGTGCTTTTCCTTTTAGTCAAGAAGAGTATCCCGCTTTCGTAGAACGAATTAAAGAGTATATTATCAAAGCAATTCGAGAAGCAAAAGTGCATACCGCATGGCTAAAAAATGATAGCGATTACGAAGACGGCTTTACTAACTTTGCCTGCATAGTTTTAAAAGATAGCCAAGACAATCAATTTTTACAGGCTTTTCGTCCTTTTCAAGAAAAAATTCAGCATTACGGCATCTTAAATTCTCTTTCTCAATCATTACTAAAGCTTACCGCACCTGGGCTTCCCGATATTTATCAAGGAACCGAATTTTGGGACTTGAGTTTAGTAGATCCAGATAACCGTCGTCCGGTAGACTTTGAAAAAAGACAAAAATATCTTGAAGAAATCAAATCTAAAAACGAAGCGGATTTACTCAACTATATTCCTCAGTTGCTCGAAACCCCTGAAGATGCAAAAATCAAGCTGTATTTGATTTACAAAACTTTACAAACACGTCGAGAGTACTTGGACTTATTTCAACGAGGTACCTACGAAAAACTAACCATAGTTGGAAGCTTAAAAACTCATGTTGTAGGATTCAGCCGAGAATTGGGAGAACAAAAAATAATTGTAATTGCACCTCGTTTCTTTAGTTCTTTAGTAGAAACAGGCGAATATCCTTTTGGAGAACAAGTTTGGCAAGAAACTCGCATTGTTCCTCCTGCTGACTCCAATAATGTTTGGCAAGATATTTTTACCGGAAAACAGGTAGAAGGTGAAGATGCACTTTGGGTAAGAGATATTCTTCAAGATTTCCCCGTTGCTTTGTTGGTAAATAAGTAGTTACCAGTTACCAGTTACCAGTTATCAGTTATCAGTTATCAGTTAGGAGTTAGGAGTTTTTACCTAATTCCTCTTCTAGATTTTTTAGAGAATGATATAAAGCGATTATTGAAGTAATTTTGTATAATATATTTAAAAATATATTATTATACAAAATTACCCCTGAAGATAAAACAAAATCATACTTAAGGCAATCCTCTTCAACAGCTTACTAGCTTTAAAATCATCTTATAAGTAATTTTTAAGTTTTATATGTATATTATTTTATTCATGCTCTCAACAAATGAAAAATCAGTATATTAAGAAGCTGTAGTTCTTGCTTAATTTTTGTAATTTTTTCTTTGAGATAGAATACAAAGAGAATAATATGAAGTTCGGTAAAAACTTTTGCTTATTTATGTTTGTGAGATAAATATCCTAATTTATAAAAATTGAACTTGCCTGTTCGGGTTTCTTTGTGAAAAAATTGTCATATTAAAGCTCAAGAAAAGGCTAATTGCTACCAGCAAAAATACCATGCATACTCATATAGAAGAATTCGATGACTTAACGAAGGTATCAGCGGTTAAAAAGAAAGAAGAACAAAAAATGCATGACGTTCTTCTTTTACTAGAAGATTTAACCTATAGAGAAGAACCCACAATTAAACTTGTTATAGATTCTCTTTATGATGTAGGTTACCTCAATCTGATAAATCAAAAGTTTCGTTCTCGAACCTTAAACAAAGGCTTAAAATTGATTGCTAGAGCATCCAAACCAGCAGTCAAAGTTATTGCATGGCAATGGTATAAGAGAAATTGTCCTAAATTAATTGTTGATTGGCTTCGCACGCAAGTTGCTTTTGAACCTGTCACTACAGTCAAGCAAGCAGCAGAAATAGAAGTTGGATTACCTCCCGAACCCAATAAGCATCGACATCCAACTTCTGTCGCACAATTAGAAGATGCAAAATTAGCAGCTCGTACATCCAAAATTCAAACCGCAACAAGAGATCCTTTCGTACAGTTACAAAGCCAAAATAGTGAAGTTAAATATTTGCGATCGCAAGTTAGAATGCTCGCTAGTGTCATGGTTGCTTTAATTGCCGTATTTAGCGGTACCGTCGTTTGGTTTGGTTATTCTTTAGAGCGTTCTAATCTTCAAAACGTTAAGCAATTAGAAAATCGAATCAAAGTTTTAGAAACTAGTACTGACGAACCATTTGCAACGGGAAATGAAAATTAAATCGGTTCTGAGTTTTCACCTACTAAGGGTGTGGATCATCGGTTTGTAGGGTGCGTTATCGGTTTTAACCGTAACGCACCTTCGTTGATGTATCAATTTTTAATTTGAAATAATCAATCAGTCCGGTTGGGTTATTACAAATAATTTGGTAATGGGTAATTGGTAATTGGTTATCAATATTTCGTAATATTTATCCGCAATCTTGAATGTTGGGTTACGACACGAGAATAAACATTCTCGTTACAAATCAAATTGTCTGCTCGTGTCTAACCCAACCTACAAACTACAAAAATTGATAATTGATAATTGATAATTGATAATTGATAATTGATAATTGATAATTGTTCACTGATAAACCAACCGCTTTGATCTCCCATCATCCATAAATTCTTGTTCTTTCTTACCTATTACTTCAACAATTACTTTACGTTCGTCGGGAGTCCATTTTCCTTTTCTTTGATCAATTTCAACTACTACCTTATCTCCTTCTAAATCAACTTTATATTTTGTAGTGCAACTAGCACCGTCGCGATATGCAAATGTATTTCCGTCGTCTTCATATAGCGTAAATTCTCCCTTACCCGGTGCAACTAATAACCGCATTTCATTTACAGGAAATTCTTCCGCATATTGCATTACTGAAACCAGAGGAATAATTGCACCAGCGCGAATAAATAAAGGCATTTTTTCTAAAGGTGCATCAACTACAATATTTTGCGAACCTTGTAATAATTTTCTACTCCACCAGTCATACCAGGTACCTTCGGGTAAATATACCATGCGATTTTCTACCCCAGAACGATAAATTGGTGCTGCCATTATTGAATCACCTATTAATACTTGGTCGTATAGTTCATAGGTTTTGACATCGTTGGGATAATGATAAAGTAAGGGACGTAAAATTGGTTCGCCTTTTGTCGCTGCTTGCCAAAATAAAGTATAGAAATAAGGTAATAATTGGTAGCGTAATTCGATATATTTACGACAAATATCTTCTACTTCTTGACCAAATTCCCAAGGTTCGTGACGCTTGGTATAAATCATCGAATGGCCGCGCATCAAGGGGTAAAGCATTCCTACCTGCATCCAGCGAGCGAATAATTCTGGTGTGGCATCTCCCGCAAATCCACCGATATCTGCACCAACAAAAGCAACACCGGATAATCCTAAATTACACAGCATCGGTAAGGACATTTCCAGATATTCCCACTTTGAGTGATTATCACCAGTCCAAACTGCTGAATAACGCTGCACTCCCGCAAAACCGGAACGAGTTAATACAAACGAACGTTTATCGGAACGTAATTTCTCCAACCCTTCACAAGAAGCACGCGCCATATTCATTCCGTACAAATTATGGGTTTCCTTCCAAGTTGTTTTATCTTCCCCATCACCGGAAGATGCATCCATCGGAAAAGTAATTTTAACTCCTTCCAAATCTCCGAAAGGGCGATCGTTCAAAGCTGGCTCGTTCATATCATTCCAAATACCAGCTACACCCACATCCGTAAGATTATGCTGTAAATTTCCCCACCATTCCCGTACCTGGGCACGCATAAAATCCGGGAAAACCGCTCTATCGGGCCATACATAACCGTGGAACACTTGACCATCTGCCCTACGGATGAAATAATCTTTTTCTAAGCCTTCATCGCAGACTTGGTAATCTGCTTCTGGATCGAATTTTACTCCAGGATCGATGATATTAACAACTTTAATTCCTTGCTGCGACAAATCTTCTATTAACTTCTTGGGATTGGGGAACCGCTGTTTATTCCAAGTAAATACCCGGAAACCCTGCATATAATCAATATCTAAGTGGATGACATCGCAGGGAATATGGCGATCGCGCAACTGTTTAACTAATTCTCTTACTTCCGTTTCCGAATTGTAACTCCAACGGCATTGATGATAACCCAAAGCCCATCGTGGTGGTAACGGCATTCTTCCGGTAAGCTGGGTATAGGTTTCAAGGATTGTTGCGGGTTCGGGGCCGTAAATAATATAGTAATCGAGTTCGGTGTCTTGAGTTTTTAATTGCAAAGTATTGACTTCGCTAGCACCGACATCAAACTGACTCCAAAAAGTCGTGTTGAAAAACAAACCATAACCAACATTTGGATGCAAAGACATAAAAAACGGAATCGCTTGGTACATCTCATCCGTCAGCATCGTGTAATCCAAACAATCCGTCGTCCAATTTGTTAAATATTTACCCCGCTGATTTAAAAATCCCGATCGCTCGCCAAAACCGTAAATTTTTTCCTCTGTAGTAATTTCCTTCCAATTAGCAATTTCACCTTTCCTAAAACCAATTCCCAAATCTGTATCATGAGCGAAAGGATTCCCCGATTTATCAAAACACTTTATCCGGCAGGGATTTCGCTGCACGCAAACCTTAATTTTTTCAGTTTCAACAGTAATTAATTCGTCAGTTTCTTGGATATCGAAATTGACAGTATCCCATTCTGCATCCGGTAAATTTACAGCCCAACTCCGTCTCGGTGTCAACTCCCCATTGGGAGAAAAGCGGACTCGAATTAGGTTAGATGCAAGGATGGTTAAAGTAAGACGAGAATTATTACCGCAATCAAAATGTATTCCTTGCGCGTAGCGTTGGAAGCTTTGTACTGAAGATATTGGATTCCAAGCGGGTTGGCGTTTGGGGAGTTGTCCGATGAATTCTGGCATTGTGGGAAGTGGTAAATGCTGGGGTTAGTTGTGGTGATACGCAATCTACAATAACTCGATTTGGAAAAGACTAAAAGAGGTTTTGATGATTATTCTCGTTACAAGGCAGAGCCTTGTAATGCAATAGAAGGAGGCTCTGCCTTATGTTTAAATCTGGAGGCAGAGCCTCTAACATAGGGATTCCCAGTCGGAGACTAGGAACCAGTTATGCCGTAACACACCCGCGCAAGATTCAAGCTACAAATTATCTAATTTTATTCCAAAACCTCTTGCAACATAGGCGCAAGTTCTTGATTCAACCTTCCATTACGTACAAATTCAGCATAAGTATCGGCTTCAACTGCTAACAGTTCATTTCGCAATTGTTCCCTTGCAAATTCTCTTAAGTTGGGATGCTCAATCTGTAATATATCAATCTTTTCTTCTATGTTCTTTAGTTCTCCTTTAATTAATGCTTCTTGGTAGCGACAAAATTCCGGATCAACCCTGGGGCGTTCGTCGTCTACTTCGTCCAAGTATTTTAGAACCCGTCGCAGGGCATTTTCACGGGCAACTAACTTCATGTATTCCTGCTTTAAAGGTTGATCGCCGAGAAGATTCAACTGTTTTAGTAAAGGTTTTGTAGTTAATCCTTGTACTAATAAAGTAAATAGAACTACTCCAAATACCGTAGAAATAATGTCTTCTCTTTCGTTACCTAAAACGGTCGGTACGCTCAACGCTAGGGCAATAGAAACGGAACCTCGCAAACCTCCCCACCAAAGTATTGTTTGTTCCGCTAAACTAATATTGGAATTAACTACGCGATTGCTGAAGAAACCTAAAGCGTAAACGGAGACTAATCTCGATAAAATCATTCCCGCAATTGTTACGCCGATAATCAATAAGTTATCTGCTAAATTTGAGAATCGAATTTGATCGCCGATTAATAAGAAAACAATTGAATTAACAAAGAAAGCTACAAATTCCCAAAACTCGCTGACAATTACCCTGGTGCGGGGGTTCATGCCGATTCGGGAACCGAAGTTACCTAAAATTAAACCGCAGGTAACAACACCAATTACACCACTTCCGCCGAATTCTTCAGCAATGATATAGGTACCGTAAGCTGACACCAACGTTAAAGATTGTTCTACCAAAGGTAAATCGAATCTTTGAGTTAGATAGGAGATACCAAAACCAATTAAACCACCAACTGCAAGCCCGATACCAATAACGCTAATTAATTCTAAAACGACTTCTGATACTCCTAGTTTCGCGCTTCCCAAAGGCAGGGCAACTAAGAAACTAAAAGCAACAACCGCCATACCGTCATTGAACAAACTTTCCCCTTCCATTAAAGTGGTGAGGCGTTTGTCAACTCCTAATTCGCGAAACAAAGCAGTTACGGAAACTGGATCTGTCGCAGAAAGACTTGCACCAACTAGTAAAGCTGTAGTTAGAGGCAATCCGGCAACTTGATTTAAACCAAACGCCACGCCAATAATGGAAATTACTACTCCGACTACAGCGTAAAGAGTAATCGGAAAGAAATCTCGCTTTAAATTCGACCACTTTAAATTCCATGCTGCTTCAAATAATAAAGGAGGCAGGAAAATTGCCAGGATTAATTCAGGGGAAAGATTTACTAAGCGTACATCAACGAACGCTAAACCTAAACCGGCGATTACCAACAATAAAGTGTAAGGAATTTGGCGAAACCAGCTAAAAACTTGCGGTAGAGTCGCCACACTTAGAGATACGGACAGTACTAAGAGAAATTGCTTGAGATTTTGTTCGATACCGACGGCTTCACCCACCGCATTTTCGATTGCCATAGCCCTTCATTGTAGATTTTTGTATTTGCTGTACCCCGATGTTTATGTTTGGCAGATACAAGTAAATTACGAGCATCTGCCAAACATTTGAGGTGGCAACAATCCATTTTAGGCGCTTGCTAGTACCGCTGCGCGGAAGTAAAAAGTAAGAAGTAAGAAGTAAGAAGTAAGAAGTCTTATAGGATAAAGATTTCAGCCGTTAACAATGGATGCTTTATTTACGCCGTACTGTACTAGGCATTTTTCTTACAAGGATTCACGTAAACCAAAAATGTTTAACTGCATATCCATACCATTTAATACATCAATAGTATGCAGAGGTTGCGGAGATTGACTTTCTTCCCTTCGGGCGATCGTTATATGTAAGAAGTAAAAATTTTTAAACTTAGCCCGAAGTATGGTATGAAGCCTCGTCTTTTAAAGACGAATAAAACCAAATTCATTACTTGAATCCTCTACTATGAACGCCTCTAGGTGTTACCTTCTTACTTCTTACTTACTACTTCTTACTTGTGAATTCTTATAACTGTTTTCTATTCCCCGTTTTCTATTCCCTTTTTTAGACTATGCTCGTTAGCAGAACAAGTAAGGTTATCGACATAAATCTAGTATTATTTTGAAGCCTTCGTTCCATTTTTGACTGTTTGATTTTTAAAGTTAAACATATCGATCGCGTTCTTATGTAGTTGCGTTGAATTTAGATTAATTTGATCGATCTGATATTGGGGATTTTGCGGCCAAGGATTTCTGTAAAGTCTAAATTTTTGTTGCAAAACTAACCAGAAGAATGGTAAATCATCTAGTAAATATCTTTTCCAAAGACGCTTAGGTTCAGATAAAAGCCTATAACACCACTCTAAACCAATTTCGCTCATCCATTTGGGCGCACGTTTTATATCGCCAGCTTCAAAATTAATCGTTGCGCCAATCGCTAAGAATACTTTGACGTTTTTTAATTGATGTTTAAATTTATCAAGCCACAATTCTTGCTTTGGCGCACCAACACCAATACCTAGTACGGTTGCTCCTGAATGGTTAATCAATTCAATGATTTTTTGGCACTCTTGCTGATTATTCTCAAACCCAAAAGGAGGTGAATAAGTCGCGACAATAATATCTCTATCAACCTTTGAATTAATTTTCTGTTGAGCTATTTTCGCCGTTTCTCCTATACCACCTAATAAGAATATTTTCATTTTACTATCATTTTTGTAATAATTATAAAATGCTGGGAATAAGTCAGAACCAGATATTTTTTCTTGAAGCGGAGTACCTAAAAACTTTGATGCGTACATGAGTATTTTACTATCACAAACTACATAATCGGCTTTTTTATAGGTCTGATAAAAGTTATAGTTTTTTTGCAACTTCATCAAATGGTCTAAGTTTGGAGTAAATACAACACCACCAAACTGAAGCTTTTCTAAAAGCTCTGACATAGTGATATCTTGAATATCAAGATTAAGTAAATTAATTTGTTTCATCTTTTCATCTGTAGGTAAAGAATATAGTTGTTTGTCTGACCTCACCAAAATTATTTTGAGAAACACACCGAATAGAGGGAAGAAAAAAGCAAAAAATTAGAGTATTGCGATTGGGGTTAAGCACTGCTAGATTTAGAAGATATTTCTATGGAACTGCTAAAAAGTTCCAGAAAGGAGAATTAATGAATTCTGTTTTAGTGAGTGGTGACAAACCTTCAAGCCAATGTTTTAGTTCAAATATCTGTAGATCGCAATCATTTACAAGTAGGTCATAAATTCTGCTATCGTGAATTTGTCCGCTATCATCTAAACCATGTTCAAAAATTACGTATGGTTTATGAGATTTGATGGTTTGTTGGCTACCATTAATAACAGAATATTCCGCTCCTTCTACATCAATCTTGATAAAATCAATTTTCAAATCTTTTGGTAATACATTATCTAGCCTTTGAGTTTTGACCGTAATACTTTCAGTTAACGCATTAGGACAATGATGATTCCAAACACCTTGATTTAAACTACTTAAAGCTGGTGAATTCACTACATACCAAAAAGTAGCTTCTCCTTCAGAATCACTCAAAGCAGTTTCCATAATATTCGCTTTGGGGAACCTCTTTCTCAATCTATCTGCAAGCCTTGGAATTGGTTCAAAAGCATAATGATTTCCCGCATGAGATAGTTTTGAAATTGAAGATAAAATATCGCCAGTATTACATCCAATATCAACACAGTTAGATTTTTCAGTCAAAATTCCGTGCAAAATTTCAACTATCAAAATGTTATCTTCTGCGTTGATCAGCAAATCTTCTTTTGTATTTTGCTTCAAAGACGTATACAGCCATTTTGCCAATCCTTCAAAATACGAACCTTTGAGGGTTTCTTTCAGATAATTTTGAAATTCCAAAAGATTTTTGTTGTACGTAAGCATTTATTTATCCAGTAAAGATTAGTTGTACGAACAAGATTTAAGTTAGTTTTACGAATTGTGAGCGCGTTGTTAGTTTCGATTTAAGTAGGTTGATGTTGAACTAAAAACCAAATAGCCCCCTTAAATAAATACTGCTAAATTTAAGTAGGTAATTCTTGCTTGCGGAGGGTCATTTTCAAAGGATTCAAAAACCAGAGTATATAAGCTGCAACACCAGTCAAAACAGTTTTACCAGGTTCTTCTAAGAGAATGCGCCAATGATTTGCGAGAACTTGATTAAATAATTTTGCAGCAGTTAATCCGTCACCCAAACTGACTAAACGACGAACCGTATAACGCAAATGATAAGCCCTGGCAACACCTTCGCAATGAGAAATGATATCAGGAGCATAAGAACGAGTTTTTTCTACTACTTTTTCTAAAGCTTCTAACTGTTTTAAAGCGCTAGCAGAAATACCTCCAGAATTAACTCGATACAGAGTTAACACTTCCGGTATTCCTTCATGTCGCCAAGTAGTTTGAATAGACATTCTTAACCAACATTCAATGTCAGTCGCATCTGAAGCGGCATGGCGCAAGCGCTCATCCATATAATAGTCTTCAAAACTACCATATAGATTATCTTGAAATTTAATTTCTTCAAAAGCTTCACGTCTAAATACTGCTGCTGAACCATTTCCAACAGGATTACGACAAAGTACATATGATGGCGTAATGTCGTAAAGTTTACGAGGCTTTTGGTAAATTCCTATAGGTTTTCCTTGTTCGTTAATAAATGCAGAATAAGAAAAACTAATTCCTACTGTCGGCGAGTTATTTAAATGTTGGACGTGTTTCTCCAGTTTTTCTGGGTACCAAATATCATCTGCATCCAAAAGAGCTAAATAGTCTCCTTGAGCATGGCGAATACCAGTATTTTTTGCTCCCGGTGCGCCTTTATTTTCTTGACGAATAATTTTAATTCTATCGTCATCAAAAGACTGACAGATTTCTAAACTGCGATCGGTAGAACCATCGTCAACGATAATAATCTCAAAGTTGTCGTATGTTTGCGACAATGCGGATTTGATAGTTTCTGCAATATACTTCTGAGCATTATATACAGAAATGATAATCGATACTTTCTTCATAATTAACTAAATCAACCTCTTTTTTATTGTTTACTTGCAATCACTTCAGACGTAGCTTCGCTTTATTAAGATATTGAGATGTAAAGTAACTAGATTATGTAGAAATAGCTATTTCATCCTGCGAAAGTTCATTCTTTTGAATAAAACCTTTTACTTTTGCTACTAAAGCTTCTATTTTTAGGTACATAGATTTAGGTACTAACCAGAGTAAATAAGACATTATTAAAGTCAAAATGGTTTGAGATGGTTCCAAAAATATAATCCGCCAATCATAAGCTAGAGAACGATTAATAAGATTTACAGCCATTGAACCACGTTGTCTGCGTACTGCCTCACGAGCTAAATATCTCATTCGATAAGCCATTGCTAACTGTTTCCATTTATCTATTAATTCAGGAGCATACAACCTTACCTTTTCATCCAACTTCTCCCAATAGTCTATTGCTTTGACAAAATTAGCTGAAAGCCCTTGTGGATTCACTCTATATAGAGTCAACGGTTCAGGAATGCCACTAAACTGCCAAGATGTTGTAATTGCTATCCGCAGCCAGCATTCAAGGTCTTCATACATAACGAAATTAGTATCGAAATAAGAGGATTCTTTTTTACCAGACGAATCATCGATAAAACTTATTTCCTGGAATACTTCTTTACGAAAGACTCCACTCGAACCATTGCCAAGTGGACTGTAATAGAGCAGCTCTGATGGCTGAATATTATTCATCTTAGACATTTGGTATGTATTTAAATATTGCCCAGCTTCATTTATAAAGGCAGAACGACTGAAACTAATACCAACTTCAGATGAATTATCTAGATGTAAAACGTGTTTTTCTAGTTTTTCTGGCAACCACATATCGTCCGCATCCAAGAAAGCCAAATAATCGCCTTGAGCATGGCGAATACCAGTATTTCTTGCTCCCGATAATCCTCTATTTTCTTGGCGAATAATCTTAATTCTAGAATCTTTGAAATTCTGACAAACTTCTATACTTTTATCGGGTGAGCCATCATCAATAATTAGAATTTCAATCTCTCTATAAGTTTGCGAAAGTACGGAGTTAATTGTACCGGCAACATATTTTTCAGCGTTATAGACAGGAATAATTACAGAAACTTTCTTCATTTTGCTACTCACTATGAAATTTGGATATTGGATAAGAGATAAGACATAATTTCTACCTACAAAGTAGAAATCATTTTTTTACAAACTAGCTTGCTTTTTTAACACGTATCTACTGGCGTAGATAGTAAAGATAGGTAATGCAATAAAATGGGTAACGAGTACAGATACGGCTACCCAAAGAATTCCTAATTTGACTGTAAATAATAAAATAAAACTAAAAATGACTGTGAAAATCAGATTCCAATAGAGATTGATATAGGGTTTATCAACAGCTTGAAGCAACTGACCGGCAGCTTCTGCAAAAGGTCGTGGAATAGCAGATAGACACACAATCATTAAAATAGGAATTGCATTTATCCACTTTTGACCGAAAATAATTGGTACATATAAAGGTGCTAGACAAGACTGTAATAAAACCAGGGGAACGATCGCATAAGCCATTGTTTTTAAACTGTGAAAATAACGTTTTTTTAGTTCTGTAAGATTTTCTCTGACTTCACAAAGGTGAGGAAATAAAGACATGACAAGGGTATTAATAACGTTTAAACTGATTCCAATTCCAGCATTAAACGCGAAATAATAGATACCTAAAATATCAATTCCTAAAAAACGCCCAACTATCAGATAATCTAAGTTACCTCTAAACTTAGTTAGTACTTCCACACCTAATATATTGAAGGAAAAAGCAGCTATTTCTCGCCAACGATACAGTGTAAAACTTTTTTTCGGTCGCCACTTATGATTAATTACAACTATGGCTACCCAAATAGGATTAGTAAAGATGAAAGGTAAAACTATTGCCCACATTCCCATACCTAGTAATGCAAGTATTATAGTTAGAACATTACGAGCTAAAGACTGGACTGCGTTACATATGGCAATTACATTAAGTCGATTTTCTCTCTGAATCAATGCAGCTTGAACTGCATATAAAGGTAGAGTTAAAAATTCTAATGCAATTACGCAAATAGGTAAAATAACTCGGTTATCTCCATAAAACCAACCAATAGGAAAAGCTAGAGAGCATTGAAGAATAAATAGTGCTATACATAAAATCCAGTTCATCCAATATGCAGTTTCGCATAGAGTATCAACATCATCTTTACCTGCTTGAATTAATTTAGAGCCAATTCCCGCTCTTAGCGTAAAAACATTGGTAATTTCGTTAGTAGTTAAAACGACTGCTACCAATCCATAATCGTAGGGTGTTAATAGACGGGCAATAACAACAGTTGCTCCCAAACGAAAAACTCTATTTGCAATTTCACCACCTCCCATCCAGCCAACATTTCGGATGTATTGGTTAGACAATTTATGCTTTAGCTTACTAATTAACATAGCCAATCGTGATTTAAATCTAATAATTATGGTTTAATAACAAAAATGCTCATAGCAGAAAGTTTTACAGTTAAATACTTTAGATTTAAGTAATATTGTTTATTACTTTGGGTTTTGAAAAGACAGTTTCTTTTTCAATATTTTCCTCTTGTTCTTCTTTTTGTTCTTTAAATGCAATTCCCATAACAAGTAATCCAGACCAGTAAAGATAAGACAGGGCTTCTTGATTTTCAGCGAAAGAATATACTAGTAATATTAATAAGAAATATAATCCTACCTTCGCTGTTTGGTTGTGGTGTGCCTTAATAACTAAATATATAAAACTAGATACAAATGGTATTAGAAAAGCAAAAAACCCAACCCAACCTTTTATAAATAAAAGACCAATCCATGTATGATGCGAGCCAATTGGCATATCTTCAGTCCCCTTAAATCCAGGATGTAATAAACCATGACCCCAAATAGGAGCATCCTTAGAGCGTTCTAATGAAATTCTTGCTAGCGTATCTCGTACACGAGAAGAAGCTAGTCTAGAATTAGTAAAAGTATTTTTCAAAGATTGAATAGTATCTAAAATAAAGCTAGAAAATATCCCTGAAACAAAGCAGACAAAGCTAGTTAAAATTTGTATGGATACACGATAGATATTTGTTAAAAAGAAAACTACCGTTAAAACGAAAGGTAAACATACAATGGCAGTTCTTGATGCTGTAAGCAAAGCAATTAGAATACTGGTCGATAAACCTATCCAGCGCAATTTTTTATTTTTTTCTTGAAGTGCAAATATAAAAAATAACATAGCTAATAGAGCAAGGGCTGGTGGCCAAGGAGCAAATAAAGCAAGTCGGAAACCACCTCCATCAGAGGCAATTTCCTTAAAATAAAAAATTACATCATAAAAAGCAGAACTACTTTTAGTAATTGCTTTAACAGGAGAAATATAAATAACGTGTGGCAGTTTTAATAAATAAGCTCCACAAGAAATAGGAATAACAAATAAACTTTGTAGGCACAGTAAACAATTAGCCCGATAGACTAATTGAGGGCGTATGTTCAGACAGCAGCCAGCTAATGGAAAAAGTGCAATAAGTGCCCAAGTTCTACCCCAAAGGATTAATTCTCTAAGGATTATTTTGTTGCTGTAACTAAAGTTTGAAAGACCTGCATACGTTGCTACTAGCATTACCAACATACAAAAAATCCAAAGCCACATAATCCAAGGAATTTTAATCTTTTGTTTGTTAGGAGTATCTGGTGTTTGATGCCAAAGTTTAAAGCATAAGTAAAAAAGTAATACCCAAGCGATCGTATAGTTGAAAATATATAGCAAACCTAAAGCATAAAGAACATAGGTACCGAGAATGGAATACCAGACTACTCGTTCTTCAAAGTTCTGAGGTTTAATCGCTGAGTTTTTACCTATTTGTAAGTAATTCATTTGTCATTTACTAGTTATGAGCTATTCATTAGCCCGTTTAAGAAATTTTATTCTTTGCAACTTTAATTGAATTTGAGCGTAAATACAGTGTTAGTACCGCAGTAATAGAAAACACTGAAGCCAATCCTATACCCGCGAAAATTAATGTCTTTTTAGGAGAACTTGGTTCTTCTGGCAAATTTGGTTCTGTTAAAAGTTGAATTCGTGGATAGGAACCGTAAAAATTTGATTTGCTCGCATCTAAACTAGCAAGATTTGAAGAATACACAGCTTCAGCTATCTGCATTTCTCGCTTCAACGCCTCCAAGGTAGATTTATGTTTTGCCATTGCCTGGAGTCTGGTTTGAAGTTGAGTAATTTGATTATCTAACTCCTGAATAGTTGCACTTGATTCCTTGTTATCTAATCGGGCTGTTACTATTCCTTGAACGAAGTCTTTTTGAACACCATCACTACTAAGTTTATTCAACGTTTTTTGGTCAATAGGATAACCTAAAAGATAATTACTACGTGCTAACAAAGCTGAAGAAGCTAAGTTCACTTTTTGCTTTGCATCAATCATAGAAGGATGATTGGGGAGAAACTTAGATTCTAAAAGAACTAAATTAGATGTAGCATCAGTATAATTTTGCAGGTGCTGTCTAAATATTTGGTCTGATTGCAATATGAAAGTCTTGTTAGCTTCCTGTGTCGATATATTGAAATTACTTGAAAGCTCTTCTACACGAGTGCTACTTTGTTGCTTTTTAACTGCTGCTTCATTTCTTTTGTTACGTAATAATTCTAAATTATTCGCAAGGTCTTCAAGTTGTGTATCGGTTACTAAACCAGAAAGACTTCTATATTCAAAGAAACGCTTCTGAGCAAGTTCTAATTTTTTCTGAGAATTTTGCAAAGATTGATCGACTTTACTTTCTTTTTGCGTTGATTCTTTGTATCTCAGGGTATTCAATCTATCCTGCAAAGCTTTAAAAAAAACCCAAGATTTAGCTTGTGCTTCTTTCGGTGTATCGCCTTTAAATTCTAAATTTATTGCTGTAGTTTTATCTAATATTTTTATTTGCGGTTCCCCAAATTCCTCCGGTGTCATTTTTAATTTTGCCGCAGCTACTTCTTGTACTACGGAACTTTCCATAATCAGCTTATAATTTTCTCTTGGGTCTTGAATCGAATTTTCATAAGGAGAAACTGGCTGAGAGTATGCAGTCCCGCGTTCCGGTAAATTCACATTTGTATGTGAAATATTTCCAGGTAAAGAAAGAGAAAATTCACTTTTATAAGTTGGAGATGTGCTGTTTATATAGAATAAACCTAAACCCCACATCGCAGCATTACCTAAAATTAATAACGAGAAGTAGGATATCCAATTTTTATGATTTAGATTAACTTTTGGAAATGATTTAGATGCAGAAATTATCTCTGTCATACTGTTTTAAACTTATGTAATTTGATTATTAAACAAGAAAATTATTCTGATAAAGGTAATTGAACAAAACAAAATTCAGCAAATATTAATTGCAATCATGAAAAGCATCACATTCTTTGTATTAAATCAATTATTAAGCTAAATTAATCTAATAAATATGTTGTGCTATTATTTACAACTTTAAACCTGTTATTATTTATCTGGTTATAATATTTATTGCTTTGTTTTGCTTATTTTATTTATCGCTCGCGAATAAGCATTCTTCAATTGAGTCTGTGCTACCCAAAAAAGAACGTGTCTTATTAGAAAAATCTGTTTAAACATTATTTTTGCTCTTGGTAGATAAAATCATAAACCCTGCGAAACATATACGGTAGCCGTAAACTAAACCTTTAACAAAATACAGTTAAACAAGGCATAGCTATCTAGAATCAATCCACCTTCAATAAGGATAAAAAGATTCAATATTTATCTTCGGTAAGCAATATGTCTCTAAAATTGCTTATTTGCTATTCGGAAACACTAAAGAGAGATAGAGGAGGTAATTAGAATTTAGGCGAAAAACACACTTACCAAAGGAAATTTTTTGCCTTAATTAACGTTCAATCCACGTTAATTATAAATTTAACCGATTTGGCCAATCTTTTAGAGTCTATTTGAACCTTTACGTTTTGGCACAATAGAAAATCTACCATAAGCGTTTTTGCAGTAATAGGCTATCTTCCTAAAAAGATAGCGCCACTAGAGTAAAAACACTCATCTGGTAACTGGGTATAAATATCAGTATATAAAAATTAGAAAATATGTCAAGCAAGTATTAGTACTTAAGCATATTCACTTAGTCATGAAGTACTAGGTCTACTCCTTAAGATAGAAGCTATATTGCACATATCATAGTATAGTATACAATTTCTAAAAGTTTGCGTATTTAGAATGGAACCTGAAAACCAAATAAGTACGCTGCCCGCAAGGTGAAGACTAGTTTTAAAAAGTTTAATAGAAAAATGGCTAAAGCCTTTTAATAAAGATAAAGGGTTATATATATAACAGCCATTAATACCGAAGATAGAGCAAATATAAGATTTATTTTACACAGGAATAATAAGAATGAACGATATAGATATGTATTATACTTTACTCAGATAATAATTAAAATAACAAATTTTTAAATTTACAGATTCTGCCTTTTCCATGAATGGAAGGCAGAGCCGAATCAAAATCGAATACAACGGAAAATTTGTCAAGGAAGCTATGACGGATAATAATTGACACTCCCCGGCGTGAACGCACGGGGATTCTTGGATCTAAGATATAACTTGCTCATGCAGGTTTTCACCAACATGAGTAGAGGTTTCATCTCCCCAAGCGTTTTCTGCGTCCAGCGCAAAAGTTCCCGTATGCCCTACGGTACTCAATCCTCGATTAAGGATATTCCTAGCTGCATTTTCATCACGATCCATCTCACAGCCACATCTACAAATATGCGTGCGAGTTGATAAAGTCTTTTTAACAATTGTGCCGCAGCTAGAGCATTCTTGAGAAGTATATTGCGGATTAACCGCAACCGTTACACGCTTAAATACTTTCCCGAAGTATTCAATCCAGCAACGAAACTGATACCAAGACGCATCGTTTATTGATTTAGATAAACAATGATTTTTCACCATATTTTTTATTCTCAAATCTTCATAGGCTATCAAGTCGTTAGACTGAACTACGCACCGTGCTAATTTAACAGCATGGTCTTTACGTTGCCTACTTATTTTGAGATGCCGTTTACCTAAAATATGTCTTGCTTTTCTTCTATTACTCGAACCTTTTACTTTCTTAGAAACACGACGTTGAAAACGTTTGAGAATTTTTTCTCCAGCACGAAAGAACCTTGGATTTTTAACTACTTCACCATTTGAATCGGTGTAGTATTCTTTTAATCCAACATCCAACCCGACTGTTTTACCAGTTGATTGAATATCTTCCGAACGATTTACATCAATACAGAATTGGACGTAAACACCCGAAGCTCGTTTTACTAATCGAACCCGTTTTATTTGGCTGATTTGATAAAAGTGCAAGTCGCGAGTGCCTTTTAGCTTTAGTTTTCCAATTCCTTTTTTATCAGAAAAAGTTATTGACTTGCGGTCGTCTGCAAGTTTCCACCCCGAAGTCTTGTATTCAACAGAACGGCAATCTTTTTGAAACTTTGGGAAACCTTTTTTCCCTGCTATACCTTTTCTACAGTTTATGTCGCTGTCGCGACACGCTGCGCTAACATAGAAACGGTTTATTGATGACCATGCTCGTTCTGCACTAGCTTGTCTAGCCATTGAATTAAGTTCATTTGCAAACGAAAATTGTTTAGCAAGTACAGCGCAATATTTCTGCAAATCGTTTTTACCCGTTCCTTTATTGTCTATCCATAAACGGATGCAACTATTTCGTACGAATTTTGCTGTGCGAATTGCTTCGTTAACGGCTGAGTACTGCTTTGATTTTCCGTATGTTTTAAATTCAAAAATTAGCATGGTATCACCTCCATCGTTATACTATCACAAACGGTATAATGTTGGAAAATAAATAAAAAGCCGTCTTAGAAAGACGGGGCTTTAGACCCATTATTTTCGGTAATTAGCCGGATTTAATTAACGGCACTTACGCACGGGCTAGGTGTTTACGTTCCTCGGAAGCGAAGTATTTACCGTTCACTGTTAGCTGCGGCTCTAATGCGGTCGATCTCAAAGCCTTATTTGTTGTTACCAGTGCGTAAGTTGCAATTATGAAAACTGCTGTACTCGATCGTTCAACCGTTGCTTATAAGGTTTAGCATCCATTTCCACACCATTGACAACTAAACCTAAAACTTGAGCCTGATGTTCGATTAACTGCTGTAAGCTATCGCGAACTGAATTGCTAAAACTCATACCTGGTTTGACAACAAACAATACATTCTTGATTTGAGCCGTCATTAATGGTGTCGCAGATGTGGCACTTACCGGAGCAGTATCAACTAAAACATAGTCGTATTTATCGTGAGATTCAGCATCTGCTAGCGCTTGTCGAAATTTTCCCTGGGATACCATTTTGACAATGTTGCCGTTTTGTGGTTTTGCAGGCAACAAATCTAAATTAGGTTCGATAGGAATAACCGTTGTTATGTGGGGTGCAAAAGCGAAACTCAAATTTTGAGTCAATTCTGCTCGGATAAAATCGCCATCAACTACCAGCACTCGAAAACCCAAATCTACTAATGCTTTTGCTAATCCTAAAGTTATAGTTGTTTTACCTTCACCTTCCATCGCGCTGGTAATTAACAGATGACGATTATTTAAAGGTTGTAAACTAAGTGCTGAAGCAAGACGTTGAAATTTGACTTGTTTATCATCATCTGTTAATTCTGCATCTTTGATGCGGGGAATAGAAACAACCATTGGGAATTCCATATCTTGTAAGTCTTTAGGACTTAATAATGGGTTGCGTCTTTCTAATAATAATGTTAAGGCAACACTACCAATGATTCCCGCCAACAAAGCATTTAAAATCATTAAGGACTTCTTAGGAGAAACAGGTTTGCTCTCAACTCTGGGTGCATCTAATATTTCAACGTTAGGATAAACATCAAAAACATCAATATTAGTTTGCTGTACCTGAGCAACTAAACCTTTATAAACCCCCTCTGCGACATCAACATTGCGCTGAAGCTCTGATAATCTTTTTTGTTGGTCGGGAATTGAATTTAAATTTGTTGTCAGTTGGTTTATTTGATTTTGTATCAGTTGAGCGCGTTTTTGTTGACCGGATGCTTCAGTTTCTGCCAAAATTAATTGTTCAATTAAACCAGCGCGTCCTTCTCCTTGACTGCTTACTGTCGTATCGATAGAAGCTCCAGCAGCCGCTGCTTGAATTTGGCTTTGCATCCGACTTAATAATACTTGCTGCTCTTGTAACAGTTCTTGAACAACGGGATGATTATCTGTATATTTAGTACGGTGACGGGCTAAATCAACTTTTATTTGTGATAGTTTATCTCTAATGAATTGATAGTCTTTGTTTTCACCCAAGCTTAAAGAACGAATTGCTTGGTTCGGCGACATTTGTAAACGAATTGATAAAGTATTAACGCGATTCTGATTGTATTCAACTTGTGATAATGCTTCTAATTGAGCTTTTGTTAAACTATCAATGGTAGTCACAATTGCTTTTGTTTGTTCTGGGGAATCAACTAAAGCACTAGCTTGTTTAAAGTTTGCTAATGTTTGTTGTGCCAAAATCAAATTATTTTTAGCAATTTCTAATTCGTCAGCACTAAATTCTCTTTTTGATAAACGGTTTTGTTTACGAAGTTGTTTGAGTCGCTGCTGAAACAAAGTAATGTGATTATTTGCTCGTAATTCTGCTAATTCTGGAGTAGAACCCTTTACATCTACATAAAGAATACGCGAATTTTCGTCAACGTTAACTTGGAACAGCTTTTTATAACCAGATAATCCTTTAAATTTATTTGTTTGTGGATCTATACTTAATAGCTGTTCCATTAAAGTATCGCTAGTTAGAATACTTTGCTGCATTTGCAATTGACTATCGCTATTTGCAGAAATACCAGAATCTCCTTTTCTTAAAGAACCCAAAATTCCCAAACTAGCATCTAAATTCCCATTTGTTCCGGGCATTGTCAATTGTGTTGTTGCATTCCACAGGCGAGGTGTAACCGCAGCAATATAACTAACTAAACCTAAAATTAATATGTTCCAAAGTATTACGGGTTTCCAATGTCTAATGGCTATTATTGCTATTTTATTCATAATATTAATCAGTTATCAGTGAACAGTGAGCAGTGAGCAGTGAGCAGTGAGCAGTGAGCAGTGAGCAGTTAACAGTGAGCAGTTATCAATTACCAATTACCAATTACCAATTACCAATTACCAATTACCTTTAACCTTTGACCTTTGACCTTTGTTCTAATAACTCTTCCCATTCTGTAATATGTAATTCTTGCTGCCTTACTTCCGAAATAATTGCTCCCAACCAAATAAAGAAAAACCAAAAATAAATCGCCATCCAAGTTAAATTGGTGGCATGGAGTAATAAATATAAAGCTACTAAACAAGCAAATGCACGTTGACAAATATGATTTCCTCGCATGGCTGGTTGCCAAAAACTGCACAAGGTTGAAACAAGAGCAAAAATAAATGTTATAAATCCTAAAATACCATGTATATAAAGCACTTTGGCATAAGAAGAAAACGTTCCTAATGGTAGTTCAAAAGCTCCATTTCCCCAACTTACCGTTTTTTCCATAAATCCCCATCCTACCCACGGTGATTCTTTCCAAGCATCAATCGTTGCGTTTACAACGTATTCTCTATCTTTAGATGAATCAGCGCGAGCGCTATTAAAAGTGGCCATTGGTGAAGCTATTAAATCTTTTATAGTCAAACTTAATACAGCCGCAAATAAAGAAATTAAAGATATTATCCACAAATAAGCTTGTCGAGCTAACCCGCTACGAAAACAATATATTATTAGCCAAACTAAGGGAAAACATACCCAAGCAAGACGACTTTGGGAAACTATTAGTCCGCTCAAACAACCAAATAAAGAAAATTTACGCAGGCTGCCGTTTGCTTCGTTCAAACAGATAAAGAAGGATAAGAGGGCACAAACTCCCAAAATAGGCGGATCTGCTGTATATAAATCTGTTCGAGGTAAAGGAATACCGAAAAAAGGCTGGATGACTGCGAATTTAATCATCAAACTAAGTTTATCTCCCGGTATTAAACGAGCTAAAGGAGGTAATAAAGATTCTTGAGGCCCTAAAGCAAAAAGTATGAGAAATTGGATAGCAAGAATAACTAAAGAACCCGCACTCACCCAGCTAACAGCCCTTGTAATCACCGCTATCCTAATACGATGCCAAAAAGGCAATGTCATACAGGAAAATATTAAAAAGTAGCCTTTGAATAAAGTAAAGAATGTTGCTGCTGTTTTTAAAACAGGAAAACCAATTGATTGTAAGCCGAGAAGATTCGTCCAAAGGGCAGCTAAAGTCATTACCAACCATGCCCAATTACAAATTGGTAACGACTCTTTGATTAATTTATTTAGGTCAATACCAATAACTAGTAAAAAAGCCGCAACTATTGGGTACAACAAAGTTTGTATCCCTAATATCCACCATAGAGGCGTTAATACAATTGTCCAATAAATTACTTGCTCTGCAAATGAGAGTTTACCTAGTTTATAATCATGGTTTGAAAGTTTTTTTTTCTTATTGCTGAGGACTTGTGATGCGAACATAATTAGCCCTAAATCTGTACCTTTAACCTTTACCCTTTAACCTTTACCCTCCTTACCTATATTTACTATTCCACTTTTTCTCTAGACGTTGCTTTATTTCACTAATCAAAGACAGATAATTTAAAAACTGTTTGGCTGCAAATATTCTTACAGAAATTAAATACATGATAATAAATGATATTGGTTGGATAATTTCAGGTGTTTTCACAGATACTACAATTGGTATTAGTGCAATCAAAAGCGGTTTAAAGATAATAATTAAAAACTTTTTCCAAGACCAATTCATGACGCGACAGCTACTCCACCACGAGTAAATTGTCCATATAATTCCTAAAACTATTGCAACTGCAATTCCAACTCCAATAATTTGTCCTTGATTTGCACCAATAATAAAGGCAACTACAGCAATCGGAGCAATTGCAATAGTTGTTCTTGCGTTTAAGCCTGTTTTTCCTATTGCTGAGAGCATAGAAAATAATTGACTATTAATAAGTCGAAAATAGGCAAAGATTAGTAACCAAGGAATAACTGTAAGCGAAGGTAGCCATTTAGCACCAAATACAAATGAGATTAGTTGCTCATCAACTACTAGAAAAAATAAGGCATATACAGGAGTCGCTAAAAATGCCACTTGTTCAACTACTTTAGCTAAAGCCTTTTCCCGTTGATCGTCATCTGACATTTGAGCAAATACTGACATCCCAACCTGCTCCATCACCTGACCAAAAATAACACTTAGTGCCATAGTTAACTGATAGGCAAAGTTGTAGTAACCAAGACTGGTAGTGCCTAAAATCTTACCAACAGCAAAGTTATCGCAGTTAGCATTGACATAATATCCCAAACTAAAGCCAGTACTACCGAGATTGTAAGATAAAACTTCTCTTCTTACTTCTGGATCTATACGCAAGCGGAAATCATAGTTGACATGACGACGTAAGAGAAAATTTGCTGATACCCAGTGGACTGCATCTCCAATTACAAATGACCAATAACTCAAACCCATCAAAGCACATCCAACTGTAGAGAAAACTCTCATCATTGATGCTATCAGGTTTGAGTTGGCAAGTTCTTTATACTGCATCCGCCTTCTAAGTACCCCTTCGTAAACGGAATTCAACGAAGAAAGAAAAAAGTTGAAGGCGAATACCATCAAAATCCAGACTAAATTAGGTACACCAAAATAATTAGCTGCTAAAGGTGATATTGCTACCAGCCCCAAAGCTAAAAATAAACCGATGCCAATACTAACGGTGTAAGCTGTATCTACATAACGTCTATCTTCAAGACCTTTATAAACAATAAAAGAATTTGAAGCATTTTGGGCAAATAGATTTACAAAACTCCAAAAAATATAGGCAACTCCAATCACCCCAAATTCTGATGGCAAAAGTAACCGTGCTAAGAACAGATTACTTAATAAAGCCAATACTCGTGTTGCGATCGCACCATAAGTTGCCCAAAAACTATTTTTGACTACTGAATTTGAATTTAGCTTCATTAAATAACTCTTGTTGAAATCATTATTTTGATGACATTGAACATTACTTATGGCTTTTCGCTCCGAGCAATATTATGATTAACTCTGAGCAGGCGTATTCCGACTAAATCTAAACTTTTACCTTGTGCTAGCTCTGCTGCTATTACTACTGATTTTGCTTTCCCCAAGAGAACGTCCAATAACTAGTTTCGTTAATGGCGACAAACCCACCGATATGAGAGTAACTAAAGAACGTATATCGCGATAAAAAATTGAGTTGTCGTAAGTTAAAGCTTGTCCAATAAATTTACGCGCTGTTTCCATATCACCACCTTGAGCCGACAATCGCGCCAAATAGCGATACATATAGGCATAAGCAGTTGGTAACATCGGCTTAATTAATTCTGGCGAACGTTGATAAGCATCTTTAATCACTTGTTCGCCACAAGCCTGCATTTGTACAACATTAAATGATAGTCCGGAAGGACGAAGGCGGTAGTAAGATAAAATTCGCGGCTCTCTATAAAAATGCCATTTTTGTGTAGCAGCTATCCGCAACCACAAATCAACATCTTCGCAACTACGCAATCTTTCATTAAACCCGCCTACTTCGGAAATCAAACAACGGCGAAACACAGCATTAGAACCATGTCCAACAAAGTTTTTGCACAGTAAAGCGAGCATTGGGTTTGTATGAACTGGTTTACCGCTCAAACTGATAAATGTATGTTTTCCGTCATCGCGAATCGTCCGCGAAGCGCTGTAAACAATACCAACATTAGGTTTGCTATACAGTCGAGCTACATGAGTTGCTAATTTATCTCTATGGTAAATATCATCTCCATCGAGTAGAGCAATATATTCACCTTCTGCATGGTGAATACCGTAGTTGCGTGCTGATGATAAGCCTCCGTTTTGTTTTTGTAACAACTTAAAGCGGGCATCGCGCTGACAAAATTTTTGTACTATAGCCGCAGTGTCATCAGTCGAACCATCATCAACTATCAACGCTTCAAAATTTACAAACGTTTGCTGCTCCAAAGAAATTAAAGCATCTTGAATATAGTTTTTGACGTTATAGGCTGGAACCACAACGCTGACTTTTGGTTTCTCAAGCATTAATAAGCTCCTTCCGATTTCATATCTACAGCAAACACCTTACGTTCTCGCTTCAGAATATTTCGCAACTTACCCCTAACATTTGGAGGGAATATCCACATTCCAAAACATAAACAGATATCCATTGGCTGGGGCTTACCAAACAGAAAAGCTTCCCGTAGCAAAAGTAAAAGTAGTTTCCAATCGCCAGTAGCAGCAGCCCGCGCACTCACTTCAGCCAGAATAAAGGATGAGTAAGCACGGGGAGTAACTAAATCTCGCTTGCTTTTAATCCAGTCAAAAGAAACCTGCCAAGTACCGCTTTTACTCAAACTTTGAGGGTTTTGTTCTAAGTGCCAGATTGATAGAACTTCTTCTGCAAACTCTACTCCTACCCCTTGTTTCTTAGTTGCTTGCAAAATCCAGTCCCAATCTTCGTGTCTATTTGTTTTTATCTCTTCAGGGAGAATTTTTAGTAACAACTCTCTCTTGGTGAAAATAGTCGAAGCTTGAATAAGTCCTTCCCCTTGAAAGAAAGTATTGCGAACAAACAAATATTCACTCAAAGACTCTGATTCTTTTGGTTTTCTCCTGGGCCAAATTGCATCTCCCTGAAGAGTTCGAGCAATTAAATAACAACTAACAATTGGATATTGATGGCGAGAAACCTTTCCCACCGCTAGCTGTAATTCTAGTTTTCGGGGCATCCATTCATCATCATCATCTAAATGAGCCACCCACTCAGCACAAGCTGCTTGAACTCCAGCGCTTCGAGCCGCAAAGCAGCCTTGATTGGTTGGTAATTCTAAGACTTTTAGTCTAGTGTCTTCAATATCTTTGAGCGCTGCAAGAGTTTCTGAATGAGGGCCATCAATCACAACGATAACCTCAATCTCCTTAAGAGTCTGTGCCAAAGCACTGATAGCAGCACGCTTAGCTAACTGCGCTCTGCGAAAGGTCGGGATAACTACACTAACTAGGGGTTTCAAAAATATCCTCCTTCTTTTTTATAAAATATGTAGTGTAAAACTCATTCAAATCAACTCAACTCAACCTTTTCTAGTTTTGGTGTAAGCTCTACTCGCAAAAGGGATTTATTAAAAATTGCCAAAGCAATATGCAACGCAAAAGCCGAATTTCCCAATAAGTAACGAGCGGCTAATCTTTTAGGTTCGCGTACAAGACGATAGATCCACTCAAAACCAGCATTGGATATAAAACTCGGACAATCGGGAACTATTCCAGCCATGCGGTCAATTACTGCTCCACCAACCATAACTGTATTTACTTGTAGACTATCGCGATGCTTTTGTACCCAATATTCTTGAATTGGCATACCCATACCTACAATCAGAATATTCGGTTTTTGCTGATTTATTTCCGCTATTATAGCTTGATTAACTTCTGGATCTTCTTTATCAAAATATCCATGATGTCCGGCAAAATTAACATCAGGATACTTCAATTTCAAGTTTTCAATTGCAGTTTCTAAATGTTGATTTTTTCCACCGAGCAAAAATACCGAAAACCCATATTGGTTGCAATTCTCCAAGATTTTAGGTATTAACAGGGTATAAGAAACTCTATAATCCAAGGGTAAATCTAACCCCATAAAACCGATCGCTTTTAATATTCCCATACCGTCACAATTCGCAATATCTGCACTTTCCAGAAACTGGTAGTACCAAGGCAATTGCATCGATAAATTAAATCCGTGAATATTATAATGTGCTAAAACTATTTTCTTGTCTTCTAGACAAGCTTTACGAACGGCTTCGACAATTGAAGGGATGCTCATGCAATCAATTCGTCGTCCTAGCAAATACACGCTTAAAGCCGTTACTTTTTGTGCTTTACTATTAACTTTTATCGCTTCATCGTTTATATTTACCGATTCAACGCTATTATCCTCAAATTCAGGCTCTATATATTTATAAAGAGTGTTAGTCATTGGTAGTGATTACCCCATTGGTAGATTTAAGCAGCTGATAAAAAAGCTTGCAAACAGGCATAGCAAAATAAACGCTAACCCAGTCATATAAGTAAACAAAAATCAGCTATTTATAAATAATTAAAATCTAGCCTTATCAAAAACAAAGAAACTTCCAAAAATTAACTTAATTCAGCAATATAGTCTCGTCTATTGCTTAATTAATATCAAAAAAACATAATAGATAATCATCAGTGCCTTAAGGAAAACACTCGGCAAACCGGCGTTATCATCCAACTCACAAATACAGCAACCACACAATAACGGAATGTCTTTCTTTTTTTGCACTTAATCATAAATTTAAACGATTCACCGTGCGCCCTCCCAACTTTACAAAAACTTTATATTGTGATGTAATGACAATACAGATCCTTACTCATTTAGTCGTAATATACTATTTTTCAAGACAAGTTGAGCACCATGGTTGTAGTAAAAGCACTTATTATTCGGTAAAATTTTATAAGTACTTATCACATTATATAAAAAAAAATCCCATGTCAAGTAAGCAATAATACTTGCTTTTTTCCTTTTTGGGTATAAAAATAAGTAATTAAAACTTTCAAATTTCCACTAAAACCCCTAATAAAAGTCTATTTTGCCAAAAATACAAGATTATTTGATCGAGTTAAAGCAAAATAAATGTATGAAAGTTCCGAATATCGGAAATTACGCAGAGAGAAAATAATTTTCTGGGATAGAGCATCAGTGGAATACTTCGTCAATAACACTTAAACAAAAAACCCCTAAAAATAGGGGTTCGAGAGTGTATTAATCTATGAAACACCAGTTTTATGGTTCCAATTACTTAACTATTTATCGTCAATTGTTCGCTAACAAACCGTTGCTTATAAGGTTTAGCATCCATTTCCACACCATTAACAACTAAACCTAAAACTTGAGCCTGATGTTCAATTAACTGCTGTAAGCTATCGCGAACTGAGTTGCTAAAACTCATACCTGGTTTGACAACAAACAATACATTGGGAATTTGAGCAGTCATTAATGCTGTAGCAGTTGTAGCGCTCACCGGAGCAGTGTCAACTAAAACATAGTCGTATTTATTGTGGGATTCGGCATCAGCTAGCGCTTGTTGGAATCTTCCTTCAGATACCATTTTTACGATTTTGCTGCTTCGTGGTGTTGTAGGTAATAAATCTAAGTTGGGTGCTATAGAGATAACCTCGTTGGTAATATTTAATTCTTGAGTGAAACCCAAGTTTTGAGTAAGCTCTGCTCGGATAAAATCTCCATCAACTACTAATACTCGAAAACCTAAATCTACTAATGCTTTTCCTAACCCTAAAGTTACAGTTGTTTTACCTTCGCTTTCCATGGCGCTGGTAATTAAAAGATGACGATTATTTAAAGGTTGTAAACTAAGGGCTGAAGCAAGACGTTGGAATTTTACCTGTTTATCATCATCATCATCATCAGATGTTAGCTCCGCATTCTTAAGTCGGGGGATAGAAACAACCATAGGGAATTTCATATCTTTTAAATCTTGAGGACTTAATAATGGATTGCGTCTTTCTAAAAGTAATATTAAAGCAATGCTGCCAGTGATTCCTGCCAATAAAGCATTTAAAATCATTAATGACTTTTTGGGAGAAATAGGATTGTTACTAGCTCTAGGTGAATCTAATATTTCTACGTTTGGATAAACATCAAAAACATCAATATTAGTTTGCTGTACTTGAGCAACTAAACCTTTATAAACTCCCTCAGCAACATCAACACTGCGCTGAAGTTCTGATAATCTTTTTTGTTGTTCCGGGATTGAATTTAAATTATTTTTGAGTTGGTTTATTTGATTTTGTATCAGTTGAGCGCGACGTTTTTGACCGGAGGCTTCAGTTTCTGCTAAAACTAATTGTTCAATTAAGCCAGCGCGTCCTTCTCCTTCACCGCTTACTGTAGTGTCGATAGAAATACCACCAGCAGTTTGTTTAACTTGGTTTTGCATCCGATTTAATAATACTTTTTCTTGCTGTGAAAGTTCTCGAACGGCGGGATGATTATCGGTATATTTAGCACGCAAACCAGATAATTCGGCTTTTATTTCTGCTAACTTACCTCTCATAAATTGATAGTCTCTATTTTCACCCAAGCTTAAAGAACGAATCGCTTGATTTGAAGACATACTCAGCATATTGGACAAAGTCTTAACGCGATTTTGATTATATTCAGCTTGAGATAGTGCTTCTAATTGAGCTTTGGTTAAATTATCAATTGTGGTAACAATGGCTTTTGTTTGTTCTTCCGCATCAACTAATGCGCTAGATTGTTTAAATTGCGCTAAAGCTTGTTGCGCCGACATCAAATTATTGCGAGCATCTTCTAACTCAACCGCACTAAATTCTCTTTTTGATAAACGATTTTGCTTTCGGAGTTCTTTAAGTCGTTGTTGATATAGAGTTATGAAATTATTTGTTCTTACTTTTGCTAATTCAGCGGACAAACCTTTAGTATTTACAGTAATGATTCGCGAAGCTTCATCGACAGAAACTTCAAATAGTGACTTATAACCAGCTACACTTTTAAAATTAGTTTTCTGTGGATCTGTACTGAGTACCTTTTCCATTAAAGTATCGCTAGTTAAAATGCTTTTCTGCATTTGTAATTGACTGTCACTAATCGCAGAAATCCCACTCGCATCTTTTCTAAAAGAACCCAAAATGCCCAAACTAGCATCCAAATTGCCATTTGTTGCAGGAATCGTCAGTTGTGCTGTGGCATTCCACATCCGTGGTGTAACTGTAGCAATATAAGCAGTTAAACTTACAACTAAAAGATTCCAGAGTATTACAGGCTTCCAGTGTCTAATGGCGATCGCAGTTATTTTATTCATAATATTAATCAGTGAACAGTGAGCAGTTATCAGTTATCAGTTAAGAGTTAGAAGTTAAGAGTTATCAAATTATTTGTAGTGGGAGCATCTTGCTCCCTTTCCCCATATCCCCATATCCTTGTCTCCTTGTCTCCTTGTCTCCCCATCCCACCATCTGCCCATCTCCCTTTCCCCATCCCCCCATCTCCCTTTCCCCATCCCCCATCTCCCTATCCCCCCAATTCTTCCCATTCGTTAATATCTAATCGTTGCTGTTGTACTTCGGAAAGAATCGCTCCCAACCAAATAAAAAAGAACCAGAAATAAATCGCCATCCAGGTTAAATTAGTGGCATGAATTAGTAAATATAAGGCGATTAAACAACCAAATGCACGCTGACAAAGCTGGTTTCCTTTAATAGCAGGTTGCCAAAAACTGCACAATGTTGAAACCAGAGCGTTTATAAAGAAAATAAAACCAAAAATACCGTGCATATAAAGCACTTGAGCATAGGAAGAAAACGTTCCTAAAGGCAGTACAAAAGCTCCATTTCCCCAGCTTGCGGTTTCCTGCATAAAACCCCATCCCAGCCACGGGGATTCTTTCCATGCATCGATAGTTGCATTCACAATATATTCTCGATCTTTTGATGAATCCGCACGAGCGCTGTTAAAAGTGGCCATTGGTGAAGCGATTAAATCTTTTATCGTCAAACTCAATACAGCAGCAAATAAAGAAATAATAGATATTACCCATAAATAAGCTTGTCGAGCTAACCCGCTGCGGAAACAATATATAATTAACCAAACTAACGGAAAACATACCCAAGCAAGACGACTTTGAGAAATTATTAGACTGATAAAACTACCAGAATTAGCTAACTTTCGCCAGTTTTTATTAGGTTCGCTCAAGCAAATGAAGAAACATAAAAGACCGCAAACTCCTAAAATTGGAGGATCGGCGGTATAAAGGTCTGTTCTTGGTAAAGGTATACCGAAAAAAGGTTGAATTTCAGCAAACTTAACCATTAAACTGGTTTTTTCACCCGGAATTAAACGAGCTAAAGGTGGTAAAAAATGTTCTTGCGGCCCTAAACCAAAAAGTATTAAAAGTTGAATAGCTAAAAGTATTGAATAGCTAGTTGCCATCAACGATACAGCCCTTGTAATGGTTTGTACCCTAATGCGATGCCAAAAGGGTAAAGTCATACAGGCAAATATCATGAAATAGCCTTTAAATAAAGTAAACAAAGTCGCCGCTGTTTTTAAAGCCTCAAAGCCGATTGTTTCTAACCCTAAAATATTTGTCCAAAGTGCGGCAAAAACCATTCCCAACCATGCCCAATTGCAAATCGGCAAAGAATTTTTAATCAACTTATCTAAACGTAAGCCAGCTATTAGTAAAAACGCGCTGACAACCGGATAGATAATAGTTTGTAATCCCAACAGCCACCAAACAGGTGTCAAAATAATTGTCCAGTAAATTACCCGTTCTGCAAATGATTTAGCTTCGGATTTTGAATTAATTTGATTGCGGGTTTTAGCTGGTGGGTTAAATGCAAACATTGATTAAAAGGTCAAAGGTTAAAGGTTAAAGGTTAAAGATTAAAGGGGACAAGAAGATAAGGAGAAGAATAATTAACTCATAACTGATTACTGGTTACTGCTCACTGTTAACTGTTCACTGCTCACTGTTAACTGCTCACTGTTAACTGGTAACTGTAATACCTGCAAATATTTTTCGGCGCAAGTTTCTAATTTAAATTGATTTAGCCAGTCTGCATCTACTTGCTTGATATTGCCTGCAAGTACGCGATCGATAGCCTCTGCCATAGCTTTGGTATCGCCGACTGGGGTTAATTCACCATATTTACCGTTTGCTAAAATCTCCGCTGGGCCGCTTTCGCAATTTGTGGATACTACTGGAGTTCCTACGGCTAAAGCTTCTGCAATCACGTTACCAAAACCTTCCCAAGCAGAGGACAAAACGAAAACTGCACTATGAGCCATGTAAGCATAAGGATTATCGACAAAACCCAAGAGTGAAACATCTGTTTGTAAGTCCAATTCATAGATTAAATGGTTTAAATTTACTTTTTCGGGGCCTTCCCCTAAGATTACTAATCGACATCGACGTATTTGTCGGACTCTGAGAAATGCACGTAATAAAGTAGGGTAGTCTTTTTGCTGATGCAATCTTCCTACAGCTAAGATAACTGGCGGTTCTCCTGGTTGAAACCACGGATGGTTTAGTTTTTCTCGTGCTTTAACAAACAATTCGCGAGTAATAACTGGATTGTAAATTAGATCGATGCGTTTCTTGGGTAGCTTAGTCACCTTGGCTAAATCTTCTGCTACTCCTTGGGAAACGCTGACAATTCCATCAGCCCAAGGGTACAAAAGTCTGGCTGCAAGTGGTGTCAAACGTACTGAAAGTTGCGAGATGCGTTTGGCTTCTAGCGAAAGATGATTGTGTTCGGATACTACTATTCGGGTTGGTACCCCAGCAATGCGTTTTGCTAAAAGGGCTATTTCGCAGGGATAATGTAAAGCTGCGAGCATACTTGCAGGACTTTCTGCTCGCAAGTATTTAATTAATTTAGGCAGAATACTAATTTTGGATTCTGCTTTTAAATCTATCAATCGAATTTCTGATGGCAATTGTTCTAATAAAGAACCACAGGCTTGTGCAAGTATCATGTCAACTTTCAGCCCTTGCTCTACAAAACCCCGAGCTAAATTCAACACTACTCGTTCCGCACCACCGCTATAAAGACAGCGGAGAAAGATGGCAATATCGGGGGGCGTCTTAGGCATGGAAAAGATTCCCCGCTTTATATTGCGACCCAGATTTTTGGGATATACTTTTCATCAAGTTGAGAATTGCACCATAATTGCCTTGAGCATCAAAACGTTTTTCGGCTATCCGACGACTAGCAGCAGCCATAGCCGCTATTTTTTGTGGATTATTTCTGAGGGTTCGTAGTGCGATCGCCAAAGCAGCAGCATCTGAAGGTGGCACAATTAAACCATTCACTCCATCTTCTACTTGTTCGCATAAAGCTCCAACATTAGTAGTAATGACTGGTAAACCCGCTGCCATAGCTTCGGAAATCGCACTGGGTAAGCAATCTGCTTGTGTCGGGAAGACAAAAATATCTGCTTGGGCGTAAAGTTGTTTTAAACGCTGGCTATTAGGAGTTAAATCGTAATGTAGCTGGAGGTTATTGATTCCGCTTAATTCCCGTTTTAAATTGGTATCTCTGGTAACGATATCTAGCCTAAAATCGCCATCTAAATCTTCAAGAAAAGCTTCGAGCAGAGTATAACCACCTTTACGAGCAAAATCTCCTCCTACAAACAATAATCGTAAGGGATTGGTAGCAACAGGTTCTATATGTTCGCGTTTAAAATTCCACTGTTTTAAATCGACACCTGGTGGAATTACTGTAATTTTCTCAGCAGGTATGCCATAGTCATAAACCAGCGAATCTTTAGCCCATTCGCACCACGTCACAATTGCAGTAGCAGCATTATACGTACTTTTATTCCACTGATATTTAGCATATTCTGCGAAATAATTACCACCTACCTTATGGTTGTAGCCAGTAGCAATACTATCAAGGTTAAGAGGTGTAGCGTCGGTAGAAATTATCGTTGGTATGCGATGCATTAAAGGAATAGCAAACAGCGCTAATGTCTGGGTATGCAGAAATAATGCATCTGGTTTTTGCAATTCCATCGATGCTTTGATAGCTTTACGGGTACGCAAACTAACTTGCAGCGACCAATTATTACGAATAACTGGCAATTTCTCCCAAATATCATTTGTGCTTGCTCCCACAGGCATCCAATTCGGTTTGATATTAGTATCTTTATCTACCCAGTATCTTAAATTCTGATAGTGAGTAATATGTCCCAATGCCTGCTCTACAATAAAACCGAAATTATACATTTATTTTTACAAGTTAGTTGTTAGTGGTTAGTTGTTAGTGGTTAGTTGTTAGTTGTTAATTGTTAGTAGCGAGTAGCAAGTAGCGAGTAATGAGTAGTGAGTAAAGAATTAATTTCTATCTCCCCATCTCCCCATCACCCCATCACCCCATCACCCCATCACTGGGTTCACTTTTACAAAAAATCTTTTAAGTTTAATTTTCAAACCTTTATATTGTTGGGGTGGTAGAAGTAAAACCATCAAAATTTTGAATAATACTTTAGAGATGGTTTGCCATTGCAAAATTACAGTTAAATCATTCTGAATTACATTTTTGAAGAATCGCATGGCAATAATAGCATTCTTCTGCCCTGAAGGAGATTCTAATGATTTAAAAGTCAGATAATGATAAAGGTTTGCAAGAGATTTTCTTTTTAAATATTGAGCCGAGACAGGAGCGCAATCAAAAGCTTGTTCGATAAATTTTAAACAGGCTTTTTCCATTTTCAAAACATTAGTAGATACAGAGCGAGAAGAAGTCCGATATAAAACATGGGGATGGGGTACGGTTACAAAATCATAACGCTTTGCTAAACGCAGCCACATATCCCAATCTTCAGCTAGTGTTAATGAATGGTTAAAAGTGCCGACATTAATTAAAGCTTGTCTGCGAATTAAGGGATTGGAGCCATTTTCTAAAACGTTTTGTATCAACATTTTTTCGTAGGCATTACCATTAATCGTTATATGATTGCCATCACGGAAAAATTCACCATATTCATCAATGTAGTCAACCCAACTATAAGCAACTGAGGCTTGAGGATTTGCTTGTAAAGCTTTCAATTGCGCTTCAAGTTTATCTGGAGTCCAAATATCATCAGCATCCAAAAAGGAAATAAACTGACCGGAAGCTCGTTCAATTCCACGATTGCGACTCATACAAACACCGGCATTTTTATAATAAAATACCTTTAAACGAGCATCTTTAATACCAGAAGTAATATTTAATGTTAAATCCAGAGAGCCATCATTAATTACAATTAATTCTATATTTCTATAAGTTTGATTCAATACCGAATGAATTGTTTCACCAATTGTTTTTTCTCCATTGTATACGGGAATAATTACAGATATTAGAGGTGTAGAATTATTAATCATTTTTACTTAAGAGAATAGGGAACGGGCAACAGTAAGAAGACGATGTATTCTAATTTATTGTAGGATGGGCATCCCTGCCCGTCTACGACTAATGATAAATTTTGCCGAATCGTCTAACCAATTGATTTAATCGTTTTTTGTATTGCAAAAATATTTGAGGCTGAAAAATACGTATGGCAATTAAGTAAACTAAAATAAACGCGATCGGTCGAATAAATAGAGGTAAATTAACTGAAAGTACTAAACCTGGAATTATTAACACAATCGGAATAAAACAAGGAGTAATGAATTTAGGAAATGACCAGTGTAAGTTTCGACAAGCTGCCCACCACCAGTACAGAGTCCAGCCAATTCCTAACACTATTGCCACGGCCAAACTGACTCCAACAATTCCACCTAGATTCGCTCCAAGTATAAAACTACCAACTGCAATCGGAGCAATCTGTAAGTTTACTTTAGCATTGATATCGGGACGACCTTTAGCAACTAACATTGAAAAAAGTGAAGAATTAATGATACGAAAGTATGAAAAAATCAGTAAACCGGGAATTACTTTGACAATCGGTAGCCACTTTTCTCCAAAAACGAAAGTCACTACCTGCGAATCTGCTATCAAGAAAATTAAAGTGCAAATCGCAGCCGTTAAAATTGCCGTTTGCTCTACTACTTTTAATAAAGCATTTTGTTGCTGCTTATCATCTGATAATTGAGCAAAAACTGGCATTCCTAATTGATTAAATACAGCATTAGCAATGCTTGAGAAGGCATTTGTTAATTGATAAGCAAGATTGTAGTAACCGAGACTTGCACTACCTAATAGTTTTCCTACAACAAAATTATCAATGTTGAAATTAGTATACAAACCAAAGCTAGAAGCAACTGTACCAAAATAGAAAGATTGAACTTCCGATCTAACTTCTGGATCAATTTGCAAGCGGAATTTATATCCGGAATAATATCGAGTCAGAACGCAATTAACAATCCAAGACGCGGTATCACCAATCACAAATGACCAGTAACTAAATCCTAATAATGCAGCACCCGTAGTGCAAAGCAATCGCGTAATTGAGTTAGCTGTCTGGATATTTGCGATTCCTCGATACTTCATCTGTCGAGTCATCACGCTCGAATAAACGTAGCTAGCGGAAGACAAGATTAGATTAAACGCAAAAGCTATTAGTATTCGTGTTAAAGCTGGTTCTTTAAAGAAACTAGCTATCAAAGGGGATGTAGCCGCTACTCCTAATGCTAAAGCTAATCCAACCAATAAACTAATCGTGTAAGCAGTGTTTACATATTTGGGATGTTCTATTCCCTTATAAATGATGAAAGCACCCGCAGTGTCTTGGATGAATAACGAGAAAAAAGACCAGAAAACATAGGCTATACCAATGATTCCGAAATCAGATGGTTGTAATAGCCTTGCTAAAACCAGACTACTAAGGAACGCAAAGATACGAGTGATAAATGTGGCATAGGAAATCCATAAACCATTTTTTAAAATTGCAGTTGCTTTCACTATCAGTGCTTACCTTTTGCTGTTTTTGCAAAACCAAGGGAATTTCCTATGGCTAGTTTTGCTAATGGTGACAAACGTACTGATATCAGAGTCAGTAAAGAACGAATATCGCGGTAAAAAATCGACTTGTCACAAATCAAAGCTTGTTTAATAAACTTACGCGCTGCTTCCATATCTCCACCCTGAAGAGACAAGCGAGTCAGATAGCGATACATATAAGCGTAAGCAGTCGGTAACATCGGGTTAATAATTTCTGGAGAACGTTGATAAGCATCTTCGATAACACGTGAGCCAGAAGCCTGCATTTGGGCGATATTGAAAGATAATCCCGAAGGACGGACGCGATAGTAGCATAGAATCCGCTTTTCCCGGTAAAAACGCCATTTTTGCGTTGCAGCTATCCGCAACCACAAATCAACATCTTCCCAACTACGCAAGCTTTCATTAAACCCACCAACTTCCGAAATCAAACAACGACGAAAAACCGCATTAGAACCATGCCCGACAAAGTTTTTACACAGCAAAGCTAGTAGAGGATTTGGATGAACTGGTTTACCGCTCAAACTAATAAACGTTGGTTTACCATCATCGCGAATCGTCTGCGAAGCGCTATAAACTACCCCAACATCGGCTCTACTATACAACCGAGCTACATGAGTTGCTAACTTATCTTTGTGATAAACATCATCGCCATCGAGTAAAGCAATATATTCACCTTGTGCATGACTAATACCGTAATTGCGGGCTGAAGATAAGCCTCCGTTCGCTTTTTGTAATAACTTAAATCTAGAATCTCGCTGAGTGAATTTTTGCACAACAGCCGCAGTATCATCAGTTGAACCGTCATCAACTATCAATACTTCAAAGTCTGAAAATGTTTGCTTTTCTAGAGAAATTAGAGCTTCTTGAATATACTTGCTGACGTTATAAGCAGGGACTATAACGCTAACTTTTGGTATTCTAGGCATGATTAAAAATTGGTAATTGGTAATTGATAATTGGTAATGGGGTAATGGGAATTATCTGTTGCCTATTCCCCATTCCCCGTTCCCTTTTCTACAACTATTTAATGCCGTATAACAAGTGCGGAAGAACCGTAATTTTTTCGTCTAAAATATCTAAAATTATTCGATCTTGTGTCATATCAAACTTTCTTGCAAAATGAGCATCGCTTTGCAATATTGAATTATAATCGCTTATGCCTAAAACTTTAGGTCGCCCATTCTGAGTTTTGGAGAAATCAAAGTAGAGTTTGTTATCATTACACAAATTAAATTCTCTACTGTTGACTAAAATTGTTTGTAGAAAAGATTCATCCGATACGCATACTTTCTGATAATATTCGACTACTTCCGGATGATTTTGACAAAAATTATCTAAATACTCCACACATTTTCTAGATAAAGTCGTAAAAAAAGAACCGCCGTAGCAAAGAAAATCTTTATTAAATAATGATTTCCTTCGTACACCAAACATATCATATGCCAAATTAATTCTGAAGAAAGGCTGTAAATAATTGATAATCTTTATTGGTGTAAATAACTGTTTTAGCCAATTTGGAACTTTTGTCAGAGCCTCGACCGATTGGTATTTAAATAAATAACGGCTTTGACCTTGTTGTATACTCCAATGACTTAGTAATGAAAAAACATTAAAGTATTCCATGAAGCCATCATAGTCGGTTTTTGATAAAAAATTCTCAATTTCTGATATTGGTTTAATTGGATAATCTTGACCGGATATATAAATTAACCAATCATATTCGATCCGATTATCAATTAGCCATTTTATACCATTTAAATAAGATTGAACCGACGAGAAGTTTCCACGCCCTCCCTTTCCGTTTAAAACTTTAACGTTATTCTTTTCTAAACCATTTGTATCTAAATTGCAAGTAGTAAAATCATGACTTACAATTATTTGATTGTCAGTTGCCGATGTTTGAATTGTTTTAATTAAACGATAAGTTTGCTCCGGATTTTGATGAGTTTGGATCAAATAACAAATTTTCATTTTTTTTCCGATAATCGTAATAATGTTGTTAACTTTTAGAAAAATGAAAAATAGAGAGCAGGAAATAGGCAAGAGTTAAAACTCTGACTACAAACTTTTATTCTTCTTGTAAAACTAATCGGCTAGTCGAAGAACGCTAGTACTTCACCACATAAGTTATGAGGGTTAGAGGTAGTGCGAGCCGGAAAGCGTAGCGAATTATTTCCAGGGAGCGAGACGCTCCCACTACAAATGTGTTACTCAGCAGAATTAATGTGATGAACTACTAGCGAGCAACCACATAATTTATCAGGGTTAGAGGTAGTGCGTTAACGAAGTGTGTCCGTCAGGACATGCTTCTAGCGTCGCGAATTACCACCAGGGAGCGAGACGCTCCCACTACAAACCTTTATTGCTATAAATCTAAATTCTCTAACTTCGGTGTTAATTCAACTCGTAAAGACATTTTATGAAACATTGCTAAAGCTATGTGTAGTGCAAAAGCCGGATTTCCTAGCAAATAACGCGCTGCTAAACGTTTCGGTTCGCGACAGAAGCGATAAAACCACTCAAAACCTGCGTCAGATATCACGTGCGGACAGTCTGGAACAACTCCAGCCATCCGATCGATAATTGCTCCGCCAAGCATGATGGCATTAACTTGCAAAGAATGGCGATGCTGCTGTACCCAATGTTCTTGAATCGGCATTCCCATACCCACAATCAAAACATTTGGCTTAGATTCATTGATTTTCTCAATAGCCGATTGGTTTGCTTGAGGATCTTGTTTATCGAAATATCCATGATGTCCGGCAAAACTTGCTCTAGGATACTTGAGTTGCAAATTATCGATCGCAGTTTGTAAATATTGGGGCTTTCCACCCAATAAAAACACCGAATACTTTTTGCGATCGCAGTTTTCTAAGACTTTAGGCATTAAAAGCGTATAGGAAGTTCGATAATCTAAGGGTAAATCCAATCCCATATACCCGATTGCTTTTAATATTCCAACACTATCACAATTGGCAATCTCTGCACTTTGGAGAAATTCATAATACCAAGGCAGTTGCATAGATAAATTGAAACTGTGAATATTATAATTCGCCACAGTTATTTTCTTATTTTCTCTACAAGCCTTATGAATTGCTTCCATAATTGAAGAAATAGACATACAGTCTATTCTTCGCTCCAATAAATAGACACTTAAAGCGGTTGGTTTGTCTATTTGAGTATCATTTACTGTTTGATTCTGTGTACTCGAAACACTAAGATCGCGATGTTGATCGAAAGGTGTTGTTAAAAAGGAAAAAGAGCTTGCCATACACAATAATTTTTCTGCAAACGGGAATAAGCAGACCTTACTAGACTATGTAGATTACCAAAAAAAACTGACAAGGAATCGCACAGTTTATTTAACAACAAGAAAAAGTACAATCCCCACAATTACATATTGTGCGGTCAGAAGTCTTATTGTCAAAGCGATTTAATCGCTTCGGTAGAAACACCCGTTCAACTTTATTTTTATGCGGTCAGTATAATTAACGATTTGAAAAATAAAAGTACGTCTAGATACAATTTTTTAGCAAAACATTATAGAAAAGTAAATCCTAAACCTTTCATATAGGCACAAAAGTTAGGAAAAACAAAGAAAATGAAGAGAATGTAAGCTAATACTGCAACTAATTAATTCTATCTATAGGAATAGCCCGAAAGTTAAAATATCTCAAATGACTCAACTAAATATTGACCAAGAAAAAAATTATGAATAATTTGGCGTTATCTAAAAATCTATAAGTACTTCTCAACCATAAATATTTATTAACTATTGCCTGTTCCCTGTTCCCTGCCTAAACAAAATCTTAAATTAATTTTGCATGGGTAATTATCTGATTAAATGATGACAATTTACCTGAAATAACTTGAAATAATATTTTTATCGTGCTTTAATATATTTTCCCACCTCTTTCAAGGCTTCCTACTCATTGCTTATTGGTTTTATAGATTTGCAATCGCCCTATTGAAGCTGCGATCCAATGTAAGTATCAACCTCGCCACACAAAACGATAAAAATTCTTTACTTGTCCCTATTCCTCATGCCTCGACTTACTTACCAACAATTCTTTTTGAGTATTTTGAAGATTTTGATTCATTTCTAGCCGATTTTTTTTTGAAGCCTAAAATATCATTTCCCCTATTCTTTGGTTGACTAGAACTTGAGTTACTTTCATTGTCTTAAAGAAGAGATTTGGTATATGTAAATTGCGAATGAAATACATAATCAACTTATCGACTCAATCAATTAGTCCTTAATAAGCACCTCGATCGCAGTCTAAATTAATTTGACCTACTATCTTGAAAACACCTATAGTTTTTTTCTTTCTTTGTAAGTATAAATAACAGTATATATAAAATATATTTTTTGTCAAGTAAGTAATGGTACAGAGAATGTTTTGATAAATTTTAGATTAAAGTGGATTGACTGCATCTACTTGCTATACGTATAAATACTATTTTATTTGCCTCCATTAGTTATAAATATATATCGCTATATTTAATTGATATTTAATTTTAATGGATGAAACTATTTTTCACTTTATCTAAACCTCAATAATTCGGTCAAACCTTAAATGCTTGCTATAATACGGCTTTTATTTTGTATGAAATAGTTCTAATTTACAATTGCGTACATTTTTATCAAGGGATTGACCAAATATTCATCAAGGTATTACGCCGATCGTGAGTATCATAAAAAACTTTATCTGCTTAATAAATGTCTAATTAGATAATCATATAGATCGGGAGAAAGAAAATATGATTGCCAATTTCTAACTCCCGATATCCCTTTTGTGCTATAGCATTTAGCTGCTTTTGGGATTTTTTTTTGAGAAAGTCGTTACATCGAATTAGCGCCAGTAGCAATCAAGCGCCTGAATAAACCTTCAGTCCAACCCGTTTCTCTCAAAACAGCTTCTGAAGATACTTCTACGTAAGCCTGTTCGATAAAAGCTAAGTCAATCATGCAAATTCGCCCCAAAGCGTCTTTAATTTCTTCGCTTTTACTGTCACTTTTTGCCTGCTGGCCAGCTTCTCTAATTACGGTTGCCATCGCGGGTACCACGTGCTGTGGTCCGATACCGATACGAACGTGAACTAAACCTATTTTCCAACGGCGATCGGCATATTCTTTACCCCACTCATCCATGCCTGTAAACATTTCGTAGAACCATTCAATAAATGTTTCTCTGAGACGATGAATGCGTCCTTCAGAGGTATTTAAGATTGAATTCATTTCTTCATCGCGCCCTAAATAAGCATAAAAATGTTCTGCCATTTGCGGAGCAATTTGTTTTCCCCAATCTGCTTCAGACTTAAGCAGCGCTTTATCTTCGGCTGTTAAACAAACGCGCTTTTCTAAAGTAGACATAAACGCTTGTGGTTCTATAGACATTTCAGGAAACTCCTATTATTTTCAAAAAAACTCGTGAAAAATATCAACGTAACTATCAACCCTTTTTATTGCTTAAGAGAGAAAAGCAGGTCAAGTCAATTAGATACAATTGGTGAGAAAATACACAATATGTTTGACTTAACATAAATTGAAATATCTGTAAATTGAATTATTTGTGGCAGTGAAATTAAAACCATACAAAAAATTTGGACTGGAATCAAATAAAATCGCCAATCCAAACATCGGTATAAGGATTATTTGAAGTTTCTATTCAAGACACTAACGGCGCGATTTTGGCAACAACTCTTTTAACTTCTAGAAATAATAAACCTTGCTTAACCCCCGCACCAGCTAAAACTAATAAAACAGCATCAGCGCCACAGCCAACCAATACTCCGTAGCCTTTTTCGCCTTCTACAACAATTCGATCGATGCTTCCACGAGCTAATTCTCTACCGATACGTTCGCCTAAAGAAAGCATAGATGCAGACATAGCAGCAGTACGTTCTTCGTCCATTCCTCCAGGTAAAACCGAAGCCAAAGCTAAGCCATCAGGACTTACCAAAGCAGCACCTTGAACATCAGAACCTGCACTTACAAAATTTTGCAGTTCGTCTTGCAGCATGGAAACGTTAATCATTTTTTGTTCCTCCAAAATTGTTGGTAAAGATGTTTGAGAATTTTCCGCAGTAGATTGATTTAATATAATTTCACTAACATTTGTTTGTGATAAATCGGTATTTTCCGTAATTTGCCTTGGTGGATAGTTTTCCGTATCGGGTAACTCCGAAAAATCTACTGACTCAGCAGGAAGCTTTTGAAATACTCCCTTTAAAAAATTAATAATTTTACCCAGAGGCATTTATTGCTAACTCCTGAGCTTCCAGACGGGGGTTTTAATTACAACAAAGCGTAACTAACAAATGCTTATCCTCAAGACTTGGTAAATTTTAAAACGAAAAAGGTTAATTTAAGAATAAGAAAAGATTATTTATACTTTATATCTTACAAATCAGTGAGCAGTTACCAGTTACCAGTTACCAAATCAGTGAGCAGTTACCAGTTACCAGTTACCAGTTACCAGTTACCAGTAATCATTGAACAGTTAGCAATTAACAGTATTCAATTTAACTCCGCGCCTCCTAACTCTCCCCATCCCCTTGTCTCCCCCTCTACCCCCTCTCCCTAACTCCTTGCTTCTCACGACTGGATTCTAATTGCTCGACAATTTTTATTAATGCTTGAAATACGGATTCGCGTTCGTTAGGGTTGACAGCGATTATGGGAGGTAAATTAGTTTCGTCTTGAAATCCTAAAGCTAAAGCTATATCTTCTATTTCCCATGCATCGGCACAATCGGTGTGGGTTATTCCGATCAATTCCGGAATAGACGCACTTTGATTCATGTAATTCAAAAGTTTGCGAGCTTCACGGAATTGATTCGGACGATGTGCATCTACTAAAAGAATGTAAGCGTGGGCTTTTTTTATCAAAATGTCCCACATAAAATCAAATCGTTCTTGTCCGGGAGTTCCGTATAAGTGTAATGATTGATTGGATGTAATTGTGAGTTTTCCAAAGTCCAAAGCGACTGTGGTTTTTTCTTTTAATTCGGCTAGCTCATCGGTTGCTCTTTTATCGGTGTCAACTACATCAATTTCACTGATTGTGCGAATAAATGTAGTTTTTCCTGCTCCTACACCTCCTGTAACTACAATGCGGAGAATTTCTGATGACATTAAGCTTTACTCCTTAAATACCCTACAAGATTTTGCAGCAACGAGCTACTGACTTGGGGTGGTTGCGATTTCTGAGATTTTTTAGCCGAGAGCGAACCGTATTTGCTTACCCAAGTCAAATCCATATCATAATGGTACTCATGGCAATTTGATGTTATTGATGGTACTTCTTCTATCAAACCTACAAGCATTAATCGGAAAGCTGCTTGCTGAATCTTGATGGTTGGTTGATTCAGTTGAACTGCAATATCTTTTATGGAAATATCCCCCGAAGCAAATTCCCACAGTTGCCATTCAAAGGGATTCAAGCGAATTTGCTGTTGATTTTGAGTAATATTTCTTATCCCGGATTTTTCATTTGGAAGCGCATCTTCAAGAACTTTCCAATTCTTCAACACTCTTAAAGCCATTAAAGTTACTTCCGTAGCCCTCAAGCTTAATCCTGTCATCTCAGACATTGGTAAAACAGCTTTGCAATCTAGTTTAAATACGCCTTTTTGAATTTCAAATAATTGGCGAACTTGCTGTAGTTGATTGGCAAATAATAAGTTTAATTGTTCTGCACTTAAAATATCTTGAGTTTTGAACTGCAAACCCAAAGGTGTAGTTTTAGATGCATTACTATAAATAGTTTCTATAACCTCGGGTTCTGCCCAACTTCTTTGGGCAATTTTAGAAACTAAACCTCTACCAGTTAAACGATGTGTCGCTGCAACAACACGTCCGCTTCTAAACCAAATATAAAAGTATTTTGCTTTAGATTCGGCAGAATTAATATCTGGCAAAGTACATACACTTAAACAACCCGATTTACGTCCTCGATCAATTAATTGAAACAACTCAGCTAAGGAAAAATCTGTAAAGGAACTGCTAAGACTCATAATTGTTTAATTATTACTTGTAATAATGTTTATTTTGTTACTGAGACTGCAACCCTGTAATATTAGATTTCCCGAATTTATAGCAACTCAAAGCAGCCTTCTTGTGAGCTTATAGCATCGTTCTAAAAGCATGGTACTAGCTTTCCACCTTAAATATCGGCATATAAAATTCAATACAAGTTGACTAGCTGCACTATTTTAAGCAATAACCCTTAATTCTTACAAATATAAGGTATGATTTAATATCAGTATTAAATGTATTTAAGGTGACTTCTAAAAATTTTGTCTCCATTAATGCTCTTATTTTATACTTATCTATATTTATGTAATATTACTTTAATAGTTGGTGCTAGTATTGGCTATTTAATATAAAAAGTTCATGCCATTTCCTTAATTACAATTGTTTATTTCATTACCTCTATATAAAACCATGTTTATGTATACATTCTTGACGATAAAGTTAATTTTGATGAATAAATCGCAACATTTCGTTTGATTGAATGAGCAGTTAATCAGATAATAATTAACACTTCTTAATATCTGTTGAAAAAACTGACTATGAAGCTAATTTGGATTCTTTGCTTGACTTTTTTCTCAATTTTCTGTATAGATAATGCTAATGCTGGAGAATTGAATCAAAGATTAGAAAACTTTCCGCAATGGGAAAAATTAACTGAGGTAAAACCTGCCGTAGGAGACTTAATTTATCCCGAGTGGATGAAGGGAGAATGGTTCGTAAAAAGTACTTTAGTAGATTTAGTTGCCCCTTTAGCGCCAGATATTGTGACACCGGGGTTTGAAAGTAATCGTCAGTATCTAGATCTGCCAGTTAGTTTTAAGGTAAGATTTGTCAATCAATCAAAGACGAAAAACCTCACCCCATCCTATCGGACACCCCTCTCTTTATTAAGGAGAGGGGAAGGAAGCAAGGTTAATGATAAGACACCCCTCTCCTTGACAAGAAGAGGGGAACGGGGTGAGGTTATTATTGCCGATCGCGCATATAACGGATTGAACTTAGCAAGAGCAGTTTTAGGTAATAATGCAGTCAAAGCAGTAAAAGTAGATCCCGATTCTCCCAACCGTCAGATTACATTTTTGCAGAGCCGATGTGTTGAAGAGGTTGTTTGCGATCGCCAACTAATTTCCATAGTTAAAAATCGTGCGACAGAAAATACCACAGACGGTAGATTTATTGCAACAGAAGTATTTAAACAGCTATTTAAAGGCGGTTCGCGCCCCTACATTAATTCAGTAGAATCAACTACGGCATATAGACCATTATCTACATCGTCAGCAGCAAATCCAGCAATTGAAGCGAATCAAGTTACAGCCGTATACCTTTCATCTCAAGATCCAAATTATTTTAAGGCAGCTAATAAGCCAGTTGCTTTATATAAATATCGTTTGGAATTTTTTCCTATTAGATAATTGGGCATTGGGGATTGGGGATTGGGGATTGGTAATAGGGACAAATTAAATTCCTAACTCCTAACTCCTAATTCCTAACTCCTAACTCCGAATTTCCAACCTATAAATATTTTAAAAATCTAAAATCTAAAATCTAAAATCCAAAATTCCATAGGAAATTATTCCCAAGTTGTTTTTACTAAAAAAATTGACATGGGAGAAATTTTTAATCTTTTTATTTCAAAAACTAGGACTTAATTTGGACTGGTTCCGACTTCCTTTGCTGATAATTCTTCAGTTGATGGAGAATTACTGGGTAATTCCAAACAATATCCAGCACCATATACCGTTTTTATATAGCGGGGATGGCGAGGATCTGGTTCGAGCTTGGTTCTCAAGTGTCGAACGTGAACGCGAATGGTTTCAATGTCATCATCGGGATCGTAACCCCAAACTTCTCGGAGTATTTCGCTGGGAGAAACGGTTTGTCCGTGTCGTTGCAGCAAACAATGAAGTAGTTCAAATTCTAAGTGAGTTAATTTCACCGTTTGAGTGAACCATATCGCCTCAAATCTTTCTGGAACTAAAGTTAACGAGCCATAATTAAGAATTTCGCTGTGCTTCGCTGCTTGGGGTATGCGATCGGTACGTCGGAGTAAGGCTCTTACCCGTGCGAGCATTTCTTCTACTTCAAAAGGTTTGGTGAGATAATCGTCCGCACCAGCATTAAAACCTTCAACTTTATCCTGAGTTTGGCTTAAAGCGGTTAACATTAAAACCGGAATATCAGAAGTACGGTCATCTCTCCGCAAGCGTTGACATACGGTGAATCCATCGACTTTCGGCAACATCAAATCCAACATAATCAAGTCGGGCTGTAGCTGGAGAGCTAAAGCCTGCCCCTTGATACCATCTTCAGCTTGGCTAACATCATAGCCAGCCATTTCTAAATTAACGGCTACTAACTCAGAAATCGCTGGATCGTCATCTATGACAAGAATTCTCGGCATTATGAAAAATTGTTACTAGGCGTTAAGGTAAGTTAAGAATCTTTGGAAAATACAAAGATTGCTTTAATGATTATAAAAAAAATTTGAAATTTAACATAAAGCTTAAAATTAAAATATTCTCAAACAAACTACTTTTTAGACAGAATATCTTATAAAATGCATTCTTCGATCTACAATCCACCCTGGTTTTTGCGAAACGGCGTGTCAATGACAGTCGGTGCAGCATTGTGGGGGAAAAATAATTGGGAAACTACTCTCAACCTACCGGAGCCTAATTATCACGAACAAGTATTTACGGGCGCGGGGGAAGTACCAATATTTAGCTTAGTAGCGATTCCAGAGAACCCTCGTGGAACGATTGTAGGCACTTACGGGATTATCGGCGATTTAGAAGAAGAATGGTTTCTGAAAATTTTAGGACGTAAAGCCTACGCTCAAGGTTACGCAGTAGTCTTGTTCGATTGGCGTGCCCACGGTAAAACAGCAGAATTATCGCCAACTTTAACCAGCGATGGCTTATACGAAGGAGAAGATTTCGTTCGCATCGCAGCAAAAGCTTTATCAATAGGATGTCCCCCGAAATTTTGGTTTACAGGATTTTCTTTAGGAGGACAATTAGCGCTATGGGCAATTAAAGCATCTCTAGATGTAACACTTCTTGAAGAAATAGGAATCAAATATTCCGATATCGGTGGCGGTGCGGTTATTTGCCCTAGTTTAGATTCCAACCGTTCCCTCAAATATTTAACTAGTTATCCTGTAGGTAGGTTTTTAGAAGCAAGAATCGCCAAGACTTTGAAAAAGCTGGCATGGAAAATTCACGATCATCACCCAGGAAGTTTAGATCCAGCAGCAATCGAAAGAGCAAACGACATTTGGGGATTTGACAACGAATTAGTCATCGAAAAATTAGGTTTTCCCTCAGTAGAAGCTTATTATGAAGCAAGTAGCGCCCTACATCTTTTACCAAACCTTTCCAAACCAACCTTAATTATTTACGCAGCAGACGACCCATTTTTTGCACCAGCCATCGTACCAGAATTACAAGCAGCCAGCGCTCAAAATCCAGCAATAGACTTAATGTTGACTCCCTACGGCGGTCACGTTGGTTATTTAAGCAGCAAACAGTGTCAGCAAGAATGCGGAGATAATGACCCGTGGTGGGCATGGAATCGCGTGTTGGAGTGGATCGAGTGAGTGGGGAGATGGGGAGATGGGGAGATGGGGAGATGGGGAGATGGGGAGATGGGGAGA
>JBARZF010000123.1:0-4860 GCA_049649675.1 Rivularia sp. (in: cyanobacteria) | reverse complement strand
ACGACTTAGATCAACCCCTCTCACCGGAAGTAATTGCCCAAGCTCAACAAGCCGGAATTGCAATCCCCGGTATGACAGGTGAAAATACCCCACAAATTAATCAAACTTCAGAAATGCCCAGCGCACCCTGGAGTGAGGAAAATGTTGGAGTAGATGCAGTTGAAAACAATATGGAGCTTTCCCCTGAATTAATTGCCGAACTGATGCAGCAAACCCAGGGTGACGGTGAAGTGACGCTGGCAGAATCTCAGGATAAAAGCCGCTCCATGGAATCAATTGTGTCCGAAGCAGGGGGACAACAGCAAGCAGTAGGAAAGCAAGAAGCACAAATTCCCGATGATGGGTTGTCGCCAAGACAGCGAGCGGGAATCAAATGGGAGTTGATGAAACAAGGGATTAAGCAGTGGTTTTCCGATAACTGGCCAATTTTACTCGCTGGTTTTATCGCAGCTGCGGCAGTTATTATAGCTGCAATTGTCGCTACTGGTGGCGCAGTTTTGGCAGCACTTCCAGCAATTATGCAAGTTTTGGCTGTAGTATTTGCCGCAGAACTCATCGCCATGATAGGCGGACATATGCGGGATTATATGAGCAAAGCTTGGGAAGGAGATATTCAAGGTGGTGGTAAGAGTTTAGCGAAAGCTTTAGCAGCAGGTGCCATTGAACTCGTCTTTGAATTAATTCCCGTACTTGGAAAAGCGATTAAAAAAGGTGTTAGAGCAGTAGGGAAAGGAGCTAAAGCTGTATTTAAAGGTGGTACGAAACTTGCTACAAGAGCAGGTAAGGCAGTTGCTAAAGGTGCTAAATATACCATTCAAAAAGGTAAAGTACTGTTTAAGGGTATTGCTGGTACGAAATTCGGTAAACAATTTAAGAGCCTCAGCAATTTAGGAGAAGGGCTTTTAGATCGGATGCGGTTTAAAGCCTTCCGCATCAAGGTTAAGAATCGGCGGTTTAGTCTTGAAGGTTTAGTTAATCCTTGGGTTGTGATTGCTCAAGGTAATATCCAAATATTTGAGGAAGCTACAGAAGGTGCTGTTGAAGTTACTGACGAGGCGCTCGCAAAGCTCGATGATTTGATGGAGACACGTGCCTCGCTTAAAGATCCGCAAGCCATTCAATTCTTTGACGAAAAGTATCAGAAAATAGTGGGCGATGCAAGCAATCCCAAAAAAATTGATGCTTTTGAACGTTACCTTGAAGCTAAAGCTAGAAAGAGCAATTTAGAAAAGGGTTTGTTAGAAGACTACAACAAAGCTAACAAGCCACCTGAAGTTAAACCTCCTTTTGGAGAAGCAGCACACAAACTCCCAGAGGTACGTAGAGAATACGAAGAGTTAATAAAGGAAATCGAGAATTGGTTGAAGGAAAATCCCGCTGATAAAGAAGAAATAAGTCGCTTAATTAAAACTCTTGAAAACGACTTAAATGGTAAGAAAATGAAAAACATGGAGAGTGGATTATCCGAAATAAAAGATACTCATATTGATGGCTATAGAAATAATATTAAAGGTGTTAGAAGCGAGTTTGAACAAGCAAAAATAGCACCACCTGGTACAAAAATTGGTGGGCATATTAAATTTACAGATAATGGTATAGAAAAAAGCATTGAAATCGATCAAATACGCCGTGATGGAACATGGGTAAATGTTAAAAACTATGAACTCTTTGGAACAGGAAGTAGTAAATTTGAAGAATTAAAAACACAGGCCCTAATGAACTTGCGTGCCGCTAAAGCCAACCCTCTTCTCGATGGTAAGCTACCAAAAATTCGTTTTGATTTCGGTGACAAGGGTGTAACAACTGAAGTTGCACAAGCGCTTAGAGCTATCAGCTTGGATGGTAATTCTGTAGAAGTTATCGGACGCGAGATAGATTGGACACCATGATATTAAGTACATATAATTATGTTTTTTAAAACCCTAGTAGCAGCTTTTTTTCTTGATCGTGAAAGTAATGATTGTTCATTAGAGCAATTGGTTACCCTCGCTGGAATGAAAAAACGACAAAACTTGAGTCAAGATGAAAAGGTAGGATTAGGTATCCATGACCCAACTCTAGAAGTAATTTATGGAAAATGGGGCGCATTTGGAGATGCTTGGGCAAGACTCGATCAACTTGAGTACCACAACTGCTTACAGATTTATTTTTCCATGAACCATTTTCTCGATCTGTGTCCTGAGAATACAGATGATGAGGACTTACCTTTAGAACAAGATCCATTATTGCCCTTGGCAGAAACTTTCCGCAATGCCTGCGAACAATTACAAGCAGAAGTTGCTTTTTTAGACACCCATGCTCACTATGCCGATGAAACTTGGGAGAATAAACAAGGTAATCGGGATTGGGTTATTAATTACTACCAGATGCTACTAGAATCTGACATCAATCAGCTAGCTGATGAGCGATTTGGACTTCTCTATTTGAGTGAGTACATGAATCAACTTTGGGACTCAAATCCAGTACGTGACGATCGCGATATTATACCCCTCTCTGAAGGACGTTTAGCGTTTGCTGGACGAGGAGCAGCACGGTGGTTCTAATTTTCAAGAAAATATTTGTAGTTTTTTGAAGCAACATTCTCGAATCGACAAAGACTGACACATTGCTTAAAAATATCTCTGGCTAAATTTTTGCTCACAGTGTAAATGTAAAAATTACTCTGTCACTTTACCCACTCGTTGACAGTAAAGTGGAAGGAGTTGATGGCAGTTAGTAGGTTGGGTTGAGGAACGTTAGCGCAGCGTGTCCGAAGGACATAACCCAACATTCTAACAAGAACATTATGCAAAACGCTATCAAGAAAAGGATGTACAAAAAGCTATTGATGAAGTAGAAGGTAATATTGATGATGAAACTTAAATATCAAATGATAATTCAATGGTCAGAAGAAGATAATTGTTTTTTAGTTTGTTTTCCTGACTTCCCCGGACAAAAATGGCGCACTCATGGCGAAACTTATGAAGAAGCAGTTAGTAATGGAACAGAAGCTTTAGAATCTTTGGTAATAGCCTATCAAGAAACAGGTGAAACTCTTCCCGAACCAACTATTAATAAAGCAGCTTAGTTAGTAATATAGTGCAGCTAAATTATGTAATGTGTTAGCGAAGCGTGTCCGCAGGACATAAACGTGGAAATATTGTAGTGCGTGTGCATAAGCGCAGGTGCGCGTAGCGTGTCCATATATTTAATTAACTTTGCACAAGTACTTATGAGGGGTCCAGGTAGTGCGAGCGTCCCGCTCGCTGGTTGTAACGAGGGCGTTACTTCGCAAAATTAATGTGGTGGAGTACTAGTCAAAACTCAAACATATGTTGGGTTTCACCTTCGTTCAACCCAACCTACAAATACTCACCACTTCCCCAAATCATCCTGCTGCTGCAAACCAATCAACTGTCGTCGAATCACGGCATAATTAAGAATATTAATCCCCAATTCCTGAGCGGTACGAATTACCAATCTGGGTAAACTCAATTCTCTATCAAGTCCCCAAGCTGAACCTAAATCACCTACTGCTAAAACAATTCCTCCATCAACAAAAAGTCGAATTGGTTGCTGATTAATTATTGGTAAAGCTGCAAATAAAAATGGTTGGGTTCTTAAAGGAAAATCCCGTCGTACTTCTTCTAACGGCGTTAAAGGATGTTCTAATTGTTCGGCTAAACCATGAATGCTGTCAATTAAAGGATTTGCGTTTGCTGGTGCATCAACTAACAGCACTCCCCCTGAGTTTAAATAATTTCTCAAGGCTTCAAATTCAATACTGTTTAAGGATAATGCTTGTTGACCAGTAAGATACAGCAAATCGTATGCTTGAATGTTATCATCCCAGTTTACCTGTCCTGGTTCGTCAGTTCCTCGAAGGTAAGGGTATAGTGGTTCTACCGATTGCAGCAAGTAAGATAAGTTAAAGAAATTACGAGAACAATCGCCGTCACTATGGTTTACCTGAGCCATCCGTATAATCGATTGGGGACGTGCTTGCGCTCGACGACGGTAACGTAAATCGATGTTGTTGTAACCGGGAAAGAAGACTTCTGCTGCTTGAGTAACCGTGGTTTGTTCTGGTTGTAAAAGTATGCGACAAATTTCAATTTCCGAAGCGTCTAAAGTCGAGTTCCTTTGATCGATCCGATAAGTTTCTTGAATAGTCTCCCTTTGTTGAGTGCGTCGTAGTTCATCGGGATCGACATAACTTACCACTAAGTAAACCATTGTGGGCTGAGAACTAGCGACATCTAAATCTATTGGATAGTCATAATGTTTATTAACAACTATTAGATTGCCAGCGACATCTATAGCAATACCGGGTTGAATTTGAACCCATCGTCCATCCCGATATTTTGCTTCAACATTACTTGGTGCAGGAATATCACGTACCCCCAAACCGCAGACAATACCCGGTTGATTTAAACATTGATAGTGAGTATTTTGTCGCAAACGGTGGTAATTATGAGCCTTTTGCCAGCGTTCGGCATTTATTAACAAACCATCAGCAGCTTGCAAACGTTCAAAAGGTTGAATCGGTGGTGGTGGGAAAGGATGTGTCATTTTCAATTAGGAGTTAGGAGTTATGAGTTATGAGTTATGAGTTAGGAGTGCGAGCGTCTCGCTCGCTATCCATCTCCCCAATCCCTCATCCCCAATCCCCAATCCCCAATCCCCAATTCCCATTTATTCAATAAATAATTCATAGCTACAAAAAGCAGGTTTTTCCTGCTCGATAATGCGTCTAATCAGGTTTTCGTTAATATTTTCGGGTTCTTCTGGACGCAAGCGGACTACGAAATGAAATGCTTGTCCTCCGGCTAAAACTGCACTTCCTAGCTGTGCTTCACCAAGTACAAAACTATCACCAAA
>JBARZF010000122.1:0-4158 GCA_049649675.1 Rivularia sp. (in: cyanobacteria) | reverse complement strand
AACCACGTCTGAGCGCAGTTTCGACTTGCTTAAACTCTTTTTCCAAGCGATTTTTTAGCTTTTCAGGTACTGGACGATTTGGATAAGAACTGTAATGTCCAGCTAAAGAATTAAGAGCAGTTCGCATGGTTGTAAAGGAGCTTAAACCTGATACAGAATCGTTACGCTGATAGCGAGCTGCAAACTCATTAATCTTTTTACGTGCATCTGCTTGAACTGCTGCTTTATCAGCGGCATCATCAGGTGAAGCTAAGGCTTCTCTCAATACACCGACTATATTTAGAGTGTCTTGACGATAATCCCCAGTTAGTTGATCTGGACTACCCGAACATCCAGTCAAGCCTATGACTACAACTAAAACTAGAGCGAATAAACGTGACCAATAACGTTTCATAAGAAAACACGCGGTAAGTGGAAACTCAGAGTTTTTAGACTAGTACGGAAAACGACACGAGCAACTTTAGTTGCAGTGAGTTTTGTATGTTGAAGTACTGATTTTTAAATGGATATAATCCCAGGAATCAGCAAACCCGTTTAAGTCCCCTCGCCCACCGTTACTAAGATGTCCTTTCTTAAAGCAACTAACCAAATAGTTTTAGAGATAGTCCGGACTGGGGAAGCATCCGGAAGTCTTTGCCGAGCAACGGCTCTGTCGGGCTAGTCACTACTACGCAAAATTTGGTTTTTGCAAGCTCAGCGTCTTAAAACCTGAGTCAGTGACATGCATGGTTTGTGAACAAATACTTAAATCAACGTCCATCGTATCTTGTATTTGTATCGTAGGGATCGTTTTTGAAGAAGCATGAAGCAGTGAACAGTGAGCAGTTGGGAGTTAGGAGTTAGGAGTTAGTTGATCGTTCTTCTCCCCAATGCCCAATGCCCAATCCCCAATCCCCAATACCCCATTCCCTTTATTTACACTTTTTCATATAGTGTATTGCGCTGTTGATATGGTCTTCCTAAAGAAGCAATAGTATTCTGTAGAGTTTCTACTTCCATGCAGGTACCGCCTACAGCACCTGCCATTGTGGTAATATGCTCTTCCATTAAGGTGCCGCCGATGTCGTTACAGCCACAATTTAAAGCTTTGGCAGCCCCTTCAATTCCTAGCTTTACCCAACTCGGTTGATGGTTCGATATCCAATTCCCTAAATAAATTCTGGATACAGCAGTAAGTAATAGTGACGAATCTAACTCTGGTTGGTCGCGTCCGACACGGCTGCGTAAGGCTTTTGGAGCTTCTTGACCGACAAATGGTAACAAAATGAACTCCGTTATTCGAGCCGGATAAGCTTTGTTTACGGCAGTTTGCTGTAGCGATCGCAGTTTTTCTAAATGTCCAATTTGTTGTTCTACGGTTTCGATATGTCCTGACAACATGGTGCTGGTAGTGGGTAAACCGAGTTGATGGGCAGTGCTAACAATTTCTAACCAAGTTGCTGAGTTGGTTTTTTCGGGACAAAGAATACGTCTGACTTTATCATCTAATACTTCTGCTGCTGTTCCTGGCATGGAACCCACACCAGCTTCTTGTAAAGCGGCTATAACTTGTGCGTAAGTTAGTCCATCAAGTTTGGCGATGAATTGTATTTCTTGGGGAGAAAAAGCATGAAGATGTAATTGAGGAAAATCTTCTTTGATAGTTTTTACTAATTTGAGATAGTAAGTTAAAGATTTACCGTCTATTTTGGCTTCGGGGTTTAATCCTCCCTGCATACAGATTTCTGTGGCACCCCTTTTTACTGCGTCTGTAGTTTTTTCTAAAATTTGTCCCCAATCTAACCAGAAAGCACCCTCATCGCCGTCATCTCTTCGGAATGCACAAAAACTACAGTGTTGCTCGCATATGTTAGTAAAATTAATATTTCGATTGATTATATAAGTGACGGTATTCCCGGCTTGAGAAAATCGTAGTTTGTCGGCTGTTGTATAGATAGCATCTATAGCGCTCTTGTCAGTTTGTTTTAATAATGTAATTCCTTCTTCAGGAGATAAATCGTCACCCGTCAAGGCATGTTCAAGAATTGGATCGACTGTATTTTTTACAGTAACTTTCATAGTAATTTTTGGAAAATATAGCGTTTATCAAAAATGAAGGCACATAAAGCCCATATTTCATTTTTACAACTAATATCAGTTTGTAACGCAAATTACCAAGCAGGAGTTGATTGAAGTGAGGAATGTAGGGTGATAAATATATTTTCAACCTTTAGCCTTTAACCTTTAACCTTTTAACATACGCATTCTAAAAAAAAGAATTTTCTTGCATAATAACTAAAAGCACTTAGCCATCAATTTCTTTTTCTTCATGAGTATCATTCAACCGAAGAATCTTTTATCAGTGCCAAGCGGTTCTTTACGGATTCCAGTATTACCATCTAGAGTCGGTATTGCAAATCAAAGCATTTTATTTTCATTAGCTATTCCTACTTACCTTGAAGCCGGTAATATCAATAAAATCGTCAGAACATTAACTAGCTTGCTTGATGAAAGTATACCGGGAGACTACGAACTAATTATAGTTGACGATAATAGCCCGGATGGTACTTGGGAAACTGCCTTGTCGATGACTTCAGAATTTCCGCAGTTACAGGTGATGCGACGGGAAAACGAACGAGGGCTTTCTTCTGCGGTAATTCGCGGGTGGCAAAATTCTAGAGGAAGGATATTAGGAGTCATCGATGGAGATTTGCAGCATCCACCCCATATATTGTTGCAATTATTAAATGCTATTCAAAAAAAAGCAGATTTAGCCGTTGCGAGTCGTCATGTGGAAGGTGGTGGGGTAAGTCGTTGGAGTTTTATCCGGCGTTTGTTATCTCGCGGCGCTCAATTGTTGGGATTAATTATATTACCGCGAGTTACTGGTAGAGTTTCCGATCCGATGAGCGGTTATTTTATGGTGCGTCGTAGCTGCATAGAAGATACAACTTTTAATCCTATAGGCTATAAAATTCTGTTAGAAGTTTTGGGAAGAGGAAAAGTAGACGAAATCGCTGAAGTTGGTTATGTATTTTGCGAGCGTCAAGATGGAGAAAGCAAAGTGAGTTGGAAGCATTATCTTGACTATATTCGTCATTTGTTGAGGCTGCGTTTCTCTTCGGAAAAGGTAGAACAATTAAGCCAGCGCTGGGGTTTTCCCATCGGTAAATTTGTTCGCTTCGGTTTTGTGGGTTTAAGCGGAGTATTTGTAGATATGACAATACTTTACTTACTTAGCGACCCCAATACTTTAGCTTTGCCTTTAACTCGTAGTAAAATTATTGCGGGGGAAATAGCTATTTTTAATAATTTCTTGTGGAATGACGCTTGGACTTTTGCTGATGTGGCGATGCAACAAAAAGGGCTGAAACAACGTTTAAAGCGATTCTTGAAGTTCAATATAATTTGTTTGGCAGGATTAGCGATTAATGTGTTGGTGTTGAATTTAGTATTTAATTTTGTTATTTCTAATCGTTATATTGCAAATCTAATCGCTATTGCCGTAGCTACCGTATGGAATTTTTGGGTAAACCTGAAACTTAGTTGGCGAGTAACGCAAGTCAAATAGTTATATTGTTTCAGAGGCGAACTTTAACAACATTTATAGCGTCTAATCTCGAACTAGACGTGTTAATAGAAAACTATGACATCTAGCATATATTCCCGATGGTTTCACGTTTTACTGCTTCTGGTTTGGCTAGTCATCGGAATTAGCTTGCGTTTGATTAATTTGTCTGGTAAATCTCCTTGGACTGATGAATTTTCGACTTTAGTATTTAGTTTGGGAAATAGTTTTTTAGGAGTACCTTTAGATCAAGCTATTACTATTGATACTTTATTGCAACCGCTACAACCAAATCCCGAAGCTGGTGTCAGCGATGTTTTAACCAATTTATTTAATGAAAGTAACCATCCGCCAATATATTTTGTCTTAACTCACTTGTGGTTGCAGTTATTTCCCACAAATGCAGGCTTAGTTTCTTTATGGGGTGCCCGCTTGCTTGCTGCAATATTCGGTGGATTATCAATTCCAGCAATATTTAGCTTCAGCTGGCTGACGTTTCGTTCCCGTTTGATAAGTCATTTAGCTGCTGCAATGATGGCAGTGTCGCCGTTTGGTATTTTTTTAGCGCAAGAAGCCCGTCATTATACTTTAGCTATTTTGTGGGTTATAGC
>JBARZF010000121.1:0-13998 GCA_049649675.1 Rivularia sp. (in: cyanobacteria) | reverse complement strand
GGCACCCCTTGACAATAGACTTATTTATAAAGTTGTGCATAGGGTATTAAAATAAAGTTTCAACTACATAATTTTTTTACGTTTTTACGTTAAGTACGATATTAACTGAGGTTTGCCGTGTCTTCGTCTTCCCAAATCCGCGTTTCACTTGAATCTACCTCTTCTCAAACAACTCTTACCGAATCAAATACCTTTCCAAAACGTGCGTCTGGTGGTTTTGCTTTAATTGATAGCTTAAAGCGTCATGGGGTTGAGCATATTTTTGGCTATCCCGGTGGTGCTATTTTACCGATTTATGATGATTTATATAGAGATGAAGCTGCTGGTGGTATTAAGCACATTCTAGTTCGACACGAACAAGGTGCCTCCCATGCTGCCGATGGTTACGCCCGCGCTAGTGGTAAAGTTGGTGTTTGTTTTGCTACTTCTGGCCCCGGTGCAACTAATTTAGTTACCGGCATTGCTACCGCTCATATGGATTCGGTACCGATGGTTGTTGTTACCGGACAGGTGCCGCGAACTTCGATTGGTACTGATGCGTTCCAGGAAACCGATATTTACGGAATTACACTACCGATTGTCAAGCATTCCTACGTAGTTCGCGACCCTAAAGACATGGCGCGGATTGTGGCGGAAGCTTTTCATATAGCCCTTAGTGGTCGTCCGGGGCCTGTTTTAATTGACGTTCCCAAAGATGTGGCGTTAGAGGAATTTGATTACACTCCCGTTGAACCGGGTTCGGTGAAATTATCGGGTTATCGTCCGACGGTGAAGGGAAATCCCCGACAAATCAATGCAGCTATTCAACTGATTCGCGAAAGCCGTCGTCCTTTGCTGTATGTGGGAGGTGGTGCGATTACTTCCGGCGCTCATGAGGAAGTTCAACAGTTAGCGGAATTATTTTCGATCCCCGTCACCACTACATTGATGGGTATCGGTTCTTTTGACGAACATCATCCGCTTGCCTTGTCAATGTTGGGGATGCACGGAACCGCATATGCAAACTTTGCCGTTACCGATTGCGATTTATTGATTTGCGTTGGTGCAAGATTTGACGATCGCGTTACGGGTAAGTTAGATGAATTCGCTTCCCGCGCTAAGGTAATTCACATCGATATAGATCCGGCGGAAGTTGGTAAAAACCGCATTCCGGAAGTACCGATTGTTGGCGATGTCAAAAGAGTTTTAACAGAATTGCTGCGTCGATGCGAAGAAAGAAATATTAAGCAAGCACCAAACCAAACTCAAGAATGGTTGAATTTAATTAACAGTTGGAAGAAAGACTATCCTTTGGTGGTACCGCACCATGATGATAGTATTTCACCCCAAGAAGTAATTTCCGAAATTGCTCGTCAAGCACCCTACGCTTACTACACCACAGATGTCGGACAGCATCAAATGTGGGCGGCGCAATTCCTTAAAAATGGCCCCCGTCGCTGGATTTCTAGCGCTGGTTTGGGAACGATGGGTTTTGGGGTTCCCGCTGCAATGGGCGTAAAAGTCGCGTTTCCCGACGAACAAGTTATCTGTATTAGCGGTGATGCTAGTTTCCAAATGAATTTACAAGAATTGGGAACCCTTGCACAATACGGCATAAATGTTAAAACCGTAATAATTAATAACGGTTGGCAAGGAATGGTGCGTCAGTGGCAGCAAGCGTATTTCGGCGAACGTTATTCTAGTTCCAATATGGAAATAGGAATGCCAGATATCGAATTGCTGTGTCAAGCTTACGGCATCAAAGGCATGGTAATTGAAAAGCGAGAACAACTTGAAAGTGCGATCGCCGAAATCATTGCCCACGATGGCCCGGTTGTAGTCAATGCTCGCGTCACCAGGGATGAAAACTGCTATCCAATGGTAGGCCCCGGAAAGAGTAACGCCCAAATGGTTGGTTTAGCCAAACAGCCACCAAAAGCAGCCCAAGAGCCAGTTTATTGCGGTAACTGCGGTGCCAAGAATACTGCTGCAAACAACTTTTGTCCCGAATGCGGAACGAAGTTATAAATGGGTAATGGGTAATAGGTAATAGGGCCGAAGGGCATTGGGCATAACTGGTTCCCAGTCTCTGGCTGGGAACCCGTTACTTAAAGGCTCTGCCTTAAGATTAGACTAGAGGCAGAGCCTCTTTAAATGCATTACAAGGCTGAGCCTTGTAACGAGTAATCCCCAATGCCCAATTCCCAATTCCCAATTTATAAAATTGACTTTTAACCAAAATAATGCTATTAAAGTCCCGATAAACCTTCTTATTTATTAATTTTATTAGTAATTATTACCGTGAATATATCTCCACCGAAGGAAAAATTGCATATCGGATGGCAGGGGGTTTTCTCGCTGTTTATGTATGTTGTCATGTATTTACCGATCGCGGTACTGGCTTTTTATAGTTTCAATAAATCGGCTTATGGCGGGGCTTGGGAAGGGTTTACTTGGGAATGGTATGAAAAGTTATTTCAGGATGAGCGGATTTTATCGGCTTTACAAAATAGTTTGATAGTTGCTTTGAGTGCTGTAAGTATTTCTGCTGTGCTGGGAACCTTGATGGCGGTAGGGTTGGCGCGTTATCGCTTTCCTTTGAAGGGTTTATATCGGGGAATATCTTATTTACCGTTGATTATCCCTGACATTGCGATCGCGGTGGCTACTTTGGTTTTTTTGGCGGCGTTTGCAGTTCGTTTGAGCGTGTGGACTATCATTGCGGCTCATGTGGTATTTTGTTTGGCATATATCGCTGTTGTTGTTTCTTCTCGATTAACTAATTTAGATCCCCATTTAGAAGAGGCTGCATTGGATTTAGGCGCTACACCTTTTCAAGCTTTTATTAAAGTATTGTTACCGCAATTAATGCCGGGAATTATTGCTGGTTGTTTGTTAGCTTTTGTGCTTAGTTTGGATGATTTTTTAATTGCTAGTTTTACGGCTGGTAGCGGTTCAAATACTTTACCAATGGAAATATTTAGCCGTATCAGAACGGGTGTAAAACCAGATATTAATGCTTTGAGCGTAATTTTAATAGTAGTATCTGCAATTGTTGCTTTCATTGCAGAATCAATTCGTGCTTCGGCTTCGGTTGAGAATCGTAATTAATTATTAATTGTTAGTTGTTAGTTGTTAGTTGTTAGTTGTTAGTTATTCTTTAAAGTCATCTTCAGACTATTATCTATTCCCTTATTTAAACTAACTAATTCGCAGCTAAAAGCGCAAAATAATTTGTCGTAAAACCCGCTTCCGTAATTAGTCCACGCAGGTGGATTATGGTTGTGTAGTAGCGGTTTCAACCGCCGCTTTGAGAATGGTGCAAAATGTCAAGAAAAACAAGCATAAATCTCTTTATATTTTATCTTTTCAAATAACCGTAATTTTACTGTAATACTTACAATTAATCCAAAAGACTGAGTTTATATATAAAAGTTACTGTCAGCAAAGGCACCGATGGCGATTAGGCAATAATACTAATAAACTGGCAATAATCTTATTCTCTCTAATCAGGGGATAATTTTTTTTTAACAACCTTATAAATCGCCTCGCGCATTTTTTATGGCTAAGAAAAATCAACCTCTTTTTAAATACTTAGTTTTGGCAATCGGTTGTGTGTTTAGTTTGTCTCTGGTTTCTGTATGGATAACTCCAGTTCAAGCAGGGATGACTTTTACACCACCAGGAAGAGAAGCACCTAGAACTAATACAGTTCCAGGAGGTTCTCGTGGAGATACTTGTGCAATTGGTAAAAACAACAACAAGACTGGAGCGATAGTAAAAGTGTTACCTAAATCGAATATCGGTTTAACAACACAACAACATCCTTCAATAATGGTGTATGTTCCCCAAAGTACTGCTCAAAAAGCATTTTTTAGTATCCAGGATGAGGATTTCAACCATTATTATCAAACAACTTTACAGCTACCTGAAAAAGCAGGAGTAATGGAAATTAAAATTCCAGCTTCGGTTCCAGAATTGGCTACGGGCAAAAATTATCAATATTCTTTGGCAATGATTTGTGGTGTAGACTTAGAGCCGGACGATCCTTTAACTACTGGTTGGATTCAGCGAGTTCAACCGCAAGGTAATGTATTAAACCAACAAGCTTCTGTGGAGTTAGCATCTCGGCTTGCGTCTGATGGTATCTGGTTGGATGCGGTTTCTACTCTTGCAGAATTGAGAAAGTCACAGCCATCTAACCAATCTGTTGTTAATTCTTGGCAGCAACTTTTGAATTCTGCTGGCTTAAATGAAATTGCTCAAGAACCAATAGTTAATTAACATAAATTGTGATGTGGTCAAAGTTTAAAACGTTTTTATGGCAATGGCGTTTTGTGGCAATAACAACTCCTACTGTAGCGTTAGCTGTCATTGCAGCAAGTTCCGCAGGATGGTTTCAGCTTCTAGAGCGGGCAACTTTAGAGCGTTTTTTTGCAATGCGCCCTTATGAAAAGCCAGAAAAGCGAATTTTAATTGTCACTATTGACGAACAAGACATCACTAAAGTTGGTAAATGGCCAATTCCCGATGCTGTTTTGGCTGATGCTTTGCAAAAAATCAATAAGCACCAGCCAGCAGCCATTGGTATGGATATTTTTCGAGATTTAGCAGTGCAACCCGGCGATCGGGAATTGGTTAAGGTGATGCAAGAAACACCGAATTTGATTGGAATTAAGAAAATGTTAGGGGATAAAGTTGCACCATCCCCTACTTTATCCAAACTTAACCAAGTTGCTCTTGCCGATATGCTTGCGGATACAGATGGTAAGATTCGACGAGGTTTGCTATCTGCTAATGATGGCAATGATGGCAATGTTTTTTTGGGTTTAGCGGCTTGTTTAAGCTTAAAATACTTAGAAGAAAAAAAAGGTATTGAGTTAGCGAGTAACGACGCAGAAGGAAAATCTTTGCGGTTGGGTAAAGCGGTATTTTATCCTTTAACAGGAAAAGAATTTGCTTATCGCGATGCAGATACGGGCATATACCAGATTTTACTTAACTATCGCAAACTAGAAAAAAATTTTGATACAGTAACTTTGCGAGACGTGTTGTCTGGTGCTGTATCCGAACAACAAGTGCGATCGCGCATCGTGTTGATAGGTACGACAGCTAAAAGTGTTAATGACTTTCATAACGTTGGCTATGCTCGTAGTTTGAGAAACAAAGATGTTCGCATGGCTGGTGTGGTAATTCACGCTCATTTAGTTAGCCAGATTTTAAGTGCAGCATTGGATGGAAGACCTACGATCAATGTTCTATCTTATCAAGGGGAATGTCTGTGGATTTTATGCTGGTCTTTTACTGGTAGTTGCGTTAGTTGGCAATTACTACAAGTTAACTCAAGGAAGCGAGGGTTTTGGGGATTATCGATACTGGGTATATCAATTGCTGTAGGAACTTTGATTGTTAGTAGCTATGGAAGCTTTCTTGTAGGTTGGTGGATTCCTGCGGTTTCGCCTTTTATTGCTCTGATTGGTTCGGCAATTATAGCTAGTAATTTTTATTTTCTGTGGCAATTGGAACAAGCCAATGAAAAGTTACAGGAATATTCTCGCACTTTGGAAGTGAAGGTAGAAGAAAGAACTAAAGAATTAGTTAAAGCAAAAGTTGCAGCAGATGTGGCTTCTCAAGCTAAAAGTGAGTTTTTAGCGAATATGAGTCATGAATTGCGAACACCTTTGAATGGAATTTTGGGTTACGCACAGATATTGCAACGATCGCAAAATATCGCCAAATCTGAACGAGATGGTGTCGGAATTATCTATCAATGCGGCTCGCATTTATTAACGTTAATTAACGATATTTTAGATTTATCCAAGATTGAAGCTCGCAAATTAGAATTACATAATAGCGATATCAATTTCTCTTCATTTTTGATTGGAGTTGCCGAAATATGCCGCATTCGTGCCGAACAAAAAGGTATTAAGTTTAATTATCAGCTAGATGCACAGCTTCCAATAACAATTAAGGCTGATGAAAAGCGGTTGCGTCAAGTTCTAATTAATCTATTAGGAAATGCTATTAAGTTTACTGAGAAAGGTGAAGTTAATTTTTATATTCGAGTAATAGAACATATTAAATTAGATACAGTTGATAGCCAAGATAATTATAAAATTCGCTTTGAAATTATTGATAGCGGTGTGGGAATGACACCGGAACAACTAAATAAAATATTTCTACCTTTTGAACAAGTAGGAGATAAAGACAAACAAACGGAAGGTACGGGATTGGGATTAGCAATTAGCCGCAAAATTACTGAGTTAATGGGAAGTAACTTGATGGTAGAAAGTAAATTAGGCTCTGGGAGTAAATTTTGGTTCGATGCCGATTTAGAAGTTAGTAAGGAGAAAATACAGCAAAGATCGGATTTATTAAACACCCAAATTATCGGTTTGAAAGGCGATAAACCCAATATTTTGATTATAGATGACCAGTGGGAAAATCGCTCAATTATTGTCAATTGTTTGCAAGCAATTGGTTTTTCCTGTTTTGAAGCAAGTAATGGTAAGGAGGGTTTAAAAAAAGTAGAACAGGTTAAACCGGATTTAATTGTTACCGATATATCTATGCCAGAAATGAATGGTTTAGAAATGATGCAAATTCTCAGGAATAATCAAGAATTTAGTCACGTACCAATTGTAGTTTCATCCGCTAGCGTTTATGAAAAAGATATTGAGCAAAGTTTAGCTGCTGGTGCGAATGAATTTTTACCAAAGCCCGTACAAATAGATGATATGTTAAAAATGTTACATAGCTATTTGCAGTTGGAATGGATTTATGCCAAAACTGAACAAAAACCAGAAATATCTTTAAATCAAGAAATAATTCTTCCGAGTACAGCAGAAATGGATAAATTATTTGATTTAGCGATGCGAGGAAATGTTAATGGGATAGAAAATTTATTGAATGATTTAGAAAGTTCGGATGATAGTTTTAAACCTTTCGTAGCGGAAGTTCGACAACTTGCGGATAATTTTAAACTTAAACAAATTAGACAATATATAAAATCTTTTCAAGTTGAAAAAATCTAATTATGAGTAATTCAGAACAGCCAATAATTTTAATTGTTGATGACAATCCCACAAATCTTAAAGTTCTATCTGGAGCCATCGCTGATTCCGGATGGGAAATATTAGTCGCTACCGATGGTGAAAGCGCTATCGAACAAGCCGAGTATGCTAAACCAGATTTAATATTATTAGATGTAATGATGCCGGGAATCGATGGGTTTGAAACTTGCAACCAACTCAAACAAAATGCCGCAACTCATGGAATCCCGATAGTTTTTATGACAGCGCTTTCCGAAACGGTAGACAAGGTGAAAGGGCTTTCTTTAGGTGCTGTAGATTATATTACCAAACCTTTTCAGACAGAAGAAGTATTAGCGCGGGTAGAAGTACATTTAAAAATGCGCTTTTTGAACAAGCAATTAGCAGAGCAGAAAAATGATTTAGAAAAACGAGTAGAAGAGCGTACAGAAGAATTACAAACGGCTTTGTCGGAGTTACAAGAATCTCAATTACAGCTTGTACAAACAGAAAAAATGTCGGCTTTAGGTGAATTAGTAGCTGGAGTTGCTCACGAGATTAATAATCCTGTGGGTTTTATTGATGGTAATCTGGAATTTCTCGAAGAAAATACGTCGGATATAATTAAGCATTTACGACTTTATCAAAATTATTATCCCAATCCACAATTAGAAATTTTACAAAATGCCAAGGATATTGAATTAGATATCTTAATCGAAGATATACCTCAAATTATTTCTTCGATGAAAATAGGAATTGAGCGGATTGGAAATATTAGTACCAGTCTGCGAACTTTTTCTCGTTCTGATAGTTCATTGAAAGTAGCTTGCGATATTCACGAAGGAATTGACAGCACTTTAATGATTCTTAAACATCGCTTAAAAGCTAACAACAAACGACCGGAAATTAAAGTACTGAAAGATTATGGAGATTTACCTTTAGTTAAGTGCTATTCGGGTCAATTAAATCAAGTATTTATGAATATTATTTCCAATTCTATAGATGCTTTAGATGATTATAACAGGCAATTTTCTTATGAAGAAAAGAAGAAAAATGCTAGCAATATTTTAATTACAACCGAGTTCGATTCTAGTAGCGATAAAGTAAGTATATCTTTTAAAGACAATGGTCCTGGAATACCAAGTGATGTATTAAAAAGTATATTTGAACAGTTTTTCACTACGAAAAGTGTTGGTAAAGGAACTGGATTGGGATTATCTATCAGCAGACAGATAGTAGAAGAAAAGCATCAGGGTAAGTTAACTTGTAATTCTTTACTTGGAGAAGGAACAGAATTTATTATCGAACTTCCAGTGGAATGAATTGCAATATCAGAAATATTGCGGCTATTAATTATTATTACCTATGGCGATAATTTACGAAAATTATTTCTCTGCATCTACTTTTTAGGTTTTATATTATGGTTATTCAGTACTTGTTATGCAGCATTAAATAGTTAGATAAGTGGAAGGAATAGGTTAAAAAGATCATATCAACAAACAATGTTAGCTATAAAGCCGATTAACCCTTGTATAGTAAGTATTCTTAGAGATTTTTACTGGTATTTCAACATACTAACGACTGAAAAAATATCAAATAAAAAAATATAAATATAAAAAAGTTTTTATTTGTTTTGCGGCGTAAAGAAGGCTCTCGTTTCAAGTTAAATCCTTCGCAAGTCTAATTCGATGAATTTATAAAAATCGAATTAGTAAGCAAATAATATAACATTCTTCAAATTTGTAACTAATACCCGATTGTGGGGAACTATAAGTACAAGACGAATTAGATTTTCTACAATGAAGCGAATAATATCAAGGTTGAGTTACTCAGCTATTTTGTGCTTTCTATTTAACTACCCAGTTGCAGCACAAATAGAAGCAGATAATACTTTACCAGTAAATTCGGATGTCATCAAAAACGGAATTAATTTCAAAATAAACGGCGGTACGTCGAGGGGTAATAATTTATTTCATAGTTTTAAAAAGTTTAATGTTCCTACCGGAGGAGAAGCTTTTTTCAAAAACGCTAATTCTATACAAAATATATTTACAAGAGTTACTGGTGGTTCGATTTCTAATATTGACGGAATTATCAAAGCTAACGGTAGCGCTAATTTATTTTTGATGAATCCTTCGGGAATTATTTTTGGTGAAAATGCACAATTAAAGCTTGGCGGTTCGTTTTTTGGTACTACTGCTGAAAATATTAAGTTCGAGAGCGGTGAATTTAGTGTTATTAATCCGCAAGCACCACCTTTATTAACTATCAATGTTCCTTTAGGATTGCAAATGGGGACAAATCCAGGAGAAATTGAAGTCAAAGGAAAGGGACATAATTTAATTACACAAGATATTAATTTTGCACCTTATTTTAATCCCGGAAGCTCAAGTTTATTAAAAGTAGAGCCTGGTAAAACATTGGCGTTAATTGGTGGAGATATTCTACTAGATGGTGCTACTTTAAATGCAGCAACGGGAAAAGTTGAATTAAGCAGCGTTAGAGATGGGGAAGTTAAATTAAATCAAAATAACCAAGAATTTAACTTAAATATTCCCCAAAATTCCAAGTTAGGAAATATTCAATTATCGCAACAATCTTTAATAGATGTCGGTGCTGGTGAGATTCAAGTTAATGGCAATTCTGTTAGCCTTAAAGATGGCTCGGTACTGTTGGTGCAAAATCAAGGATTGTTACCGGCAGGAGATATCAATATTAATGCAAGTGAATCTTTAGAAGTAAATGGAATTTCTGCCGATGGTAAAATTCGCAGCGGTATATCAAATGAAACTCTTGCCGGAAATAGCGGAAATATTAATGTTATTGCACCACGTTTAATGATTCAAGATGGAGGTGGTATTGGTACTAAAACTTTCAGCCCCGCACAAGGTGGAAATGTTAGTTTAGATGTATCTGAATCTATTGAAGTCGGCGGGATTTCGGAAATTAATCCAGAAGTGTTTAGTGCTATTGGTTCAATTACACTTGCAGACGGTAAATCTGGAGATATATCTATTAAAACGAAACAACTATCGGTATTAGATGGTGCAGCACTAGCAGCTACAAGTTTTGGTAATGGTGATGGTGGTAATATCAGTATTGAAAATGCTCAAACAGTACAAATCAAAGGCTCTGGTTTCGGTTTATTTATATATAGCACTATTGCCAGTACAGCTTTTGCAAACGGTGATGGTGGCAAAATCAATATTAATACTGAAAACTTGATTCTTGATGAAAAAGGAAATATAAATACTACAAGTAATAACTCTGGGAATGCAGGTAACATCCTTATCAACGCGACTAAATCAGTCGAACTAATCGACTCAAGTAGCATAGAATCCAGCGTTGAACCATTTGACACTTTGCAAGATATATTTAACTTACCAACAGTTCCGTCAGGAAATGGTGGAAATATCACTATCAATACGCCATTTTTGCTAGTAGCTAATGAAAGTGAGATAAATGTTCGTAATTTAGGATCGGGTGATGCTGGTATTCTGGAAATAAATGCAGATTTATTAAAGTTAGATAATTCGGGTATTCTTTCGGCAACAACTTTATTTGGTGAAGGTGGTAATATTTCATTAAATACCCAAAGCTTACAAATGCGTCGTGAAAGTAATATCAGCACTTCCGCAGGAGGTACGGGAAATGGTGGCAATATTACCATAAATACCGATACTCTTGTAGCTTTGGAAAATAGCGATATTACCGCAAATGCCGAAAATAGTTTCGGTGGGAATGTAACTATTAACGCTCAAGGTATTTTCGGTACGCAGCAGCGAGAAAAACTTACAAATCAAAGCGATATAACTGCAAGCTCTGAGTTGGGTGCTTCTTTTAACGGTAGAGTTGAACTTAATACTCCAGGTATCGATCCAAATTCGGGAGTAAATGAATTACCATTCAATGTAATAGATACAAGCAATCAAATCGCTTCTGGATGCTTGGCTCAACCTGGTAATACGTTTGTTGTTACCGGAAGGGGTGGAATGCCGCAAAATCCCAGCCATAATTTAATTTTAAACCGTAGCTGGTACGATATTCGCGATTTATCAGCACATCGTCAGCAATCAGATAAAATTACTCAAATTCCAGTATCAAAGCAGCGAAAAATTGTAGAAGCTACAGGGTTTGTCAAAAATGCTCGTGGTGAAGTCGAATTAGTTGCGCTACCAAAAAGTTTTGAGAATTTGCAACAAATGCCTGATTGTGGGGAAGTGTAAGTACGTAATAATTAATTTAAATATTGACAAATACTAGAGAATTTACTGGTAAAGTATTCTTCTAAATTGTTTTCAATAGTTTATGTGTTTTTATGAGATAAAGAATCGGTAAGGTGAGGTTATGCTAGTAATCTAGCTAGGTTCCTAGTAAGTGGCTTTAGCCCTCAAATCAAGGGTTAGAGCCACTTACTACAAACAAATTAAATTGCCGATAGTTATAAGTGCATCTAAATATAAGAAGCAATGAATATAAAAAAAAAGCTTTTAAAATCAATTCGTTTAAGTCTGGCATTAGTAATAACTACGGCATTATTAATTACAATATTTCCTCCCGTATCGGCACAAGAGAATATAAAATCTATATCTCAAACCTCCTTAATTGCCAACAACAAAGCGAAGCTACCTCAAATACAATTTGAACAAGGTAAAATCTTATTTGAAAAAGCAGATTTTGCTAAAGCGGCTGAAACTTGGCAGGATGCTGCTGCTGGTTTTGAACGTCAGGGAGATAAAATCAATCAAGCTTGGAGTCTGAGTCTTGTTTCCTTGGCTTGGCAAAACTTGGGAGAATTACAGCAAGCGCAAACAGCCATCGATCAAAGTTTGTCATTGCTGCAAAACCAAAAAGGTAATACAGAAGTTTTAGCAGTAGCTCTCAACACAAAAGGAAGTTTAAAAATTAAAATGGGGCAAGCTGCGGTTGCCCTAGAAGCTTGGAAACAAGCCGAAAGCATTTACACCAAACTCAACGACAAGGCAGGTAAAATAGGTAGTCAAATTAACCAAGCCCAAGCATTACAAGTCATGGGATTTTATCGGCGTACGCTTCATCTGTTAGAGTCGGTAAATCAAACTTTGCTTCCTCAACCAGATTCTCAGTTAAAAGTTCAAGGTTTACAAAGTTTGGGAATAGCTTTACAACTGGTGGGAGATTTGACTAAATCCCAGGAAGTTTTAAAGCAAAGTTTAGCTATATCCCAACGTCTTTCTCTCGATACCAGCGATATTTTATTTAGTTTGGGAAACACCGCTAGGGATTTAAAGCAAACTGAAGCAGCTTTTAATTACTATCAACAAGTAGCAAATAACCCAAAAAATCCTTTAATACAGGTTGAAGCCAGACTTAACCAACTTAGTTTACATATCGAAGAGTCACAATGGCAGCAAGCTTTTAGTTTATTACCACAAATTCAATCTCAGTTAGATACTATCCCTATCAGTCGCAGTTCGATTTATGCTAGCGTCAACCTTGGCAAAAGTCTTTCCAAATTAATGCAGGCTCCCGATGCTAAACCCAGCCACTTTCAAGATGCAGCCAGAATTTTAGCCCGTGCGATCGCGCAAGCAGAAACTCTCAAAGACTCACGCTCTCAAGCATATGCTTTAACTCAACTAGGAAGCTTATACGAACAAACAAATCAATTCAACGAAGCCTTAAAACTTTCCCGTCAAGCTTTACAAATAGCTCAAAATATAAACGCTTCCGACATCACTTATCAAGCAGCTTGGCAAGTAGGGCGGATTCTTAAAATTAAAGGAAAAAATCAAGAAGCAATTTCAGCTTACGATTCGTCTATCAAAATTCTGAAAACTCTCCGCAGCGACTTAGTAGCAATCAACCGAGACGTACAATTCGACTTCCAAGAAAGCGTAGAACCAGTTTACCGCCAATTCGTTGACTTATTATTACAACCCGAATCATCTCTAACCAAAGAAATATCCCAAAAAAATCTCAAACTTGCACGTAAAACCCTCGAAGCACTACAGTTAGCCGAATTAGATAACTTCTTCCGTGAAGCTTGTCTCGATGCAAAACCAGAACAAATCGATCGCATCGACAAAACAGCAGCAATAATTTACCCGATTATTTTAGATAACCGTTTGGAAGTTGTCGCATCAATTCCCGGTAAACCCTTAACCAGCTACAAAACTAATTTACCTTTCTCAAATATAGAAAGCACAATCAAAAAATTACGATTTTCTTTAAACCCTGCTTACTCGCAACAACAAAGATTAAAAGTATATCAACAAGCATACGACTGGTTAATTAAACCAATAGAAGCAGACTTAGCAGCAAACAACATCAAAACCCTAGCATTCGTATTAGATGGTTCCATGCGAAACATCCCGATGGCTGCTTTACACGATGGCAAACAATACCTCGTAGAAAAGTATAGCGTTGCTCTATCACCTGGATTGCAGCTAATGCAAGCCCGACAATTAAAAGGTAATAACCTCAACGTAATTGCAGCAGGATTAAGCGAAGCTCGTCAAGGATTCAAAGCCCTACCCGGCGTAAAAACAGAAGTAAAAGAAATATCGAACCAGGTAAAATCAACCTTACTTGTCAACGAAAATTTTACCGATCAAAACTTAGCAAAAAGCATCAAAACAACACCATTTTCAGTATTACATTTAGCCACCCACGGACAATTTAGCAGCAACTCAGAAGATACTTTTATACTTACTTGGGATGGAAAAATGAACGTCAAACAACTCAGCGAATTTCTCCGCTTCCGAGACTTGTCCGATTCCGAACCAGTAGAATTAATGGTACTCAGCGCTTGTCAGACAGCAAAAGGCGATAAACGAGCCATATTAGGATTAGCAGGAGTAGCAGTACGCTCCGGCGCACGCAGCACTTTAGCTACATTGTGGGCAGTAAAAGACGAATCCACAGCTAAATTTATGGTTGAATTTTACAAACAACTAAGTAAACCAGAGATAAGTAAAGCCGAAGCCTTAAGAAGAACTCAAATAAC
>JBARZF010000120.1:0-8986 GCA_049649675.1 Rivularia sp. (in: cyanobacteria) | reverse complement strand
GTTTCTCTACTAACCGGCTCTGTATTTTCACCTTCTTTAATAGCTTTTTCTAAAGCAATATCTTCAATAATTTCTGCAAATAAGTCAGAAAATACTTCTTGATTTTCTCGAATTACTTCAACCAATGCTGTTTTAAATATCTGTTTAATTTTATCTTCGTCAAGATTAAGTTCTGCCATTATAATTTATTAAATAAACTTTGAATTGATGTTAGCACGACTAATATTCTACCGCACTTCACTATTACCCCTTCAACCCTGCAACATCTTCCAAAATGACATCACACACCTTTCCCAACTCAGCCAAATTATCCCCTCGGTGCAAATGTCGCATTGGCACAATTTCCGCTAAACGTCCCAATATTGCCAATTCACGAAGAAACATATCTCGCTCTAACTGTAAAGATTGGGGATATCTATTGATAATTAACTGCATTACACCCATTTGGGGAATAATTGTTTCTATACTAGGTGCTGCTAAAAATTGTTGACGCTCTCCCAACACATAAATTGCAGCTAGAGGTAAAGGTTGATTGTGAAAACTCCAAGCCGATGCTTTATCTTGATTTAACTCTAAAAAATGCTTATCAGTCTGGCTAAATACCCGCGATAATTCTTTTTCGTCACCGTAAAGTTGATTTACCGCAGACTTCCACAACCGCAGACGGGGATAACCAGGTTGAACTAAAAAGGAGTTACCGCAATCGGTAAGAACTGCAATGTCATCGGCTAAAATCGGATAACCTTGTTTTGCAAATGCTGCTGCGGTAGTTGACTTACCCGCACCCTTTGCACCGATAATGGCGATCGCACAATTATCTACCTTAATAACGCTGCTGTGGAGACAGAGTTTTCCTTGCAACCGTAAAGCTGTACCGATAATGCAACCGATTAGCATCGCCGTTACTTCAGCGATTGGTAAATTTACCCAGTTTATCCAGATTTGTTTACCATCCGGAGCAATTTCTACGTCTAATCTTTCCTTGATACCACCGAGAGATAAACAATAAGAAATTCCATCAATTTTGGCTTTTTGATACCAACCTTTGGGATGTACTCTTTTATCTGAATGGGATAAATTGCTTTCTGTGAGATGAACTTTTATATCTGTTGTAGTGGCTGTGGAAGCGGGGGTTAAAATTGGTAGAGGTTGGTTGCTGCTTAAAGTAATACCGTAGATTTGGTAATGAGATATTTTGGTTAGTAACTGCATGAGAGGTAGTAAGGTTTTAAATTCTGGAACTTGCTGCGTGAGAACTCCGATAAACGCACCCACAATACTAACTCAACATAATTCATATCTTTTTCGTTTATACCGGAATTATTATGAGGGAATGGGGAATGGGGAATGGGGAATAGGGGAGTAAAGGTTTGTAGCTCGTAGGTTGGGTTAGGTTCACCTTCTAAATATCAATTCCAACAAATAACTTACATTTGAACCGTAACCCAACATTAACTTATCAGTATGAAGGCAATATTTATCTACAATCACTAACTCAAACCAATTTACAAAGGTCATAACTAGTATAAAAATAAATATTATAGCAAAGTAAAAACACCCAAATATTTTTGACGAAAGCCATTCTATCGCGCAAAATATGAATTGGCTTATATATTTCTCCCATGCCCTATTCCCCATTCCCCATTCCCTACTAATTTATTGCTTTATCTGCTGCAATACTTAACACTTCATCCATCCAAGCATTAATACTTTTACCAGCTTTAGAAGCTGCAATAAAAATCTTGCGGTGATGTTCTGGTGTTGTACGAAAAGGAAGTTTTCCAGAAAAAGGTTTATCAGGTTCCTCCCCTAAGTCTTCACAAAAAGCAAGATAATCATCTACCGATTTATGAAATTCTTGACGTGCTTCCTCGACTGTTTTACCAATAAACGTGACTACATCATTAATATCTAATACCCGCCCAAAAATAATACCGGCTTCTACATCAACTTCTAAATTTGCACTATAACCTTTATAAGTCATCATAGTTTTAATTTTAAAACTTACTCATCATCATTTAAAAATGTTTCTGAATCAAATATTTCTGGTTCAATACCTGCTTTGAGCAAAAATTCTCGAACCGATTTCACTGCTCCTTTATCAGTTTCCTTTTCCGGATGTGGTTCGTGAAATACAGCTTTGACATCGTTTAATTTTACCCTCACCCGCGAACCTTGCCCTTGACTTACATTAGCACCCAAAGCTACAAACAGTTTTTCAATATCCCGCCAAAGAATATTTGCAGGAATCGGATTTGTAAAAATAGATGACAAAACCTGGCGCTGTTTGTTATTTAAATCCATCTACTTGTAGCAGTTTGCAATACATACATTTCCCAACGAATTAAAACACATATTGATTTATGATATCACAAAATGATATCGCTGATTAATTCTCTTTTGCCAAAAATAATTAAACCAAAAGTTTTTGACGATACTGTGTTTATCGTACAAAATATAAATTGGCTTATATATTTCCACTATTTCCTATTCCCTATTCCCCATTCCCTATTCCCTATATTCTTAAAATTATGAATCAAGCAACATCTATTCTTAACCAAAAACTATCTATCTCAGAAAATGCCCTCGCACAAGAAGTTAACAGGGAAATAGTTATATTAAATTTCGAGTCGGAATCTTACTACACTTTGGATACTGTAGGAACTAAGTTTTGGCAGTTGTTTACCGATTCAGACAGTGTAGAGACGGTAATACAGCAGTTGGTTAAATTTTATACGGTAGATGAAGCTGCGTTGCGTCGTGATGTAACCAAGTTTGTTGAAGAATTAGTAGAAGAAGGTTTGTTGATTAATGGCGATCGCGCTATAGACAAGAGCCATTTAAGTTAGTCTCTGCCTTGCTTTAGAGGATGGAAAGGAAAGTCATAAGTAAAGCCACAAACCTTGAGATCCCCCTAAATCCCCCTTAATAAGGGGGGTTAAAGTCCCCCTTATTAAGGGGGGAAGGGGGGATAATCCGAGAATTGAGCAAAAAACTATACTTTTTAAACATCCTCTCACAAAGCACAGACAAAATTCTAACTCCAAAAATTCAGGAATTGGCTTTTAGAATCGTCTTTAATATGTAGACACGTAAAACCCACAAGAGGATATTACCGATGAATCAAGCAACATCTATTCTTAACCAAAAACTATCTATTTCAGAAAATGCCCTCGCACAAGAAGTTAACGGCGAAATAGTTATATTGCATTTCGAGTCGGAATTTTACTACACTTTAAATGCTGTGGGAAGTAAGGTTTGGCAATTGTTAGCAGAATCGGAAAATGTAGAGACGATAATACAGCAGTTAGTTCAGATTTATCAGGTGAATGAAACTCCGTTACGTCGTAATTTAACTACCTTTATAAAAAAATTAGTAAAAGAAGAATTATTAAGTCACGAAAATAAAATAGATGAGAGTAATTTAGTTACCGTTGACAAAATAAAAGAATCTAATCAACCCCAACCTCATGATAATCGTTTACCCTATGAAGCGCCTTTATTAAGGAAACACGGTAAAGTTACTGCTGGTACTAATGTGATTTTTAATCCTGGAGATATTGAGTTCAGCACTGGAGAGTTATTTTTCACAGATTTTAGTTAAGAAAATATTCTGAATTTATTGAATGCAGCAGAATTATTTGTAAAAAGTAAAAGGGAAAGCATTAAAAAGTTTATAGAGAATAATCAAGAGCCAACAAAATTGCAACCAATGGCTTACTAGATTCAATTTATTTATATTTATCATAAGTGGGCTGCTATCTTTTATCTAACGTATAGAGGTAGCAGCCCCATATAGTTTTTATTCCCTATTACCTATATCAAGCAAATTATTTATAAATGTTGAATATTTATAAAACTTATAATTACTTAAGTAATTACACTGATGATGTACCGATAAAACATCAGCCACCATAGTATTTGTTGACTTGAATCAGCAAGCAAGTAGCTTGATATAGAAAGCTAATTATAAGGAAAAATGAATCCGATTTCGTCTAGCCAGTAAGTTACAAATTTACACAAAAGACACTTCTATTAATCACTCTTAAAACGATTATGGACAAATTTCCGATCCCTAAATTCAAACGGCAGCTTGTTGAAGATTTTCGTCAAGATGGCTACTGGATTGAAGCAGTCAACATTAATGGTGACTCGAAACCAGATATCATAGGATATGGACTTGGACAAGGTGAAGTAAATTGGTATCGAAACAATGATTGGAAAAAGACACTAATTGCCAAATATCTTGGTCCGGTTGGAATGCATCATACAGATGTTAACGGTGATGGACGTACCGATATCGTCATTTGTTACCAATACGGACAAACAATGGTGAATTGCGATCCCGAAGGTGGGAAAATTGTCTGGCTTGAAAATCCAGGTAATTGTGAACCTTATTGGAAAAGTCACTACATTGGCAGAGCCACTTCCATGCACCGTTTGAAGATAGGCAATTTTACACAGTCAAGCAAACTTCAAGTTCTGGCATTGCCGATTGTTGGAAGACCAAATGATGTCCATTCTATTACACCGATAGTACTATTTACTAAGCCAGACGACCTTTACTCAGCTAAAGAGTGGAAAGAGGAAAGACTTAAAATCTATGACAAAAAATACTATGACGAACATAAGAAAAAGCCAAATCCGAACGATGAAGATGGCCGCTTAATTTACTTCCATGTGATTCACGGTGTATCCATCAAGAAATATGGCAACAAATTCGGCTCTAATCTTGATTCTGCTCTGATTGCTTCTGAAGAAGGGATTACCTGGATTTATTTCAGTCCCGAGGATAACGTATGGTATGGCGAGTCCCTCGGTACGGGCGAGATGAGCCAAGTGAATAAAACAGGTTTTAAAGGTAGTGGTAACGTTGATGTAGGCAAAGTAAGAGACGATGCTTTTGCTTACATTCCAACGGTAGAACCGTTTCATGGCAACACAGTGGCCGTCTACTATAAAAGAGAAGAAACTAACGAGAGTAAAAATTCTCTAACAGGTTGTCAATGGGAAAGAGTCGTACTCGATGTCTACGACAATCCCAATCCGATTGGAGAAGGTCCAGGACATTTCGTGATTTGTGCAGATTTTGATAACGATGGAGACGATGAGTTTCTCGTTGCTCTCCGAGGTCCCATGCCTTGGCAAGGTGTTTTTTACTACAAAGCTATAGACGTAAAAAATGGTGTCTTTGCAAAATGGCGTGTCTCATCCGATTCTGCGGCTCGCATAGCTGTTGCTGATTTTAATGGTGATGGGCGCTTGGATTTTGCCACTATCGGTTATTCTGTTGCCGGATATTATACTGCGGAAAATCCATCTATTGTTGTTTATTACAACGATTTTGCTCCGCATAAGGATGTCAAAGACAGCGATAGCTTAAGTAGGGGCTTATTCAATCAATCCTTTAATTCCCCCTCAAAAATTAATGCAAACCAACCAAGTCAAACAGCTTAACTTTTCTGGTGCCTACATAGATGCGAAGTACGTTGAAAATGTCGAAAACTATTTCATTCACAACGGTACTATCGCCATAAACCCCCAAAATTCAGATGCTTACCTCAAGGAAGCTCATACCAGCATTATTCCCGCTTTCTCATCTACCATTCTTAAAGACACCATCATCAAAGAAGCAGAATCTTTGCTTTTGCTTGAGGTGGTAGAGACTAACAACATCGGCAAGATCATCTTTGAGCAAAACTGGGGTTTATTAGGTAATCTTATTGATAACTTTCCCAAAGATATACCTTTATGGCGTTCTCCTCAAGTTGAAGCGGGAATTGTAGAAGTCGATCCGTATTTGATGACAAGACAATTGAGCAAGCCCCTTCAAAAAGAAAAATTCTGTGTCAAAGTCAACTTATGGTTTGCCCCTTCCCATACCGACTGTGCTATCCATAATCAACATGACTTTATAGAGATACATACCCAGGTTTTTGGGCAGGGAAGAATGCAGAAATTCAAAGAAGACGATTTTGGGACTCTGTATGAAGATGTATTGATGAGTCCTGGATACACCACTTCTCTTCCTTTTTGTCAAGTTTGCGATACGCTAAGCGTCATGCCTTCAGCATATCGCCAGCAATATAACTATCCGTGGCATCAGTATTACTCCGATACAGATTGTATTTGGATGGCGATTGAATATCACCCTGTTAAACCATTAAGGTGTGACTAAAAATTTCTCTTACTTAATATGCCTAGATATTTTTCTCTTAAATATTAAGTAGTGGAATATGAGTAAGTACATTTGTGTTTTTTTATCTTGAAAAATAGTTCGGAGATTTCCATGACTGATTCACTAAAGACTGACGAAATTTCTATTTCTAAAAACCACTCCTATAGATTTGTCAAAGTTGAAGAATACTTTGCAGATTATAAAAAGTGGCAAAAACTTGAGCGAGTTGTTGCTCCTGCTCGCTTTGATTCTGAAAACAAGACATTAATAATTGAATTTGACAACATTAATGGAAAATCTGCACAAAGTTGCACTATGCTCCTCCAGTTGGTGCAAAAGAATATTTTCAGAGTTCGCTTTAACCCCGACCCTGAAACTTATTATTGTCCGAAAAATATCCCCTCTGTTGTTCATAGCGAACTTAAACACTTAAGAACTACTTTAGAAGAGCAAGAGCCATTCTCAGTATCAAAAGAGGATCTAGAAGATCGAATTGAGTTAGTCACCAAGTTCAATGAATATGGAGATAAAAATTTCAGACAGGCAATGAAGGTAGTTGTTACTTACGATCCCTTCAAAATTGAAGTATTCAACTACACTAACAAGCATCATTTTCACGACCAAGAAGTTTTTAAGGTGTGGGAAACCGCAGATAGTGGAATTTACTACACTTTCAATGGCTCCGAAAAAGAAGATTATGCCATTATTCAGGCAATTAAAAAACCAGCAACCGCTAAATATATTGGGTTTGGGGAACAAGGTGGAAAATCACTGTGTAAAAATAAAGGGCAAGTCAATTATTTCAACTTTGACAATATGCGCTATCGCCAGGTTTATAACGTAGGACCTTTGGACGATAGAGAACCTCTGTACCACTCTGACCCCTTTTTCTTAGAATTTAACGGTGTTTCTAACCAAGATAGCGTCTACGGCATTTTTATTAACAACCCCACTCAAGTATTAGTTGATATCGGATACGCGAATTCCAGTCGATATATGTTTGGAACTCGCTTCGGCGATCTTGATTATTACTTCTTCTTGGGTGATACGGCTGCTGATATTCTATATGGCTTTACCTCAATTGTCGGTCGTTCTCACTTAAAACCCCGCTATTCCTTGGGATACCATCAAGGATGTTACGGGTATGAAGATAGAGGTGCGCTTGAATGGGTCGTTAATAAGTATCGGGAGCACAATATTCCGCTCGATGGTTTGCACATAGATGTAGACCTACAAAACAATTATCAAACCTTCACGATTGACGAACAGAAATTCCCCGATCCTAAAGGCATGTTTGCTTGGTTAAAAGAAAAGGGGATTAAATGCAGTACAAATATCACACCCATTATTAGCAAAAGAGACCCGAATTACCAAACCTATAAAGAGGGACTAGCGAATAATTATTTCGTACTTGACAAGCGCCACGGCCCAAACAATCCTAATGAGCTATGTTACCAGGATTACGACGGGGGTAAAAAAGTTGAGCATAAGTTCAACGATAAGGGTGAAAAAGATAATTCGACCTTCAACGATTCTGACTATGAATATGAAAAGAACAACTTTAACAGCGGCAACCCTTATGTCGGCGAAGTCTTTTATGGTGGAGATCGGGGTACGCCAGGTTATTACCCAGACTTAGGACGCTCAGAAGTACGCAAATGGTGGGGAAAACAATATAAGTATTTATTTGAAATGGGCTTAGAGTTTGTCTGGCAGGACATGACGACACCAGCTATCGGTAAAGCCCGAGGAGATATGCGGAGTTTTCCTTTCCAACTGCTAGTAACTGATGATTTTCTTTCGGACGAACGAACCCAGCAGGCCCCATTTATAAAAAGATGGAATTTGTATTCTTACAACCTCCACAAAGCTACATATCATGGATTAAACTGTCTTGCTGAGAATTTTCCTGATACCCTTGGAGAGCGAAAAAACAAGCGCAATTTTATTGTCGGACGCGGTAGTTTTACCGGAATGCACCGCTTCGCAGCATTGTGGACGGGGGACAACTGTTCGAGTTGGGACTTCCTGAAGATGAATGTAGCGCAAGTCATTTCCTTAGGGATGTGCGGAATGTCAATCTGCGGTCAGGATATAGGGGGTTTCGAGAATGAGGATGGCTCGCAAAAATGGGCTGGACCAGAATTATTAATGCGATGGACTGCGGTAGGTGCTTTTCTTCCCTGGTTCCGCAATCACTATAAACGGAAAGAACAAAAATATTTTCAAGAGCCGTTTATGTACGAAGAATGGTTTAAAAATAATAATCTCCAATTACCAAAACCGCAAGAGCAATACCGGATGGTACTTCCAGTTTGCAAATACTACATTGAATTGCGATATCGCCTGCTTCAGTTGTTCTACGATGCAATGTTCGAGAATTGCCTTAATGGAAAGCCAATCTGTCGCCCGATGTTCCTCAACGATCCACAAGATAAGTCACTCTACAATGACAAGATTGAATTTTTAGACGATCAGTTCTTTGTCGGTCGAGATTTGCTTGTAGCTCCCATACTCGATCAAGAGAACAACTGTCGCGGCAAACGAGATATTTATCTCCCTATACCCAGTAATTGGTATTGCTTTAAAAATAACCGACAGCCACTGGATAATGCAGTAGAGGGCGGTACTACTATCCGCGAGTTCGATGCCCATATGAGTGCTGACCCCAACCACATTAACTTCATTATGCCAATCTACGTGCGTGCGGGAGCAATTATTCCTACCATTGAGATTGAACAGTATGTTGGTGAACGTCAAGAACATCCAGAACTTTACCCAGATGGAAATCCAATTACCATTAATATC
>JBARZF010000119.1:0-3435 GCA_049649675.1 Rivularia sp. (in: cyanobacteria) | reverse complement strand
CACGAACTTCTGAGTCAACCGATTTATCTTTGAGAATGTTACCAACTTTTTTAGCAACATCCTCTGGTTGCTTTAGTACAACTTTCAAATCTTCAGCTTTATATCTATCAAATTGATTTAAAGCATTTCCCTTAACTTTGTCATAATCATCATCCAAAGCAGCCAAAATACCATTAATCTGCCACTCTTGCGGCTTCAGCTTCGGCGGTTGTTGAGCATTTACCCAAGGAAAGGAGAGAAAGAAGACTAATAGAAACGTAATAGGAAAAAGTATAAAAGGTTGTTTAAGTAAACGGCGATATTTAGACATAATTGCGGAATAATACGAGATAATTGGATTCCCTGATGGGGCTTGTAGTTTTTTGTATAACCGTAAAATTAACTACAACGCTAAATGAATACAATTTTGTAGGTATTATTCCGGATGGTTTAAATATCTTATTTAGGAAGAATATCTCTCTCTATTTCTTCCTCTGCGTACTCCGCGCTCTAGAAGGGTTTTTTATCGATAATTTTCTCTAATAAACGAATTATTTAGCTTCTTTCGTGTAGAAACAGCCAAGGAGTAATTTAAAATAAAATAGTTATAAAATATGAATTTCAGGTGATATGAATGCTCCCTGCGGATATAGCAGTATACGGAAAAGATAAAAATTTACAACTTTTAGTTGAAGTCAAAAGTAGACTTAATTTTATAAACTTTGAATTCATATTCAGACTAATAAAAAAATATTATTAGTCCTATTTATAGGACTTTTGCTATTAGACTGGGACTTGCAGTCCCAGGCGGATCAAAACGAGAACAGATAACTATTAATCATGGTGACGGGAATCAGATGGTGCAAGATATGAAAAGGAAAGAAGTAATTATAAATATTTTGTTTTCTCCATAAATTAATGGTGCGTAACGGCATTTTTTAATTTAGAGTTTCTATCGATAAATATTCAAGCCGTTACACAACGGCAATAAAGCGGGAAGAAAATCTACACCGCTTTTTGCCTCCCCTACAAATAAAAAAAACCCTTCTAGGCACAAAGAGCGCAGAGGAAAGAGGTAATGAGATATTTTTCGTTTTTTCCGCAAGTTAATGGTGCGTAACGGCATCGCTAAATTACAATTTTTAGCGATACATATCAAAGCCGTTACACACCCTACAAAATTCAATTCTTAACTCCTAATTCTTAACTCTTAACTCTTTTAAACGTTCATTTGCTGCTTTTGATAAAGGGAATAGTACAATCCTTTCTGCTGCAATAGTTCATCATGGGTTCCTCTTTCGACGATGATTCCTTTTTCCATTACTAAAATCATGTCGGCTCGTTTCAATGGTGCAAAACGATGGGCGATTAAAAATACCGTTTTATCTTGGGTGGTACTTTGTAAGTTTTGCAATACCTGTTGTTCGGTTTCGCTATCTAATGCGCTGGTTGCTTCGTCCAAAATTAATATTGGTGCTTGCAAAAGGAACAATCTGGCTAAAGCAACCCGCTGCCTTTGCCCGCCGGATAATGCAGTACCTCTTTCGCCGACGTTGTTTTCGTAGCCTTGAGGTAGTTCGCTGATGAAGTCGTGAGCTACTGCCATTTTGGCGGCTTGTACTACTTGTTCGGCAGTGATTTCGGGGTTTCCTAATGTGATATTTTCTAGGATGCTGCCGTTAAACAAAAAGTCTTCTTGCAAAACTACGCCTATTTGCTGCCGCAATGAAGCTAAGTCAACGCCTTTAAGCTCGAATCCATCTATTAAAATGCGTCCAGATTCGATTTGATAAAGCCGTTGCAAAAGTTTTGAAAGCGTACTTTTACCGGAACCGCTGCGTCCGACTATACCGACAAATTGACCGGGTTCTACGTGAAAGGAAATCCCTTTGAGAACTGGTTCGGTCGACGGTTTGTAGCGGAAGAATACTTGATCGAATGTGACTTCACCTTCGAGGGATGGTAATACTAATCCGGTTCCTGGCTCTGCTTCTGGGGAAACGTTAAGAATGTCGCCGATTCTATCTACCGATAACAGTACTTGCTGTAAATTTTGCCACAGTTGAACTAATCTTAATAAAGGTCCGGTAACTCTTCCGGAAAGCATTTGAAAAGCTACTAATTGCCCTACAGTAAAGTTACCATCAATAACTAATTTGGCTCCAAACCAAAGTATTAACAGACTAGAAAATTTGGTCAGAAAGTCGCCGATGTTACTGCTAATATTGGAAGTTGTGGAAGCTTTGAAACCAGTACGAATAAACCGTGCAAATAAACCTTCCCATCTATCTCTGGTTGCAGGTTCGGCTGCGTGTGCTTTTACCGAATGAATTCCGGTAATTGTTTCTACGAGAAATGATTGGCTGTCTGCGCTTCTATTAAAAGTTTCGTTCAGCCATTTGCGGAGAATTGGTGTTGCTGTCAGGGTTAAGATGGCAAATAATGGTAGTACTGCCAACGCTACAAAGGTAAGGGTACTGCTGTAGTAAAACATTAGTACCAAATAAACTACAGCAAAAATACTGTCAAGAACTACAGTTAATGCCGTACCCGTAAGGAACTGACGGATTTGCTCTAATTCTTGAACCCTTGCTACCGTATCCCCTACCCGTCGCGACTCGAAATAAGATAAAGGCAAGCGCATCAAGTGGCGAAATAGCTGCGCTGATAAACTTAAATCCAAACGACGCGCTGTATGGGTGAAAATAAATAAACGTAGAATCCCCAGCAACGACTCAAATACCGCTACTAAGAGCAGCGCGATCGCCATTACGTCGAGAGTAGCTAAACTCTCTTGCACCATGACTTTATCGATGATGACTTGAGTAATTAGCGGTGTGGTTAATCCCAGCAGTTGTAAGGTAAAGGATGCCAGCAGTACTTCTGTAAGTAAACCTTTGTATCGCCAAACTGCGGGTAAAAACCAACTTAAATTAAACCTTTCTTGCTTCTGTGTTTGTTCTACTTGCCATAAATAGCCATTCCAAAAACTTTCCAGTTCTTCACGGGATACGCTTTCGCAAACAAAATCGGGGTTTTGCGGATTAGCAACAATCAAGTTATTGCCTTTACGTGCATAAGCAACCACCCAATTAGCCTGCTCCGAATTACCCCACAACAATAAAGCTGGAAAAGAAAGTTTTTGTAAATCATCCCAATCAACCTGCAACCTCCGCAGCACCAAACCCAGCTTCTCGGCAGCTTCCACAACTTGTTTGGGACGTTGCGATCGCACTTGCCGCTGTACCCACTCCAATTTCACCGAAATTTCCAAATACTGCGCCACCATTGTCAAACAAGCAGCAGCACTGTTGGCGCAGGAGACGAAGGGATAACCGGATGTGATGGGATGGGGAAGAGAGAGGGGGGGAGTGGGGGAGTGGGGGAGGGGGGGATGGGGAGAATTTATTCCTACATTGTCTCCTTGTCTACGGACACTTTCCTCAACGCTTTGAA
>JBARZF010000118.1:0-1959 GCA_049649675.1 Rivularia sp. (in: cyanobacteria) | reverse complement strand
TTCCCTCCAGCATCAGCAAACTGAAAAGAAACTCAATCGGCATTTAAAGAATTTAACTAAATGGCTGCAAGCTTATCAACAAGGAGATCAATTTCCGCAAGTGCCAGAAGGCAGCAAGACGTGCAATTATTGTCAGTATGCTTCTCGCTGTGAAAGAGCCTCTGTTAATTCCGAGGAAAATTTATCTCAAGAATTACTTGGAGTTGATAGCAGCTTAGTTAACTTAGCTAATATTCAAGAAGTACCTCTTTAACCCGGTAACTTCTTAATTATTTTATGCCGTCAGAAAATAAAAATGCCGTATTTGTTCGCGAATTGAAAATTGATGATATTGCCCCGGTGTTTCATTTGGGGGAACAATATTGTAATTATTCAATTATAGTTATTAAATTAATATAAGTTCTAAATTGAGTAAATAGAATACTATCGTTTCTAAAAATGATTTTTGAAAACCAAAAGGAACCGGATTTATATAGGAAAAAATATAGTTTGTTGGTGTCATCTATTAACAAATTCGGTTTTTCATCAAGGTGCAATCCAAAATCCAAAATCTAAAATCTAAAATCCAAAATCCTATGTCCGAACAACAGTGGATTCTTGCATCAACAGAAGAACCTCCGAAATGGTTCTTAGAACTAGTACAGCAACATATTCCTGCATCAAAAGGCAATTTCGCAGCGCAATTATTATGGCAGCGAGGAATTAGAGATAAAACTAAATTAGAAAATCATATTAATCCCCAAATTTATCAACCAGCAAGTCCTTTTGAATTTGGACAAGAAATGCAGCTTGCTGTTGAAAGGTTGCAACAAGCGCGGAATAACAATGAAAAAGTTGCGATTTGGGGAGACTTTGACGCTGACGGTATAACTTCTACAGCAGTATTATGGGATGGATTGGGACAGTTTTTTGCTAAAAGTACGCAGTTAACTTATTACATTCCCAATCGCTTAACCGAATCCCACGGGTTAAATATTCCAGGTATTGAAAATCTTAAACAACAAGGCTGCCAGCTAATCGTGACTTGCGACACCGGCAGTACAAACATTGAGGAAATCATCTATGCACACGACTTAGGCATAGACATTATTGTTACAGACCATCACACCCTACTCCCCGAACGTCCTCCCGTCGCAGCACTTATAAACCCCCGCAACCTACCCGACTCCCATCAACTCTTTCATCTTTCCGGGGTAGCAGTAGCTTATAAATTAGTCGAAGCTCTTTATTTAAGTTTTCCAGAAATACCGCAACAGCCATTAGAAGATTTATTAGATTTAGTAGCAGTAGGATTAATAGCCGACTTAGTACAGTTAAGCGGAGACTGTCGCTACCTAGCACAAGTAGGAATTCAACAACTGCAACAAGATTACAAAAAACCGCCAGCAGCAAGAAGAAGACCTGGAGTCGGAAGACTGCTAGAATTATGCCAGAAAAATGGCGATCGCCCTACAGATATTTCCTTTGGTTTGGGGCCTAGAATCAATGCTGTCAGCCGCATTCAAGGAGATGCCCGTTTTTGCGTAGAATTACTAACTAGCAGCGACAAAAAGCGCGTTAGCGAACTAGCAGAAGAAACCGAATTAGCAAACACCCGTCGTAAATCCTTGCAAAAAGACGTAGCCCGACACGTCAATCAAAAGCTTTCCCAAATGGACTTATCAACCACCAGCGTCATAGTTTTAGCAGACCCCCAATGGGCAGTAGGCGTTCTAGGATTAGTCGCCGGACAAGTAGCGCAAGATACCGGAAGACCAACGATTTTGTTAAGTACAGAAGTCGTAGAGGAAGCAGAAGAGGCAGAGGAAGCAGAGGAAGCAATACAATTATTTTCTACCCCCTCTCCCCCTCTCGCCAGAGGTTCCGCACGTTCGGTAAATTCGGTAGATTTATATAAATTAGTCAAAGCTCAAGAGCATTTACTGCATCGTTTTGGGGGACATCCCTTTGCAGCAGGTT
>JBARZF010000117.1:0-4144 GCA_049649675.1 Rivularia sp. (in: cyanobacteria) | reverse complement strand
AAAGCATTCGCCAACCAACCACCAGGTTTTTGAGTTCCAAATACGCCGCGATAAAGAATTTTACCAGCTTTTTGTTCTTCTACATAAGCCTTAGTACGAACAAAACGATTGCGAAAGTGAGCGCGTCCGTTAGTAAAAGTAATTCGGCTAATCATTCCATCCCCATCAAAAGGATGATGAATATTTTGCCCGTTAATATCTAACAAACCCGGACCATTTTTAAACAGCGTACCGTTTAACTCCAGCGGAATTTCTCCTTCAATATCATCGATCCAGTAATCAAACTCTTCTGTTAAAGATTGATATCCTTCCCGCCAATTTTCACGATTATAGGATTTTTCTGTAGTTGAATCTTGTTCGTCGATTTGAATATTTTGCATATCTAATAAATAGTTCTCAGTTTCCAGTTAAGAGTGTAGAGACGTAGCACTGCTACGTCTGTTAAGAGTTAGGAATTATTTCTCCCCATCTCCCCATCTCCCCATCTCCCCATCTCCCCATCTCCCCATCTCCCCATGCCCAATTATCATTATTCAACCGCTTCTTCCGCTGGCTGTTGCAAAATTAATTCTGACATTAAATTAGGTAAATTTTCTGGTTCGTCGCTGTCTTTTAAACCTGGCTGCGATACTTTCGGAGTTTCTTCTCCCGCCGCTGGTAGCCAATTAATAAATGGTAATGGCAACAAAGTACTCAGATTCGTAATTGTCACTAACAGCCACAGCTTATCAAAGTTGGTTTCAGTAACTCTTAAATAATGCATTAATGCTGCACCTGTCTCATGAGAAACTAATCCCGCCAAATTTATCACCGACATTAATAGTGCAAATAAAGTCGCTTCTACTCCCGGAGGGCAAATTCTTGCAGCTAATACTAAAACCGGCATATAGGCAATTTCTCCCATTACCGTCAGAATTAAACTATCACCTAAACTAAACCAATGGTCATCTATTCCCAAAGCCCGGTTTGCATGAGTTACCAATATCAGCGTCGTTAATCCCAAAACTGCTGAAATTAACGTACTCCAACCAAAAATGACTCGAAACGGAACGCTTTTAAGAAAACGTTGAAAAATCCAAATCCCAACTAAAGCCGCAATACTGGTTACTAACCGCACTCTTCCCAAAAATTCTGGTTGAAAATGTAACTCGTTAGTAGTAAAGAAGAAAAAAGCCGATTCCGAACTTGGTGTAGCTTGCCAAATGAAGAGAAAAGCAGCAGGTAGCCAAATTGCTTTTTGGGTTATGGCTTGACGCAGTAATTTGATTTGCTGTTTAACATCTTCAAAATTGCCGTTTTTATCATCTTCTGGATTATTCTCTACGGGAGATTCAGCAATTAACCAAGCAACTCCAGAGACAATCAACGGAAATGTTGCGGTAATCCAAAATACAGTGCGTGTAGTGAAATGCTCTAATAAAAATCCGCTAAAGTAAGCGGTTATCAAACCCCCAAATGCCGAAGCACCCCAACAAATCGATTGCAAAGAACCTGCTTCAGCTTGCGATTCCGATCTCGCTCTTTCTACTACCAGCGAGTCAACTATTACATCACTTACTGCAACCGAAAGCGAACTTAACAAAATGGCAGTTGTCGCAGCCCAGCTACTATGAACTACAGTTGCCATCCCTACCCAAGCTACTGCTCCGAGTATCCCTGACAGAATTAAATAAGGTCGTCTTCGATAACCAAATATAGGGAACCCATCGGAAAAGAAGCCAAATACAGGTTTAATAACCCAAGGTAGAACGATAATACCAAATAAGGCTGAAACCTCGGCAGGACTTAGCCCAAGTTCATCTTTGAGAAAAAAGCTAACTGCTAAACGCGACAGCCCCAAAATACCTTGGACGAAATAAACGGTAAGAATTGCGAACAACTCTGCTGTCGGTTCATTACCGAAAAGAATTTTTTCTTGTATTAAATGTTTGAGCTTATACCAGCGAGAGGAGGAAACCTGCATCGGTAAATATTTTTTAAGATTTCTATACTTTTATTATGATATCTGGTAAGACGACTGGCGACTGTCTCAGGTATGGAATTGTCAAGATAAATTGATTACTTTTGTCTAGAAATTGGTAGATTGTGAGATATAACCGGCTCTCGGTTGATTTATGCATTCAAAAGCAACTTGCATAAACCGAGCTGGTGATTTTTTTCCTTCCGATAAATTAAAAGATATTTCCAAAAACTCATTTAAACTGTACTCATTTTGCATTTTATTAATCATGCATCCACAGACTGGCTTCATTTCTGGCTTTATTTTTTCAGAGCAACCTTTTACATATATTTCAAATATTAGAATCGCCAATAATCACTATCAAGTTACTCAAATACCATTTTGATTGCTTAAAACTACAACTGCATTTTGTCCCCCAAACCCAAAACTAAAACACATTGCTCGCTCAATATCGATTTGACAGGCTTTTCTAACTAAATTCAAATCAAATTCTGATTTCTGCAAACCAACACAAGGCGGTAATATTTGATGCTTAAAACTCATCAAAGTAAAAGCTACCCCCAAAGCACCAGAAGCTCCAACTGTATGACCAGTGCTTCCTTTAGTAGAACTAACCGCCACTCGTTTATCAAATAATTTTTGTATAACTAAACTCTCTGCCCGGTCATTCATCTGCGTAGCAGTACCGTGAGCATGAATGTAATCAATATCTTCTGGAGAAATATGAGCGCGATCTAAACAATCTTTAACCGCAGAAATTGCACCTTTTCCTTCAGGGTGCGGTTGATTTGGATGATATGCGTCCGAAGTTAACCCAAAGTCGAGTATTTCACCGTATATCTTTGCTCCACGCCGATGTGCTAACTCTGCCGACTCCAAAACAAACACCGCTCCACCTTCACCTAAAACCAAACCTTCTCTATTGACATCAAAAGGATAAGCACCAGTTTTTGCCAAAGCGCCCATTTTATCAAAACCAGCAATCGTCAAAGGCGTGATAGGAGCTTCCACCGCACCCGCAACCACTCGCTCGCATCGCCCCGATTTAATTAAATTAAAACCTTGAAAAAGCGCCCAAATACCAGTCGCGCAAGCCGCCATCGGCGCTAACACAATTCCCGTCGCACCTACAAGTTGTGCTGCTGCGATCGCATTCATGTGTGGGAGGGAGGAGAGGAGGGGGAGATGGGGAGAGGGGGGGATGGGGGGATGGGGAGATGGGGGGAAATTCCCATACATTCCCTTTGCCATCCTTTCTAATTCTGCTTGATAGCTGCGACTTGAACCAATTACTATTCCGCAGTCGGGTAAAGGTGGAACTAATGAAGCATCTTGCAAAGCAGAAATGACAACTTGTTGAGTAAGATTTTTTAACTGCGCTGGGCTATCGCCAATCAAACCTAAAGGAAGGCTTTGTAATTCTGGAAAAATTTGACGCTGCTTAATTCCACATTCACCTACAATTAAACGCCGCCAACTATCTTCGGGGCTATCACCCAAAGCAGAAATTAAACCAATACCAGTAACTACAACCCGATTCAATTTTAGATTTTAGATTTTGGATTTTGGATTAAAAATAGGGAATGGGGCATGGGGCAGGAGTAATAAAGGTTAAAGGTTAAAGGTAATTAGTTCGGAGTTAGGAGTGGGAGCATCTTGCTCCCTATATCTTTTTAATTACTCCCATTTCTCCATCTTTTTAATTACTCCCATTTCTCCATCTTTTTAATTACTTCCATTTCTCCATGTTTTTAATTACTCACATTTCTCCATGTTTTTAATTACTTCCATTTCCCCATTTCCCCATCTTCCTATGCAGAATTAGCAATTAGCAATTACCAGTTACCAATCCCCGCCCAATCCCTAATCCCCAATCCCCCATGCCCATCAAACCTACTTAACGTTTTTCAAATTCTCCGCGCCTTTAGTAACTTTGGCGTTTTCGATTTTGTCGCCTTGCTTAATGTTATTTACGATATCCATTCCGTCAGTAACTTTACCGAATACTGCGTAGTTACCGTCTAAGAAAGCTAAGTCTGAGAGAGCAAAGTAAAACTGAGAAGAAGCTGAGTTTGGAGATTGCGATCGCGCCATTGCTAAGGCACCTGCTTTATGTTGCAATACTGGTGTTTTCTTGATTGTTTCCCCATAAACTGGCTCGTTTGCCCCTTCTGGCTTGATTTC
>JBARZF010000116.1:0-6427 GCA_049649675.1 Rivularia sp. (in: cyanobacteria) | reverse complement strand
GGGTCGAGCAATATACCACCCAAAATCGCTTCCTCCGCTTCGATATTTTGAGGAGGTATTTTGTCACTACTGACAAAACTTAGATATTCACTCATAATCCTTCTGCTCCAGTATTGGACTATTTGCTAAAAGTTCGCGGACATCTGCACGGGTTGTTTTCGCCCAATTGAACCAGCATTTGTAAAAATCGTCTTTGAAAAATAGCTGTAAATTCTTATCATCACCAAGCTTGATTGCTCCTTCCACAACAACTTGCAGCTGTCCGTACCACATTTGATGCTGCGATTCGCTATAAGCCTCGAAGTTATATTTACAATTTTGCTTCTTCGTGTCGATCCACCCACAGCGCAGTTCTTCAAAGTTAGCTTCAATCCACTTGATAGGTAGTTGCGGAGGTTTCGGTAAAGAAGCTGCTTTCTTTTTTGAAAATTCCAGAAAATTCTCTTTCTCGCCTTCTGAGAGAGTCTGTATAAAGTCTGAATAAGTCTGAGGGGATTTAGAACCATTACTAGGCAAGGGTTCTGGCTCTCGATTTGGACAATTCTGTCCATTTTTTGACAAATCTGTCACAGTTTGGACAATTCTGTCATCATTTGGACAGGATTGTCCAGAGTCGGACAAATCTGTCATTTTATTTTTTTCAGAGGATTTATTTATTCTTTTCTGTTGACAAAGTTCTTTCGCTTTTTTACCAGCTAAATTCTGACCGCGAACTAAAATCGGTTCCCAAACGTAAAGTTCTAGTTCTTCCAAACGCGAAAGAGAGCGTTTAATTTGTCGCGAGCTTATTCCTATAGCTTCAGCTATTTCAGGAATTTTCGGTAATTCAATCATCTTGTCTCCAAAAGGGTCTATCATTTGTAAATAAGCCCACAAAGCCCAGTCAGCAGCAGTCAATTTTCCACGAATAGCTTTGATAGCCATTGAATTAGGAGTTTGATAAAAACCATTTGTTTCCACACTCTTGTGAATGCCATCTGAGACAGCATTTGCTTGCGTTTGAAGTACCATATAACTAGATTTACTTAGTTTACTTGAAGCCAGAAATCAAAAAAAATTTCATCAAAATTCTCCCTCCCTCTCTCACTCTCTTCCTCCCACTCCCCCACTCCTCCTCTACTCCTCTCTAACTAACTTCGGATTCGGTTAAATATTTGTCCAAATATTTTTGACCTATTTTGGTAAGTGGATTTCCCTCACCCTCTTCGTTAAGATGTTTCCAAAAAGCTGTGACAATTGAGATGGAAATCATATCTGTCACCGAGCGATTAGGCATTTGAACTCGAACTGGTTCAACTCCCATCTTCCGCATAAATTGACGAGCTGTGTAAGATGGTTTTTTAACAGAAACTGCCATTTGTCGAGTTGTAATAGCAGTCTCCCCAGTCGCTAATTTATAAGCAATGACTCGAAATAATTTGTGCTTTATTTTGATGCGCTCAATAGCTACTAAAAAATCTCCATCTTGAAGATATTTTTTAGAGAATAGTTGACTCGAATTTGTCATTTTTATTCACGCGAATATTCCACCATAAATCGTAGTGATGAAAAACGCGCCCTCCATATAATGGTTTCAACAATAGTGGCAATATATTAAATTGCCACCACTATATATCTTGACCAAAGGTCTTTCTCCTAGCACAGACGCTACGCGAACGACCTTCAAGAAGGAAGTTGGCGATTCTTCTAACTTTTCCGGAAGGTTGCAAGCCCCATCGTTTACAACGGCTAAAATTTGGAAGGAGTTCAATCAGATTCCAAAACTAAAAACTTCTTCCTTCTTCCCTCTTCCCTCTTCCTTCGCATTGACCTCAATTAGTTATAAACACAAAGCGAATTCAGGAGAGAAATATCGAACTTTTATCTAGACAAATTTCTTGATTAACTGATGATTATGGATGCACTTTGATGAATAAATAATTCTTATTCCGACTCGAAAACTTTACGTTTTTACGAAACTCCAATTTGTCCGGATTTCGATGTTCTTACCCATCATAAGTGATACAAAAAAATACGACAAAAATTAATCAATCAAATTATTTTAAAATTGTGTAGTCTAATCGTTTTTATTGATACAAAGAAAATATTAATCGGATGTATTATTTGATATACAAGCTATATTGAAAATATTCAAATTCTATGCAAGTAGAAAAATCGGGAGGAGCGACTGCTACAAGTCGTCAAATCTGTGACAAAACAAGAGTAATCAAGAGATAAGTGATTTATTATGTGGATTTTTTCTTTAACTGGATAAAAACAAAGTATATACTGATAATAATTCCTTACAAGAGAAAACTTTATAACTATGTTGATATAATTTTGGATCTAACAGAATAGTAATACAAAATACTTCGGTGACAGTTAAAAAAGCTGCACAATAGTTATAAATACTGTAATAATAAGTCAATATTTAGCTTCTCAGAGCGTTTTTGGCTTACAATGTCCGCAAAAAAATGGGGCAGGCTTCCCGTTCTGGGTCGAAGACCCAGAACGGACGAGTCCTTGCTAAGAAAACCGGGGGCTTATTAAAAAGCCTGACCCATTTTTTTTAGGTTCTATCTCGTGCTGATATCAAGTATCTAGCTAACTGCTATATATTAACTGTATTTAACTTTTAAATGATAAAAATAGAGTTTTTTCTCTACCAAACCTCATTACTATGAGGGCTGACTAATTCTATTTCTTTGCTATCTAGTTGATTGAGTGTAGATACAGAATGTTCCCCGGTAGTTAAAAGTTGCTCTGCAATCCTTTCTCTCAAATCTATAGCTTCATCTAATTGATTAATATCACCAATCGGAGAACGCATAAGTAGTCTTGGATAAACTTGCTCAAACCAAAGTTGCTCACTTCTGTTTATTCGCTCCATATCTAATTTAGGAATGGGGATAGTTAAAGCATAGGGAATCGAACCTTCGCTTCGGGATGCATAACCGGGATTGGTAATTACGCATTTTCCTTGCGGGAAGCGCATAATTTCATCTGGAGTGAGAATTGGCATTGTTTGTAAATTATCCGTCCAAGTTACCGTTCGTCCTTCCTTGGAATCACTGATAGATTTATTCTTAACAATAAATTCCTTGTGTCCGAAGGATTGAGAAAACTTGTCCGCAGTTGAGTAATTCGCTGGGTTGTAAAGAACTTTCGTGCTGCAAGCACTGGTTATCGCAGCAGCTAGATTTTCGCCATATGTATTAGCTAACTGTTCTAAAGATTGAACACCCAGGACAAAGCAAGCTCCGTTACTTCTGTACTCGTTAATCCATTGAGGTAATGCCTTAAGATATAGTGATGGCAATTCGTCGATAAATATTCCTATTGGGTCTTTCCTTGGAGTACATAGATTGCTGACAATTGTCATATGAAGTGCTGCTGCAAGCAATGGTCCTACCACATCGCGTCTGGGGTCATCTAACTTGAAAATCAGGATTTGTTTTCCAGATAGTTTGGTAGAAATAGTACTTTTACCAATAAACGAAGAAAGAAGCGACCTCTGGATAAAAGCAGAAAATATTCCCACTGTAGTTGTATCGATGCTAGCAATAGTCTTCTCGCTATCCTTTGCTTTTAAGTACTGCTGAAACGAAGCTGCAACCCACCGAGAAACCGTACCTGCTTGTACTGCTGCGTGTAACTTATTGATAAAACCATCAACTGATTGGATGCAGTAAACGGTGGCTAAATCAGGACAATCGCTACCTTTGGCTAATTGGATTAGTGCTTTAGCTAATAGATCAGCAGCTTTTGAGAAAAACTCATCACCTTTACCACTACCACCAGCATTTGCATTTATTACCTGAGCAATTTGTCCTGCACTCACCGCATCTTCCTGGTTCTCCATAAAGTCAAGCGGGTTGATTACTTCACTGTAGGGTTCACCAGGAGCAAATATTCGCACATCGTAACCATAGCGTGCCGCAAGTGGTGCGAGTAATTTCATTTGGTCGCCTTTCTTGTCGTAGACGATTAATGGAAAACCTTGCATCATGCAACTTTCTGCCATACGGTCAATAGTGCCGAAAGTTTTACCAGAGCCAGGAGCGCCAAGAACAAGACTAGAGCGTTCTGCATGGGGAATCCAAACAGTTGGTGATGCTCCAAGGAAGGTTTGAAGTGATGCACCAAATTTTCTGAATCTACCAGAGAACCAATAGCGAGGTGAACCACACCAAAAAGTTACCTTATTGTGCTTGCGTTCTTCAATTTGTTTAAGAGCGAGGTTTGTTGCTGCTAATTGTTCTCCTCTTCCTACTACTCTTCCCGTAGAAATCTTACCTTTTTTACCACTAGAAAATTGACTTAATATAAATAAGAATACTAAAATTCCTATCATTGCTAAACCTTCGGGATTAGCGAAAGTCTTGATAAGTCCATTTATATCAAGGCTTGATTTAATTCCATTTGGTTTTTGCTCAATGACAGTTTTATTAGTGATATTTTCAGATAATAAAAAATCTTGCTTCATCTAGAATATTTTTATTTTGATTAAAAATGCTTATTCCAATCTTTTAAAAATAAGGTCACTATTAGTAATAAAACTCCAAAACTAAAATTAAAATAGATAAGAAAGCGTACAATTTTAGAAGAAAAACTACTATTCATGTCCTGCTCCTGGTTGCTATAAAAATTTATCCCTCACCAATAAAATATTTATGGGCGCTAATTACGAATTACGAATTACGTAGCTTGCGTCACCCGGAGGGTGATATTACGAATTATATTCTCTCCCCCACTCCTCTCTAGTTTCCAATGAAAATAGGCGTATTAACTTCGTAATTTAAAAAAGGAACTGGACCAATAAAATATGGGGTTGCACCACAGACATTTTTGAAGCGAAAGAATAAAGCTGTATTAACAGTATCGTTTGTCTCCGATGGTTCCATAACTACTACTTTAAAAGCGCTTCCGAACGGTAATCTTCCAGTAGGCTCTTTGCCTGCATTTACCGATTTTAAACAACCCCAACCACCTTTTACTTTTTGATATTTTCCGCTAATCCAAGAACGTCCTTCAAATTTACCTCTAATATTGCGTCCTGAATTTTCTAGATCATCTAGTTCAATGTGCGGACAATCTTCACCTTCACATGGCACAGAAAAGCCCGCTACATCCGAACCAGATACCGTTCGTTGACGACGTTTCTCTGCCGTACCCCAGATAAAATCTATTCTGGCAACTCTATTACCTACTTCTGTCAAGGGAAGGGGGAAAGAAGCTAAAGCTACAGCGTTTAATCCCGGAACGTCTTTAATCAAAGTATTCTCCCAACCACTGAAATTAGATAGCTGTACTGCATCAAGGTTCGGAATATCAGAAATGGTATATGTTGATAAATCTATTTGGTTGAGTTTTAGCTCTGCTAAAGTCGGATTTTGGGATAAAAGATTTGATAGAGTTGTATTAGTATTAGTTTGTGGAGATTCGGCTTTTAATAACGCATTGATGGGTGGGATTTCCGAAGTATTAGTTTGTCCTAAGTTCGGTACTACTTCCACTAAATATTGAATTGTTTGTTCTCCTAATAATGGAAAATCTTCTAAGTTAGAAGTGTTTAAATTGGAATCATTAGAAACACTTTCAATATGACTAAGACTAAATAATTTGGGTTTTAATGCTTCATCAATATCACCTAAAGTTAAATATCTATCAGGGGTATCCCCTGCATTCCATTCACGAGAAAATCCGTTAGCTTTTATTGAACCACTTTCTTGTATTGGTGGCATATTGTTAAATGAAATCATTTGCCAGTCAGGTAGTAATACCTGCTTACCTTCCTCTGAAGAAATCATACGGGTAGGTAAATTAGTTTGGCTTTGTGCAAAAGTTGAACTTGAGTAAATACTAATAGAAGCTAATAGAACGGGGATAGCTTTTAGAGTGATAAATTGACCAATATTCATTAATCTATTTTGAGATATTCTTTTTTATTTTTAGTTAATTATCAGCATAGAAGCAATTCCCTATTGACGTAAAAGTATTTATCACAAAAGTCATATTTTCATATACTCGCAAGTAAACTACCGCAACACAACGGCTTTTAATCTCATTAAAATAAAGATGATACAAAAAATATTATTGCTAAGAACGGTGAAAGAATGTCAAAACCTAAAATTCTTCAAGAAAATAAAGATTATATATTTCGCTCGTACTTTGAAATGACTTACGAGCCAGAAGAGATTTTAGCTGAATTTGGGTACAACTTGGTTAGGTCTAAATTATCACTGCCGAAAACTCAAAAACCACTTGATAGAATTGCGGATTTAAAAGACCGTATCGAACGAACTTTGCCCCGTGTTAGTTTAACAAGTGAAACTGCTCGTCGCGAAACCCTTGTTGCACCATTATTATTAGAAGTTGCTACTTATTATTGTGACTGTCAGTTGCGTATTGAATACCCCTTGACAGTAACTAAATGGTTAAAAGGAAA
>JBARZF010000115.1:0-22913 GCA_049649675.1 Rivularia sp. (in: cyanobacteria) | reverse complement strand
TGGTTGATACGGTGCTGTATTTTGAAGGAGACAGGTTTGCTTCCCACAGACTATTAAGAACCGTAAAAAATCGTTTCGGCGCTACCCATGAAATTGGTATTTTTGAAATGGTAGCGCATGGTTTGCGAGAAGTCCCCAATCCCAGCGAATTATTTTTAGGCAGTCGCGACGATCCTGCACCGGGAACTGCCATTGTGGTAGCTTGCGAAGGTACTCGTCCCATCGTAGTAGAATTACAAGCTTTAGTGAGTCCGACTAGTTACACTTCTCCGCGTCGAGCCTGTACCGGAGTAGATTATAGTCGTTTGGTGCAAATTTTAGCAGTGTTGGAAAAACGAGTCGGAATCCCCATGTCCAAACTGGATTCTTACGTCGCTTCCGCTGGAGGGTTAAGCGTAGAAGAGCCAGCAGTCGATTTAGGAGTTGCGATCGCAATTGTTGCCAGTTTCCGAGATCGAATTGTAGATTCAGGTACCGTATTAATTGGTGAAGTGGGATTGGGGGGACAAGTGCGATCGGTATCGCAAATGGAATTAAGGTTAAAAGAAGCAGCCAAATTAGGATTTACGCGAGCGATTGTTCCCAAAGGACAGAAATTCCCCGAATTAGATATCGAAATATTGCAAGTTTCCAAAGTGATAGACGCGATTATTGCAGCTATTCCTCAGCAGACGCTTACCGATGAAGATTTGGAAATGGATGATATTGATATTGAGATAGAAGATATGGAAGATTGAGGAAATGGGGAGATAGGGAGAAGTTTAAACAGTAATTATTATGCTTGAACAATAAATCATATGCCGGAAATATGATTTATTGTCAAGAGCATACTCCGTTTTTAGTTATTTTGTTTCCTATGTTCTTACCATTTCTTTATTTTCTTTATTACTTTTTTGTGCTATCGGCATTCTTTTTTTTTATACGACTCAACCAATTTTTGATCCCAGGATGACTGTGAAAAAATTGAAGAAGAATTGGTATTTTGTCGAAGGTAAGTATGCAAGTTAAGTAAAGCTTTCTCTAGTTTACAAAACCGTGCCTAAAGAACCAAGTTTTTTATAAATTCAACATAAAAACCTGGCTATAAAAACCAGGTTTAAGGTTCGTATTGAAGCAACCTGTCTGTAGAACCGATGATTCAAATAGCTCAAAGTACAGTAAAATCTGTGTCGTCTAATAGTGGAATACCTTGTAAAGTGGCAAATTGTCCCCCACTTCCCAAACCTTCTTCAGCACCGTTTTGATTGTAGAACAAGTTACCCGTGGCTAAACTATAAGTAATCAAACCACTACTACTTCCCACAGCCGCATCATTATTAACAATAGAGAATTGGCTGAGTTCTAAGAAACCGTTGGCTGTACTATTCAGAGAAGTAAAGGTAGCTTTGAATAGCGCAATTTTATCAATACCTGGTTTAAAATCGGTGATAGTATCAACACCGAAATTACTTGTATTAAAAGGTGTATCTCCCGTAGAGAATCCGAATCTATCAACACCCCTATTTCCTGTAAGAGTATCGTTACCCGCACCACCACTAAAACGGTCATTTCCATCTCCACCGCTTAAGTTATCGTTACCATCCCTACCTTCCAAACCATCATCGCCTTTACCTCCAAATATAAAATCGTTCCCATCCTCTCCTATAAGTGCATCTTCATTTCCATCTCCGCCAAAGAGAGTATCATCACCAGTTCCACCAAACAAAGAGTCGTTGTCTTCACCACCAATCAAAATATCGTTATCAGCTTCACCAAATAGCAGATCGATACCTTTACCGCCGATAAGAGTATCACTTCCATTCCCACCACGTAAATTGTCGCGACCGCTACCACCATTTAAGTAATCATCACCGCTATCTCCCCGCAGAAAATCAACACCATCTCCTCCATAGAGCGTGTCATTACCACTTCCGGACGAAAGATCGTCATCCCCTTCTCCTCCAAACAGAAGTTCATTGCCTTTATCTGTTTCAAGGTTGTCATTTCCTTTTCCACCGAAGAGAGTATCATTGCCACCAAAATAATCTAAAACTTGATCGTCACCGTCTCCTCCTCTTAGAACGTCATCACCCGTTCCACCGAACAAAGAGTCATTATCTTCACCTCCAATCAAAATATCGTTATCAGCGTCACCAAATAAGATATCGATACCTTTACCGCCGAAAAGAGTATCAATTCCATCACCGCCACGTAGATTATCCTCACCATCTCCACCACTAAGATAGTCATTACCTATACCGCTATCGATCAAATCATTGCCGTCTCCACCGAATAAACTGTCATTTCCGACTCCACTTCTAAGAGTGTCATTGCCTTTTCCCCCAAAGATACGGTCATCATTGTTGGTATCGCTACCTGATTCAGAACTACCTACAAGAGAATCGTTACCGTCTCCACCAAATAAGCTGTCATTACCACTTGCACCAAAGAAAGAGTCGTTCCCATCTCCTCCATAAGCAGCATCGTCACCTTCCCCACCTGCAAGGTAATCATTGCCACTTCCTGCGTACAAAATGTCATTACCTGCTTGTCCGGAGATATCATCGTTTCCATCTCCACCCAAAAGTCGGTCATCTCCCTCACTACCAAGGAGGGAATCATCACCCTGTCCCCCATCTACAATGTCATTTCCGGTTCCACCAGCAAGAAAATCATTATCAATACCACCTCTAAGAATGTCATCACCGTTGTTTCCGTAAAGGTAGTCATTCCCTTCGCTGCCATACAGCAAATCATTTCCACCGTTTAGAGTATCGTCACCATCATCACCATAAAAGTCTGTACCGCTTTCACCTCTAAGAGTATCGCTTCCTTTTCCACCAAAAATAGTATCTTCTCCCCCCAATCCCAAAATCAAGTCATTGTCTGAAGTACCGAAGAGTAACTCAGAATTATTAGTTCCTGTAATGTTAGCCATTTTTTCACCCTCAATGATTGCTTGTTAACTGCAACTGTATTGCAGTATTTATATTGCCTTGCGTTCAAGCTATCAAAGGAATTCGCCGCAACATTAATTATTTCGTTAATGGTTCAAGTTTTTGACGAACTACCTTGAAATAACAAAAGCTATGTAATTAGATCAATTAATATTAAATGCTGAGACTTAGCTTCAGATATTTTAACCATTTTCAATGTACCTAAATCTTAGCAAAAGCATGAGGTCACTTTGAAAACAGCTTTACAAACCTTTACATCTTCATTTGACTATTAATCTTTTCTTAATTATTACTAGCTCAACACGGTCTTATATTATTTGGTAAAATTCCGAATACTGACTGTGAGATAATGGTAATACGATCAAAATTGTATGTATTAAGAATTAGAGACTAAGTATGCGAATTCTTTTTACCATTGCTCACTTTTTCAATTCCACAACTGGAAGTCGGCACGCTTCAGGACAAGCTAAAGCTCGTTTCCGTTTGCAGGCACTAAGTATAAATATTGCAGCACTGCATCAGTTATTCGGAAATTCTCAAAATATAATTGATATCGAACAGAAGTTGGCCTTTGGGGCTAACCAATTTCAACGAAGTGAAATAGATGTTTTAATTTGTACTACTGGAGACTCTCATTTACTCGATCAACTTCGCTTACCGCAAAATAGTTATATACACAACCCGACAAAGGTAGAACCTTTGCTTTTAGGATTTGAATGTCAGGCAATTCTTAGAGATTATCTGGGAAAATATGATTATTATTGCTTCTTAGAAGACGATTTGATAATACATGACCCTTGGTTTTTTATTAAATTAAATTGGTTTAACCAAAATTTAAGCAATCTAAACCTACTTCAACCAAATCGTTATGAAATTTCTTCTACAGGTTTAGTAAATAAAGCGTATATTGATGGAAATTTGGCTCCCCGAGTAACCGCACCTTTTCAAAATGTGCAGGAAAAATCAATAATTGAGGGCAAAGTGATGAATGTACCGATTACTTTTAGTCGCGCTCTCAATCCTCATGCTGGTTGCTATTTTCTAAATGCAGAGCAAATGAATTATTGGGCTAAAAAACCTTATTTTCTCGACCGCGATACGAGTTTTATCAGTCCTCTTGAAAGTGCTGCAACTTTGGGAATTATGAAAACATTTAGAGTTTATAAAACCACGTGCGAACAAGCGAGTTTTTTAGAAATTCAGCATTTTGGCACGGCATTTTTAAGCTTAATTGGTCAAAAAGTAGGTTTAGCAACGAGAAATCACGAACAATTAAACTTAATTCAGTCTTAGCCTGTAATATACCTAAATCCATCGACCTTAGTTAGTGACAAAAATTGACGATCCACACCCTCCGGGTGAAAATTGATGATCCACACGCTCTAAGTGATAATTGATGACTAATAACCTACATCTTCCGATCTGAATATATGCGTATTTTATTTTTACATCCCAATTTTCCGGCTCAATTTCGTCATTTGGCTGTAGCTTTAGCAAAAAATCCGAAGAATCAAGTTGTTTTTGCTACCAATCGTCGTGAAGGTTCGTTACCAGGAGTTATCAAAGCTATTTATGGTTCGAGTAGAGAAGTTCGTGGTGAAACTCACCATTATGTTAGACCATTAGAAAAAGCTGTCCTTCAAGGACAAGGTGTTTACCGTTTAGCGGAAGAATTAAAGCAAAAAGGTTTTATTCCAGATATAGTTTACGGTCATTCGGGTTGGGGGCCAACTTTATTTATCAAAGATGCTTTTCCCAAAGCTACTTTACTTTGTTATTTTGAATGGTTTTATCAAGCACATGGCTCCGACGCTGATTTTGATCCTATAGATCCCTTAACTCCCGATGATGAAGCTCGGATTAGGATCAAGAATGCTCCTATTCTGATTGACTTATACAGTTGCGATCGCGGTTTGTCTCCTACTAATTGGCAGCGTCAGCAGTTCCCCTCAGAATATTACAGTAAAATTACTGTAAATCATGATGGTATTGATATAGAATATTTTAAACCGCAGCCAGGAGCAAAGTTAGTTTTACCCAGAATTAATCTCGATCTTTCTGGTGTGGAAGAAATTATTACTTATGTTGCAAGGGGTATGGAACCTTATCGAGGTTTTCCGCAATTTATCGAAACCGTTGCGTTACTTCAACAAAAAAGACCGAATTGTCATGTTGTAATTGTCGGAGAAGATAGAGTTGCTTATGGAAAGGAACCAGATTTTTATGAACGGTTATTGACTGTTATTTCATTGATTATATTTGTATATATTTTCGGCAAAGCTTTATAATACTTACTAAAATAATGGTGAAAACATGGCAGATATAGTTGATATTGCTGTTAGTGCTGGTTCTTTTAATACCCTAGTTCAAGCAGTACAAGCTGCTAATTTAGTAGAAACATTAAAAAGTCCCGGACCTTTTACAGTTTTTGCACCTAATGATGAAGCTTTTGCAAAATTACCGACCGGGACTATTCAAACATTGTTGCAAAATCCTCACGGGCTAGCAAGAATTCTCACATATCATGTTGTAGCGGGCAAATTAATGCAGGCTGATTTAGCAAAATTGAAAACTGTAAAGTCTGTGGAAGGTTCCCCTATTACTATTAATTGTACTGACAAATTTGAAGTAAAAAATGCCACAGTCATAGCAGCAGATATCGAAGCTGATAATGGTGTAATCCATGTAATTGATAACGTCATTCTTATGGGTTGATAGCTTCGGTTCTTCAGTACAAAGGAATGCTATTAAAATAGTGGTTTTAAGGCAGTAGGCAGTAGGGAGAAAATAGAATTAAATCATTAAAAGTTAAACATATAGAATACTAAATCATTAGATAGCAATTGTTTTAATAATTTTCACTAACAATGACCGCATACTAACAACTGAAGAACCAAATTTTCTTTATTTAAAATCTACAAAAAAATCACAAAATTGTATTACAGATGTTAACTATTTTGTTGTGCATGGTTAAGACTTAATTAAAAAGCTCTACCTGTAATAGACTTGTAACTATATTCAAATATTTTTAAACCACTCCGTTTATTTAAGTAGTAAGAGCCTGAGTTGGTTGCTATAAATTACAATTATCACCAGTAAACTGATAACTGATAACTGATAACTAAAAATGCGTATTTTATTTTTACATCCTAATTTCCCGGCTCAATTTCGTCATTTGGCTGTAGCTTTAGCACAAAATCCCAAGAATCAAGTTGTTTTTGGAACTAATCGTCATGAAGGTTCTTTACCAGGGGTTATCAAAGCTATTTATGGTTCTACTAGAGAAGTTCGTCCTGAAACTCACCATTATGTTAGACCATTAGAAAAAGCTGTTCTTCAAGGACAAGGTGTTTACCGTTTAGCGGAAGAATTAAAGCAAAAGAATTTCATTCCAGATATAGTTTACGGTCATTCGGGTTGGGGGCCAACTTTATTTATCAAGGATGCTTTTCCGAAAACTAAATTACTTTGTTATTTTGAATGGTTCTATCAAGCACATGGCTCCGACGCTGATTTCGATCCTATAGATCCCTTAACTCCTGATGATGAAGCTCGGATTAGGATCAAGAATGCTCCCATTTTGATTGACTTATACAGTTGCGATCGCGGTTTGTCTCCCACTAATTGGCAGCGTCAGCAGTTTCCCTCGGAATATCGCAGTAAAATTACTGTATCTCACGATGGTATTGATACAAATTATTTCAAACCGAAGCCGGGAGCAAAGTTAGTTTTACCCAGAATTAACCTCAATCTTTCTGGTGTGGAAGAAATTATTACTTATGTTGCAAGGGGTATGGAACCTTATCGAGGTTTTCCGCAATTTATCGAAACCGTTGCGTTACTTCAACAAAAAAGACCTAATTGTCATGTTGTAATTGTTGGGGAAGATAGAGTGGCTTATGGAAAGCAGCTTCCCGACAATCAAACTTATAAGCAGTTGATGCTCGAAAAAGTACCTCTAGATATGACAAGAGTTCATTTTACAGGTTTGCTGCCTTATGGGGAATATCTGCAAGTATTGCAAGCTTCCTCAGTTCACATTTATTTAACTCGTCCTTTTGTTTTATCTTGGTCGATGTTGGAAGCTTTATCTACAGGTTGCTTGATAGTTGCTTCAAATACAGCACCCGTAACTGAAGTAATTGAAGATGGTGTGAATGGTTTGTTAGTAGATTTCTTTTCACCACAGGAAATATGCGATCGCGTTGAAGAAGTACTTAATAATCCCGGTGAGATGTCTTCAATTCGAGAGAAAGCCAGAGAAACTATTTTACAAAAGTATGATTTAGCGCGGTTATTACCGAAGCATTTGGAATGGATACAGCAAGATTTGAAACCTTAATATGTATACTTTTTAGGTATATATTCTGGCAAAATCAAAACATTTATAGGAATAAATTACGAAATATTGCTGCTTTTATTTTTGTGAAAGTAGCTTATTTTTTACATAGTATGCTTAGTTGATTCGTAGTCAAGGCTTTATTTATTGCTACAAACAGAAGTTAAAATTGTGTAGTTTTCAGAAATTACAGATTCGTTAAGTGTATAGAAAGATAGATAGTAAGTTTTTATCTGAAAGCTTTTATGCGGGTTGTATTAAAAATTGCCCGGATTGATATCTAAAATTCATAAATTAGGAGAAATTGAAGATGAAATGTAATTTGAAAGTCCTATTATTATCTTTGGGACTGGTTTTAAGTTCAGTTAGTACCATTAGTGCTGTTACTGCTCAAATACCGAATCAAGCTTCACCGAAAAATTCTTTAAGCCTTCAACAAAACGATTTTATCAAGGCATCGGCTAAGCAAGTTAAAAATAGAGAATTAAATGCTTTTTCAAATAGTAAATATGATTATTGGGATGCTCGCGTACTTGGGGATTATTGGGGACAATCGGCATACGAAGCCAAGGCTAGAATTGGTAGAAAAATTATTTGGGGTAAATCTGATGTTGCAATTCTCGAACAATTCCTTGTAGATGCAAGAATTAAAGCTTTGAATAAAGTTCAAGGTAATAATCCTAATTTAGAATTATATAGCGAATCAAAATATAAATACAACGACGCTGAAAAACTTGCTACTTTTTGGGGGGATTCTTCACCTTATGAAGCGAAAATACGTATTGAGAAGAATTTAATCTTAGGTCAACAAGAGGTAATTGAACAAGCGCTGCAACAAATTAGAAGATAAAATATCGAATTATTAAAACGGGTATTTTGTCCGTTATTCAAGATACTTTATTTATGCTGGTGGGCTTATAGCCTACTTTTTTTTGTTTAATCATGTCTAAGAGGATGCGCGGGAAAGCTACTAATATAACTCGATATTTTTCCGCCCATCGTCTAACAACTATCAACTAACAACTAACAATTAATTATATTTATGTCGAAATTAAACTGGAAAATCGGCTGCGAGATTGAATTATTAGCACCAAAAGGTTTAAGTAGAAAAGATTTAGCTGAATCAATAGCAAAAGCAAATAATGGAATTGTGCGTCGTATATTTTATCATCAATCCGAACCAAGTAAAGTTCCGGGAACGCCTTTATTTCATAATCTAACTTTAGGCTTTGAAGTTATTGATCGACAAGGAAATTTAATCGCGAAATGCGTTGATGATTTAACTCTTCAAGATGATTTAGATAAATCGCATCCATCGAAGCCGGGATGGTATCGAATTGTTAGCGATGACACCCGATTTCTGCAATTAATAACTTGTCAAACAAATGCCGAACAAAGTAAATCTGAAGTTCTTCACCCTATTGCTAAGTTATTTGGCACTTATGTAGAAGAGGGAGTAGAAGGAATGATGCGCGTTGCCGATAATACTGGGTTACCAATTGCGATCGCAGCACCATTACCGGGGGAACGAGAGCGCCCATGCGAGATAATTTCACCGCCTATAGGTACAAATCATCTGGAAAAATTAGAAGTTCTTTTAAAAACAGCGCGTCTACTTAATTTTACTGTTCCCGTTGAAGGTGCAACTCACATCCATTTTGATGCAAAACCATTATGTTCTGCAAATGTGTTTGCAAATTTAGTTAATGTTTTTCATGCACATGGTCAAAATCTAAAAAAATTAGTAGGAACTAACTCCAAGTGCAGGCGTTTGGGAAGTTGGGATATAGCTTTACTAAAACTAGTTAACGAATCCGGTTTTCGAGAATTACCGTGGCAAGAAGCTAAAACACGACTTGCTAAACTTGAATTAACAAAATACTGTGACTTTAATCTAAAAAACTTAATACATCCCGTACCTGATAAACTTACCTTTGAAGCTCGTATTTTTCCAGTTTGGCTTGATTCACAACCAATAATCGAAGCTGCGGCTTTATGCTCGGCAATTCTTCGGTATGCGATGAGTGAATTTCAGATACCGTCTACTGCATCAATAGAATGGGATTTGAAATCGGTGCAAGAATTTCTTAAATTGCTTCCAATGTCAAAAGATATTCGCGATATTTGGTTATCTCGTGCTGCAACTATTAGCTAAATATATAGCACCTATAAATCAGTTATGAAAATAAATAAACCCGGTTTTTTGAATAAACCCGGTTTCTCAAGATTAAGCATAATATCTTTTCTTTGTTAAGATGCGCCAATTTTATAGATAATTTAATTATGACCATATGCATCTTGAGGAAGTTCCTTAAATTTCAGGAGACCTAGGAGACTAGATATAGAACGACCAAACTTTATCTATCGAATATTGGAAGTTGGTTGCATTCGCTGGCTATTGACATACTGCCAATTGAGAAGCGAAAGGTTTTAACTTATCGCCGATCAACACAGGCTTTTCTTCAATACCCAGCACTTCAATTCAATACCAGTATTAAAGCTACGATTTTTAGAAAATACATGAAATGGAGGATTTATGCGAGCAGTACTTATGGCTGGAGGTTCCGGAACGCGGCTTCGTCCGCTAACTTGCGACTTACCTAAACCAATGGTGCCGATCCTCAACCGGCCAATTGCGGAACATATTATCAATCTTCTCAAACGGCACGACATTACAGAAATTATCGCTACCTTGCATTATTTACCAGATACAATGCGAGACTACTTTCAAGATGGTAGCGATTTTGGCGTACAGATGACTTATGCTGTCGAAGAAGATCAACCTTTAGGTACGGCAGGTTGTGTAAAGAACATTGCCGAACTTCTAGATGATACGTTTTTGGTGATAAGTGGAGATAGTATTACTGATTTTGACTTAACAGCAGCAATTAAATATCACAAAGAAAAAAAATCAAAAGCAACTTTAATTTTAACTCGGGTTCCCAATCCAATTGAGTTCGGGGTAGTTATTACTGATGAAGAAGGAAGCATCAAGCGATTTTTAGAAAAGCCTTCCACCAGCGAAATTTTCTCCGATACGGTTAATACTGGCGCTTATATTTTAGAACCCGAAGTTTTGCAATATCTGCCAGAAAACCAAGAATCGGACTTTTCCAAGGAGTTATTTCCTTTACTGCTTGAAAAAGGCGAACCAATGTATGGTTATGTTGCTTCCGGTTACTGGTGTGATGTCGGACATTTGGATGCTTACCGCGAAGCTCAGTATGATGTTCTCAACCACAAAGTTAAAGCTGATTTTCCTTACAAGGAAGTTTCACCCGGTTTATGGGTTGGTCAAAATACTCACATCGAATCTTCAGCAGTAATTGAAACACCAGCTTTAATTGGCGATAACTGTCGTATTGGTCATAGAGTCCAGATCGAAGCCGGAACGGTGATTGGAGATAACGTTACTATTGGTGCTGATGCCAATTTGAAACGTCCAATAGTATGGAATGGAGCAATAGTTGGTGACGAAGCTCAATTAAGTGCCTGCGTAATTTCTCGCGGTACTCGTGTAGACCGTCGCGCTCACGTACTCGAAGCTGCCGTAGTTGGTTCGCTTTCCACGGTGGGAGAAGAAGCCCAAATTAGCCCTGGAGTGCGCGTCTGGCCAAGCAAAAAAATTGAATCCGGCGCAATCTTAAATATAAACTTGATTTGGGGAAATACCGCCCAACGTAATTTATTTGGACAGCGAGGAGTTCAGGGTTCGGCAAATATTGATATTACCCCAGAATTTGCCGTTAAGTTAGGTGCTGCTTACGGTTCAACTTTGAAACCGGGTTCCGAAATTACGGTTTCTAGAGATCAGCGGAATATCTCCCGGATGGTAACTCGGTCATTGATAGCTGGTTTGATGTCTGTAGGCATTGAGATTCAAAACTTAGATGCAACAGCTTTACCAATTGCCCGTGCCATCATACCGAATATGAACGTAGCAGGGGGTATTCATGTCCGCATCCATCCCAACCGTGCCGACTATATCCTGATTGAATTCATGGATAACAAAGGAATCAATATTCCTAAAGCCAAAGAAAAGAAAATCGAAGGTGCATATTTTAAAGAAGATATGCGACGGGCGCAAATTGATGAAATTGGTAATGTTGCTTATCCTACTCAATTAGTTGACCGTTACTGTAGCGCTTTTGAAAATCTCTTAAATATCGACACAATCCGCCACAGTCGCGCAAAAGTAGTGATTGACTATGTTTACGGGGTGTCTGGAGCCGTATTACCGCAGATGTTAGATAAATTTGGTGCTGATGCGGTAGTACTCAATGCCAGTTTAAATAAAATTGCCACCTCAGAAACCGATCGCGAAGCCTTATTAACTCAATTAGGTCATGTAGTCGAAGCACTCAAAGCCAACTTTGGCGTACAGGTAACGGCAAACGGCGAGCAAATGATCTTAGTTGATGAATCCGGTATTCCCATTCGTGGGGAAATGCTCACAGCCTTGATGGTAGACATGATATTGACTGCCAATCCCAGAGGAACTGTAGTAGTACCAGTTCATTCTTCTAGCGCTGTAGAACAAATCGCTCGTCGTCATGACGGTAAAGTGATTCGCACCAAAGCAAATTCCACAGCATTAATGGAAGCTTGTCAACAGAATCCTAATGTTGTTTTAGGTGGTAGTGGCGACACCGGCTTTATTGTTCCAGCACTGCATCCCGGATTTGATTCGATGTTCTGTATCGCCAAACTGATTGAAATGCTGACAATTCAAGAACGTTCTCTTACCACAGTACGTTCCGAATTACCCCGCGTAATTCACAAAACTTACACCACCCGCTGTCCTTGGACGGTTAAAGGTGCATTAATGCGTCACTTAGTAGAAACTCATCCCCCAGAGCAATTGGAATTAATTGACGGGGTGAAAATTTGTCAACCCTACGAAGACAGTTGGGTACTAGTTCTACCAGATGCAAGCGAACCATTAGTGCATCTATTCGTTAACAGCAACGATCGCGACTGGGTAGACGAATCCTTGAGAAAATACCGCGCCCGCGTTCAAGAATTTGTCGAAACAGAGCAAGAGGTAGCTGTGGCGGAGGTTTAATATTTGGGAATAGGGCATGGGGCATGGGGCATGGGGTATTGGAGTTAGGAATAATTAAGGTTAGAGGTCAAAGGTTAAAGGTCAAAGGTTAAAGGTTAAAGGTTAAAGGTCAAAATTCTCCTTGTCTCCTTGTCTCCTTGTCTCCCCATCTCCCCCCTCTACCCCCTCTACCCCCTCTCTCTTCACTGGTAACTGGTAACTGTTAACTGTTCCCAAACGGTAATGACGGTGAGTTGCTTTTAGGAAATATCGCTAGTTCGGTTTCTGGATCGAAGAAGTGAATTTTCTCTGGGTTTAGGGATAACCATACTTTTTCTCCCGTATTTACCAATTTTTCTGGCGGTACTCTCACTTGCAACTCTTCTGATGCTAAATAATCTTTTTGAAATTTTGTTTCAATTAGTTTGACTGCAAGATAACTATCGTTACGGAGATTTTCTGTCCATTCTACTTGTGCTGGTAAATTCTTAGTCGCAGGTAAGCTTATATTCCAGTGTTCCGGACGAACTCCTAATATTAGGGTTCGTCCGTTGTATTTTCGCAAAGCATTACTCCAGTTTTCTGATAGAGTTAGACGAAAATCTCAAGATTGTTATTAAGCAAGGCGATTGAAATTTTACTTCAATAAAATTCATGGGCACCGAGCCGATAAACTCTGCCACAAAACGGTTTGCAGGACGATTGTAAATTTCTAATGGGGGAGCAACCTGCATTATTTGACCTCGATCCATCACTGCTACGCGATCGGCCATTGTCATAGCTTCTGTTCGATCGTGTGTAACGTAAATTGTAGTTATTCCCAGTTGACGTTGCAGCTTGACCGAAAATCATCGGGCGCAAGCCCCTAAATTCTATTTATGGGGATAAGCCCGTTGGGGATTTTAATCCCCGTGGTTTTATGATAATATATTTTTGATATCAGTTCTATCAGTATCAAACGTGTTTATCTACGAATTTAAAGTTAAACCAAAACCGCAACAAGTATCAGCCATAGAAGAGGCAATTCGGACATATCAGTTTGTCCGCAACAAAGTGCTTCGCTACTGGATGGATAATCGTGGTGTAGGTAAAACCGAAATGTTCCGATACAACACGTTGTTAAGAAAAGAATTTAAGTTTGTAGAAGATTTAAATTCTCATGCCTGCCAAACTGCTGTTGAAAGAGTTTTAAAAGCAGTTAATCGCTTTTATGCTAACTGTAAAAAGCAAGTAATAGGTAAGAAGGGATATCCCAAGTTTAAGAAAAATACTCGTTCTCTCGAATACAAGGTTTCAGGTTGGAAGCTATCATCGGATAGAAAACATATTTCTTTCATTGATAAGAAGAATATCGGAACTTTTAAGTTAATCGGTTCGAGGGATTTAAACTTTTATCAATTAAATCAAATCAAACGAGTTAGAATTGTGTGTCGTGCAGACGGGTATTATGTACAATTTTCAGTAGAACTAGACCCCAGAGATATTGTTAAACCTTTAACACCCAGTCAAAAAGCTGTAGGAATTGATGTTGGAATTAAGTATTTCTTGGCTGATAGTCAAGGAAATATAGAACACAACCCGCAATTCTATCGTAAGGGGGAAAAACAATTAAATCGTCTGAATCGAAACAGATCGTCTAAATATCGAAAAGGTAAACCACAGTCCCTAAATTATCAAAAAGCTAGAATTCGATATGCTCGAAAACATTTAAAAGTAAGTAGGCAGCGAGAAGAGTTTGTTAAAAAAGTAGCACTCCGTTTAATCGTGTCTAACGACTTGGTAGCTTATGAATGTTTAAATGTTAAAGGCATGGTTAAAAATCGACACCTAGCTAAGTCGATATTTGATGCAGGGTGGTCGTTATTTCGCCGGTGGTTAAATTATTTTGGCTATAAGTATAGGAAGTTAACAATTGCCGTTGCTCCTCATAATACTAGTCAGAATTGTTCTAATTGTGGCGAAAAAGTGCGAAAATCTTTATCTACTAGAACTCATATTTGTAATCATTGTGGCTATATAGAAGATAGAGATATAAATGCAGCGATTAATATTTTACAGAAGGGACTAAGTACGGTGGGGCACACCGAATCTGATAAGCTTGGGGAGATGGAACCTCTGGCCTGATTGGAGAAATCCTGTTCGGTTAAGTTGTGTCAATGAACCAAGAATCCCCCGCATTATATGCGTGGGGAGTGTCAATATCTCCGCACGGGTTTGCATCCGCAATTTTGCATCTAAGTTAGAAAGCGGTTCATCCATTAAAAATACTTGTGGGTTACGAGCAATTGCACGCCCTAACGCTACTCGCTGTTTTTGTCCCCCAGACAATTCTTTGGGATATCTATTTAATAATTCTTCAATTTGTAACAACTTAGCTACGTTAATTACTCGCTCGTTTACTATTTGTTCTTTATCCGAAACGTACCGCAAACCCTTTGGTAACTTTCTTGTCGCCGCTACCAATAAATTCTCTGCTATTTTTAATAATTTATTTAATAATTTCTCCCCATCTCCCCATCTCCCCCTCTCCCCCTCTCCCCATCTCCCCATCTCCCCCTCTCCCCATCTCCCCCTCTCCTCTTCTCTCCCTGCTTGAATTCTCAATCCAAAAGCAATGTTGTCATACACCGTCATGTGGGGATAAAGGGCGTAATTCTGAAACACCATTGCAATATTTCTTTGAGAAGGTAGAAGGTAGTTTACAGCACGATTTCCTACCCAAATATTACCTCCCGCAATATCCTCTAAACCTGCAATTAACCGCAGCAAGGTACTTTTTCCACAACCTTTATGTCCCACCAATAACATAAATTCGCCATTTTCGACGGTAAGATTTATTCTCCGCAATACAGGACCGCTTACGCTGCGATGAGTCTTATTAGATGCAACTTTACTTTTACGGGTGGGAAAACTCTTGTAAACGTTTTCTAAAACAACTTGCGCCACGAGTCCTTCCGTGCTTCGATACTTTTCGGTTTGCGCTAATAATACAGCTTTGAAAAATTAAAAGAAAGTAAATAGACTTATTTCAAGTATTGTTACGTTAACAAACAAAATGAATACTCAGTAATAATACTGTTGTCAACGAACCATTTTCGCTTCAATTTAAATCAAATTTTTTGTTTTGTGCTTTCTGAATCTTTATTCGTGAGCATTTTACATTCACAATATAAATGTAAAGTTTTTCTAATGTGTGGAAAATAACATTATCTTTTTTTGCCTGATATTGCTTAACAGGGATTCAGGTGTGCCCGCGCAGACAAATATATTTGTGAAGGCACTTTATGTATAGTACTAAAGAACTAATTAAGTATAAAAATTACGTCATACAGCCGTATCATCATTCTCATGAAGCGTCAGATAAACAATGGGGATATCGGATATGGAAAGGTTATGAATTAATGTGCGTAGATGAAGTTGGCACTCAATCTTCTTTAAAGGCTATAAAGGCTGCCATACAAGAAATTGAGAAAGGTTTTCTATGTAGATTTTGTCAGTGAAAACCCGCCCCCGAGCCAACGCTATAGTTAAGATTCACTAACTCTCATATTCATAAACTTAACTGTCTACAATTCGATAATCGCGAGATTGCATTACTTCGCGTTCCGCTTCTTGTAAAGATTGCTGGGCTTCTTCCCTTGTCTTAAACCCTTTAATACTTGTTTTGAATCCCTCAGCCGCATCGGTGTTATTAGCGCCTAAATTCAGTTTTTTAGATTGTTCTATGTAATATCCAAACATTGGTTTAGTGATATGTAGATGATATTTACGTTTCTCAGTATAAGAAATAGCCAAGTCCGAATAGCGATCGCCCAACCGATAAGTTTATATAACTATTTTCTTTCCTAAGCTGCCTTTATCCCCACAGAATAAAAAAAGCAGCTTTAAAATTTTTAAATCCCCCTCAATGGTACAATAGTACTGAATGCAGAATCAGCAGTCAGGCAAAGTTACCGAACAGTGTAAATAACAGTTCGTAGCTTTCGCTTGGCTTTTATCATTAAAATAGCTTGCAGTCGCCGATTATCTAATATTTTTTGTTAAGAAAGTTTGAGAAACAAAAAAAGTTGAGCATAAATTGATATTCGTCACAGCAAGCGTAATAATCAGGAGTATTTTATGAACAGTTGCGTATTGATGGCAGAGATTATTCAACAACCCGAACTGCGGTATACAGCCGACAATCAACTAGAAATTACACAAATGCTAGTACAGTTTTGGGGAGTAAGAGATAACGATCCACCAGCAAACTTAAAAGTCGTCAGTTTTGGTAAATTAGCCTTATTGATTCAAGAAAATTATCATGTTGGCGATCGCGTTATTTTAGTAGGTCGTTTGAGTATGAATACGATCGAACGTCCGGAGGGTTTCAAGGAGAAGCGTGCTGAAATGACAGTGCAGCAGATCCAACATTTAGGAGCGGGTTTTGATGTAAATCCGATGCAAACACAAACTCAATCAATACCCTCAGCACCCGTAGCAACTCCCCAAACACAAACTGTAAATCCCGTACCTCAAGTAGCTACAACTGCTCCCACTAGAAGCAAAGTTAACACGGCACCTCCTCAGAAACCTCCGCAACCGGAACCCCTACCCCAACGAGCTTATGAACCAAGCACCTATCCAGCAATGGTAGAAGAAGACATTCAAGAAGACGACATCCCGTTTTAAATGTTACCCAATGTAGAGACGTTGCGCCCGGCAACGTCTTTCGTGTTTGTCCGTAATCCTATAAAAAATAATGGAATCATATAGCAGCAAGGAAATTAATATATTTTCTATTCGCTTTACCTAAATTTAATAAATCAAACATTCGTTACATTAGTTACCGTATAGGTTGCAACATTTGCTATAACCTATCTATAATATTTAGTCTTCAAATTCAAAAAATTCAAAATATCAATATTTTTAAGTGGCTTTTAACAGCAAATTTTCTGAACTAGGTGTAAAAATTTCAAAAAAAAATACTTTCTACTACTGACAAAAATAAATCTGCTGTTAAAATCCAATTAAATTAAAGTTAAATCCTTTTTAAGAATCTACCCCCGACTTCCATGAGAGAAACAGTGCTAGACGTTCGCAATTTGCAAGTTGAATTTTCCGATGATGGCAACGTTGTCAAAGCAGTAAACGGAATCTCATTTGAACTACATAGAGGAGAAACTTTAGGAATAGTAGGGGAGTCGGGGAGTGGAAAATCGGTCACATCCCTGGCAACAATGGGTTTGTTGCAAAATCCCGGAAAAATTAGTAATGGTGAAATTTGGTTTCGTCCCCAAGAAAACGGCGAAGCATTAAACTTAGTAGAGCTACCAGAAGCAGAAATGCAGCTTTACCGGGGAGGCGATATCGCCATGATATTTCAAGAGCCAATGACTTCGTTAAACCCGGTTTTTAACATTGGTTTTCAATTAACAGAAGCAATTTTACGACATCAGAATATTTCCAGTGCCGAAGCTCGCCAAAAAGCGATCGATAGTTTGGTGGAAGTAAAACTTCTTCCCGACGACGAGCAAATTCGTCAAAATTTAATTGAAACATCGCCAACAGCTTTAGACTCTCAACAGCTTCCACAGCTAGTAAAACAACATAAAGAAGCAGTATTAGAACGCTTTCCACATCAACTTTCCGGGGGACAGTTACAAAGAGTTATGATTGCAATGGCAATTTCATGTAACCCTTTGTTACTAATTGCTGATGAACCCACAACCGCTTTAGACGTTACCGTACAGGCGACAATTATCGATTTGCTGGCAGAATTGCAGCGGAAGCGCGACATGGCGATGATTTTTATTACCCATGACTTGGGATTAATTGCAGAAATCGCCGATAAAGTAGCGGTAATGTATAAAGGAAAAGTCGTCGAACAAGGTGATGCGGCGCAAATATTTATAAATCCCCAACATCCTTATACCAAAGGTTTGCTGGCTTGTCGTCCGACTTTAGACCGTCATCCTCAAAAGCTGCTGACAGTTTCTGACTACATGAGCGTGGAAGAAACACCTACCGGAGATGTAGTAATTACAGCAAAACAACCAGCAGAACCCCCAGAAGTAACTTCCGCTGACATTGCTCAAAGATTAGCAACATTAGAATCTCTACAACCGCTTTTAGAAATTCGTAACTTAGAGGTTGGTTATCCCATAAAGGGAATGTTTGGCGGTACAAAGCGTCATTTTATGGCGGTAAATAATGTTTCCTTTGAGGTTAAAAAAGGAGAAACCTTGGGATTGGTAGGTGAATCTGGTTGCGGTAAAACAACTCTTGGTAGAAGTTTACTGCGATTGGTAGAACCTTTAAGCGGACAAATAATTTTTGAAGGAAGAGACATTACCAAACTCAAAGGAAAAACCTTACAAAAACTGCGTCGAGAAATGCAAATCATCTTTCAAAATCCCTTTAGCGCTTTAGATTCGCGCATGAAGGTAGGTGATGCAGTTATGGAACCTTTGGTAATTCATTCTATTGGTAAGAATAAAAAAGAAAGACAACAGCGTGCAGCTTATTTATTAGAAAGAGTAGGATTGGATGCTGATGCAATGAACCGCTATCCGCACCAATTTTCCGGAGGGCAGCGTCAGCGGGTTTGTATTGCTCGTTCTTTAGCGTTGAATCCCAAGTTTATTATTTGTGATGAATCGGTTTCCGCTTTGGATGTATCTGTACAAGCACAAGTACTTAATCTGCTTAAAGAGTTACAAGAAGAATTTGGATTAACCTACATCTTTATTTCCCACGATTTGAGCGTAGTTAAATTTATCAGCGACAGAATTTTAGTGATGAATCGCGGTGAAATAGTAGAAACAGGTAACGCGCAAGAAATTTACCGCCAACCAAAACAAGAATATACTCAAAAATTAATTGCATCTATTCCTACAGGTAGTCCAGAAAGGATGAGGAATCAATCAGTGAGCAGTTAACAGTTAACAGTTAGGAGTTAGGAGTTGGGAGTTGGAAGTTAAGAGTTTTTTAACATGCAGACCTTTAACCTTATATATTAACCTCTCTTTTGACAGATAAAAACTATCGAAATTTTAACCCAAGGGCTGATGAATCCTTGAATTAAATAAGAGAGACTGTGTAGAGCAAATTAGTCAAAACAACCTGTCGAATTAATCAGTTATTTGTAGCCAGTCATAACCGCATATAAAAATGTCGGATTATAACAATAGTTGGCTGTTTTAACCAGATAATCAGTCTTTTTTGGTTGATTGTTAAGGCGCATATTCATCGCAAATTACTAATTGCTGAATTATTTTGACGGGATTCAAACCTAATTTTGATAGATAATTTTTGGTTACACGAGGAGAAAACATGGTAGATAGAAAATACAAGCGTGCAGTTGGTACATTCGCAAGCCGTGGAGATGCTGAAAAAGCTCTTTACAAGCTCAGAGATGATGGCTTTTCGATGGATAAAGTTTCTCTGTTGGCGAAAAATGCGGATGGCAAAGATAACATTGCTGGTGCTGACGTAAAAAACGAGCGCGGTGACACTGAGGCTCAAGAAGGTGCCGGAATTGGTGCTACCACTGGTTCTGTATTAGGTGGTTTGGGCGGTTTACTTTTAGGTTTAAACGAATTATTAATTCCTGGAGTTGGACCTTTTCTGGCAGCAGGAACTATCGCAACAACTTTGGCTGGTGCTGGTTTAGGTGCTTTGTCGGGTGGTATTATCGGTGGATTAACTGGTATGGGTATTCCTGAAGAGGATGCCAAAGTTTACGGGGATAGAATTGAGAACGGTTACTACTTAATAATAGTAGATGGTTACGAAGATGAAATTGACCGTGTTGGTTCTGTTTTAAGCGGTCACAATATTGGTAATTGGAAGGTATTTGACGCAGCCGAACCTGAAGTTAAAACTGAAGTAAAAGAAGTTCCAGTTGCTCAACCAGTTCCCGTTGCTCCCGTTGTTCCTGTTGTTGAAAAAGAAGTAGATGTAGTCAACCGCGAAACAGTTGTTAACCGAGAAGTTGACAGAAAAACTGTAGTCGATCGCGATGTAGTAGAAATTGTTGATAAAAGAGACGATACTCTTCGTTAAGTTTTGATTTAGATAAGTTGAATTTTTTGAAACCCGGTTTTTTTAAACCGGGTTTTTAAGTTTAAATTACGATTCATCAATTTAACCATCTGGAAATTGCCAACAGGAAATCCGCTCAACATTATCACTACCGCAGTTATTACAAGTTGCTTCAAAAAATGAATCAACCCATTCATCATTGCAATTTCGACAATGACAAAAAATATTATTGCGGTTGGCTATTTTGATTTTTTCCTGCCATTGCAAAATAATAGAATTGTTTTTATTAGATTTAAGATCGCACATATTCAAAATTAATCTAAACAGATTGGCATTGAAAATCGTAATTATGACAAGGGAGTAGGGAGTAGAAGCATTATTACCTGAATGTTATGTAGCTGTATTTATTTCTGCCTACTTACTTAAAAAAACTGAAAATTTTTGTTTAAGAAATATTCTATTAAGTAATTATTAAGTCATGAGTTTGTTAGACTAACGCTACCTATAACTATAAATTAATGAAACCTGAAAGCCATATAGTAGTAATTACGGCTTCTGCTGGAGGGCTTAATGCAACGCCGTGAAATTTTATCAAGATTACCATTAAATTTTCCCGCACCTATTGCCATAGCGCAACATTTAGATCCCAAGCGTCCTAGTATGATGGCAGAGATTTTGGATAAGCGATCGCCATTATCTGTAAATCTTGCGCAAACAGGGGATAAATTATATCCGGGTAAGGTTTATATTGCTCCACCCGATTTACATCTTTTAGTTAATCCAGATAGTTCTTTATCTTTATCTCACTCCGAAAAAGTGCGTTTTGTTCGCCCTTCTGGTGATGTACTATTTAAGTCAGTTGCAGCTAGTTTCAAAGATAAATGTATTGCCGTTGTCTTAACTGGTATGGATGGAGATGGTGCTGCGGGAGTACAAGAAATCAAGAAGATGGGTGGTATAGTTATTGCTCAAGATAAAGCTACTTGTAAATATTCCAGTATGCCGGATTCAGCAATTCAAACCGGAGATGTAGATTTTATCGTACCTCTTGAATCTATTGCACGTTCTTTAATGTATTTAATCTTGTAATTTAACAGGACTTAATCTCAATGGTTTGTTAAATTTGGATTAACGTTATCCTTGAAGTGCTGCTGTATTTATTAAAATTGTTAATTACAATTGTAAAATATAGCAATTAGTAATTTAGTCCGATATATCATCACCTTATACAACTAAATCAGTCTATACAGCTTATTTTGTATAAAAATAAAAAATTATTATAAATAAAAAAATAAGAAAGATATGTCTAAAAGCGTACTTATAATTTCTTAATTAACAATCTGGAAAATGGCACAGGGAAGACAGGATAGCTGAAGATTAAAAAGAATTAAATATTGCATAAGTTTTATTGTATAATTAACATTATAACTTCATTTCGATATGATGTTCGGCATAAAAGATAGTAAATAGCCAAAAAAATTAGGCAAGTTTTTCTAGGTGATTTTGTAAAAATTTGCAATTAAAAGCAATATAGAACTGTAATTTGATATTACAAAAATGCTAATAAATTGATAAAATTAAGGTATATCAGAGCAAACATATAATTTTCTATTCCCGACTTATAAATAGAGCTAACCCCTGCCGTCTGTAGGGAAAATTGTATAAAAAATCAATCAGTTATCCGCAATTCTCTTATTAATTAGTTAAAACTAGTGACATCCGCAAATATTCTTCAACATTTGCAATCTACTAACTTGCTGAAAATGCGAACTGTGTCAGAAGTGATGCACAAAAGGGTAATTTATGCATCTCCTACTGCTTCTTTACTTGAAATCGCTCAGATGATGGCAGAGAATAAAATGAGTAGTATTGCGATCGCACAAACAGGAGTGGTAGGAGTAGGGGGAGTAGTTTATCCCATCGGAATCATTACAGAACGGGATATAGTACGATTTCAAGCTTTAAAAGTGGATTTAGATCGGATTAAAGCAGAAAAGGTAATAACCGATCCTTTATTTTGCCTGCATCCAACTGATTCCCTATGGAAGGCTCATTTGGAAATGCAGCGCAGAAATTTGCGGCAATTGATAGTAGTGGGAGATGAAGCTGAATTAGTAGGAATTGTGACTCAAAGCAGTTTGTTAGAAGTATTCGATGCTGTAGAAATCACTTTACCCAGCACAAGGCTAGAGCAATACTCAGAAGAAAAAACAGCTCGCTTAAGACGTGTAAATCAACAATTACAAAACGAAATTAGTCAAGGGGAACAAAGACAAAAATTATCGTCTCAAGCTTCGATTGAATTAGAAAAACAAGTTGCACAAAGAACCGCCGAGCTGATTCAAATCAACCGAGAATTAAGCGCAACTCTTGAAGAACAAACTGTTTTTGAACAGGAATTGCGCCAGCAAAACGAAGAATTATTTATAACTACTGAAAATGCTAGGTTGGAGCAACAGCGTTATGAGAATTTATTCGAGTTTGCGCCGGATGCATATTTAGTAACTGACGTAAATGGAATTATTCAAGAAGCGAATCGTGCGGCAAATAATTTGTTTTGCTCGCCCCA
>JBARZF010000114.1:0-18927 GCA_049649675.1 Rivularia sp. (in: cyanobacteria) | reverse complement strand
TCTGGAGAAATAGCTCTTTCTAATCCGAAAAAAGAGAAAAAAGAAAATATTAGTAACCAATTAAGAAACAATCAGAAGAAGGTCGCAGCAAATAATAAAAAAAAGAATTCTCTACGAACTTCATTAATAAATAAGCTGCGCGGAAAAAATGAAAATGAGCTAAGACTAGCACAGGTACCCGGCGAACCCTTTCTTGTGGGTATCATGATTAACGGTCGAGAAGTTGGTACTTTAGATATTATTGAAGAAAATAATACTCTATTAATTCCTTTAGAAACTTTTGGGGAAGTTGGCGGATTTACTATCAAGAGAACTAACAGTGGTATCGAAGCTAAAACTCCTTTAGGAACGGTTAATTTTGCACCAAATGTATTAAAGCAAATAAACGGTTTAACCTACGTTAGTAAAGAAATACTTAAAGAAAAATTAGATATTAGTGTAGAGTTAAACACTGCCGATTTAACTTTATTGGCTGACTTACCTTGGCGTGGGGGTAGCAGACAAACTCAAACTACCGCAGAACTACAACCTGAATTTTTTGCGCCAGGTACTGGACTTTCCAGCTTGCGACAAGAATTAAATATAACCAGTCGTAGTGGAGACACAAGCTTACGTAGTTCTACACTTTTAGGTGGAAGACTGGCTGGAGGAACCTGGCGTTTACGGCTCAATAACAATTTTGAAGATGAACCAAATCTGTCCGAATACTTTTTCTATAAGCGTAGCAATAAATTTCGCTATCAAATAGGTCGTCAAAGAGTAGGTTTGCATCCTCTAGTAAATGGAATTGACTTAACAGGATTGCAATTTGGTTACAGCAACCTACCTACAAAAAGTTTTGGTTCAACTTCTGGAGCTAGTGAAATTTTACCAAGACGTTCCAGACCAGTACAAACATTTCGAGGTCAAGTTCCCCCGGCGAGTGTTGTACAGTTAAGAGTTGGAGGTGTTAGAGTCGCACAACAACAGGTAGGATTTAATGGAATATATGAATTTCTTGATGTCAGATTACCCGTTGGTCAAAGTAATGAAGTAGAAGTTTTAGTCTTTGACCGCAATAATTTACGTTCTCCTATCGATATTCGTACAGTAAGAATCAGTTCATCCGATTTATTATTGCCAGCAGGTGGTAACGTACAAATCGGTGGACTAGGTTTTAGCGGCAACTTGGTTCAGGATAATTTATTTAGCGATGATAACGATTCGGATGATGACGGTCAACTTGTTGGTTTCTATCAACTGCGTCAAGGACTTTCAAATAATTTAACTTTTGAAAGTTCATTACAAGCAGTTCCTAATTCTTTTCAAGGACAAGCAGGTTTAGTTTGGCGGTTGGCAAATCCCGTTATTTTATCGGCAAGTGTAGGTAATTCTTTTGATAAAGTAGGTTACTCTGCCAATTTAGACGTAGAGTTAGAAAACTTAGAAATAAACGCGAATTCCCAATCGCTACCACAGGGATATAGAACAGGTAGAGAAACTAGTTCGGAACGCACCAATCATAGTTTAGAACTCAAATATAGGTTTGGTAATAAATTAAATTTGGGCTTTATTGCCCGCAGTCGTCAGAGTATAAATCAATCTGATGACTATATTTTGCCAACTTTTTCTGCTCGTCCTTTTTCCAATTTGTCTTTAAGTGGCAGACCGGATATTTACGGAAAGTATTTATTTAATGCTTTTTTCAGACCATCACGAAATACAAGACTATCTTTAAACACTTTTGGCGATTCGTATAACACAGATTTGAGATATAACCTCAGTCGTAATTATCAAGCATTCTTAGGAAGTGAATTTGGTGGGGATTCAGATGCTCGTTACTCATTAGGTTTTGGTCACAATGCTTCTAGCCTCAATAAATTAAGTTGGAATGTGGGATTAGCTATGAGTGATGGAGACGTGGGACCGAGTGCTGGTGCAAGTATGCAGGTGCTACCAGGTCTATTCGCTAGACTTAATTATCAAGCCATACCATCTAGAGGAGGCAGTTTCAGCGGATTAAATGATGGACGACTCAGTTTATCGTTGACATCAGATATGTCAGTTGCTGGAGGTAGATTCACCCCAGCCAGATACAGCGGTATCAGCAAAGAACGCGGTGCAATCTCCGGAAAACTGGCGGTGAAAGGAGGAAGCAAGGGCTTTGATTTAGCCGATTCTATTGTCCGCGTTTACGATACTCGTAATAAAAGCGTCGGTTCTGCTAGAACTGACTCTAACGGTAACTTCTTTATAGGTCACTTACGAGAAGGTGTTTATGTGATAGAACTCGAACCTGAAGAATTACCCATCGAACTCGCAGTATCCAAAACCAGTTTGGTAGCTGAAGTTGCTCCTTCTGGTGTAACTCGCGTAGATTTCCCCGTTAGAACTGAATATGGAGTTGCAGGAAAAGTAACGGATGCATCCGGTCAACCTTTGAAAGAAGTAAGTATAGAATTAGTAACCAGCACTGGCACGCGAGTATTATCTGGAACAACTGACCAATTTGGTTTGTATCGTCTTGATGGTGTTCCTGTTGGTAATTACACCTTACGTGTTTCTCCTCAAGATGCGCTAAATTCTAACGATACTCTTCCCAAACGACAGATAGTAATTAACAATAAGTTCGTTTACAACCAAAATCTACAGCTACCAGTCTCCGCAGCAGCAAAGAACAAGAAACAGTGAGCAGTGAACAGTGAGCAGTGAACAGTTAGCAGTGAGCAGTGAATAGTTGTTTGTTCAATTTTAAATAATAGAAGTATTTAATCGCACATTTTTGTTAAGTTCAGAAGGCAGTTTTAATCAATTAATAATCATATAATAATCATAATTTTATACATTCCACTGAATGTATTTTTGTTTAAGTCGAATTGTTTCTTGACTCATATTTGAACTAATTCAACGCAGCTAAAAATAACTGATAACTGATAACTGATAACTGATAACTGATAACTGATAACTGATAACTGATAATTATTCTCCAGATAGAATCGGAGGCTACATTTAATCTAATATATTATTTATAGCCGAGTTACCGCTATATCTGTCGCACCAGCCCACCAAGGTCATCATGGCGAAATCGAAGAAAACTGCCAATCCAAACAAGTTATCAGACCCGAAATACTATCTCAACCGAGAGTTAAGCTGGCTGGAATTTAATAATCGGGTTTTGCACGAAGCAATGGATGCCCGAACACCTTTGCTGGAACGTCTTAAATTTTTGGCAATTTTCTGCACTAATCTTGATGAATTCTTCATGGTACGAGTTGCAGGATTGAGGCAACAGGTAGAAGCTAAAGTTAGTACCAAAAGTTTTGATGGTCGCACTCCGCAACAACAATTAGAAGAAATTAGCTTCATGTTGCGTCCGGTAGTAGTTCAACAGCACCAACATTTTGAAAAGAAACTGCGACCTGAGTTAGCATCTCACGGTATTCATATTCTCGATTACATCGATTTAACTGATAAACAACGCAAATTTTTAGATAATTGCTTTGTGGAACAAGTTTTTCCGGTTATTACCCCACTTGCTGTAGATCCAAGTCATCCCTTTCCCTACATCTCTAATCTCAGCTTGAATTTGGCGGTTGTGGTCAAAAACCCCGAAACCGAAGAAGAACTTTTTGCCAGAATCAAGGTTCCTAAAGTTCTACCGCGATTTTTGCCTTTACCACCGGAGTTGGGTATTGAACGAAATGGCAAACCTTGCATCTGGAGTGGTGTACCTATCGAACAGGCGATCGCCCACAATTTGCAGTGTTTATTCCCTGGAATGAATATCCAGGAGTATTACACTTTCCGCATTACTCGCGATGCCGACTTGGCTTTAGAAGAAGATGAAGCCGACGATTTATTATTAGCAATCGAACAAGAACTGCGAAAACGCAGGGCTGGAGGAAATCCGGTCAGAATTGAATTGCAATCTCAAACACCAATCGGAGTCCGAACAAAGCTATTAGAAGTTTTGGATTTATCGGAAAATGATGTTTATGAAATAGATGGTCTTTTGGGATTGCGAGATTTAATGTATTTTATGTCGCTACCAGTGCCGGAATTTAAGGATGCACCCTGGAAGCCGGTAGTACCTTCTACTATGCAAAGGATAAAAGAGTCAACTTTTAATCCGAGTATGCAGCCCATAGAAGAAGGAAAAGATTTTTTCACTGCTATTCGAGAAGGGGATTTATTCGTACATCATCCTTATGAATCTTTTTCAGCATCAGTAGTACGTTTTATTACCACTGCTGCCCACGACCCCGATGTATTAGCAATCAAAATGACCCTTTATCGGACTTCTGGGGATTCGCCAATTGTCAACGCTTTAATCAATGCTGCTGAAAACGGCAAGCAGGTGTCCGTGCTTGTGGAACTCAAGGCACGCTTTGATGAAGAGAACAATATTTACTGGGCTAGGCGGTTAGAAAGTACGGGCGTTCATGTAGTTTACGGACTTGTAGGTCTAAAAACTCATAGCAAAGTTGTCATGGTAGTGCGTCAGGAACAAGATCGAATCCGTCGTTACGTACATATTGGGACTGGGAATTATAATCCTAAGACGGCAAGAATTTATACTGATGTCGGATTATTTAGTTGTCGAGAAGAATTAGGGGCTGATGTTACAGACGTATTTAATTTCTTAACTGGTTATTCTCGACAAAAGGCTTATCGAGAATTATTGGTTGCACCAGTAAATATGCGAGAACGTTTCCTAATGCTAATTCATCGGGAAATAGAAAACGTTAAAAATGGAACTTCGGGGCGGATTGTAGCTAAAATGAATTCTTTAGTAGATTCTCAAATAATTGCTGCATTATACGAAGCTTCTCGTGCGGGAGTGCAAATTGACCTGATTGTACGGGGAATCTGCTGTTTGCGTCCGGGACTTAAAGATGTCAGCGAAAATATTCGCGTAATTAGTATTGTGGGTCGCTTCTTAGAACATTCCCGCATTTTTTACTTTTACAATAATGGTGACGAGCAAATTTTTATTGGCAGCGCTGACTGGATGCCACGTAATTTAGATCGGAGAGTAGAAGTTATAGCCCCGGTAAAAGATCCAGAAATTGCTAAAGATATACAAGAAATCTTGGGGATTATGCTCGCCGACAACCGTCAAGCTTGGGAACTACACTCAGATGGTAATTATATCCAGAGGAAGCCGAAGGAAGACTCTCCGGAAGCTGGTTCGCAAAAAACATTGATGCAAATTGCTTCAGATAAAAGTACAAATGCCTCCAATTTAATCGGTTCTAAAAAGAATTCTTTATATCTTGTAGACTTAACTTGAAGGCAGCTTAAATAGTTTCTGGCAAAACAACTACATAATTTGTTATTAATGCATAGAAAATATTCAACCATAGGATAGAGTTAGTTGCACTACCTTATCCAATAAACTATAAAGGTTAGTGTAAAATATTATCTATTTATTAAATGTTAATGTTGTCTTGTGAGCCTTCGACCTTAAGGGTTCTAGTAGTTGACGACCACGAACTGACTCGTTTAACTCTCCAGCTAGCTTTTTCTTCTCAGAAAAATATTGAAGTTGTAGGCTTGGCTAGCAATGGTAAAGAAGCTGTAGAAATGGTCAAAAACTGCTATCCAGACGTAATTGTCCTAGATTTACAGATGCCAGTCATGGATGGCTGGAGTGCTTCGTGCAAAATTAAAGATATATCCCCCGATACTCAAATCATTGCTTATTCTTCTGTGGAAGAACAGTATTTTCAGGAAACAAAAGCAATGGGTAGAGTAGATGCTTTTTGCAAGAAAGATGTGCCAACTAACGAACTCGTTGGCTTAATTAAGCAGTTGGGAGAACCAAAAACAAACTCTTAATCTACAGATATATGTCCTAGTGGTAGGTTAAATTTTAAGTAAAAAACAAGTAATAAATAGATATGAAGCGCCAGTACAGCTAGAAGTTAAGGCTTAATACTGACGCACAATAGCTTTATATTTCATTTTTGATTTCGGATTTAATAATATTTTCGAGCCAGACAATTTCTGCTGCATTCCTGTCTTGTTCCTATCTCAATTATATGGGCACATTTAAACCCTCACCGGCGTAATGTGAGGGAAATTTTTATTGTGCCTTTTATTTAAAGAAATAGCTAAGGAAAAGTACGTTTGTATTCGTCAAGTAATTCATCCATTTCTTCTAAAGCTTGATTGACATCGATTCTCAAGGTTCCCAAGTTCGGCTGCTCTAGCAAGCTAAGTAGATATTCACGTTTGCTTTCAACTACGGCAATTCTGTCTTTTATATTCTGTATATCCATTGTTTGTAGCAATATTCAACTAAGTAATACTTTCAACTTAACCCAAAAGAAACGGTTTAGAGCATTTAATCTTATCAAAGTATTACTGATTTTCGGCGATAATGAAAAAATGGTTACAGTTAAATTTAAAATACGATCGTAGAGTATGTTACGCAAAATTTCTTTGGGAACTATAGGTTTAATTATTGGTGGTATTTTAACCATAATGGGCTTTGTATCTTATGCAGTCCATAATGCTACGCTCAATCTAATCGGCTTTTTTTACGGTATTCCCATCCTGTTGGGAGGACTCGCACTTAAAGCCAACGAACTGAAACCCGTACCGTTTGTGCCTCCGACCCCAGAATCTGTTTTATCGTTACGAGAGCAAAAAGCAACTGACACTCTAAATCAAGTGCGTAAAGATATCACTAGATATCGTTATGGAATTGATGTTCACTTAGATAAAGCTTTAAGTCATCTTGGTTTAGGTCAGTTAGACGAAGAATTACCCGAAATTTTAGCATTGCGAGAAACCGAAATTGACGGAAATTATGCTTTAATACTCTTATTTGATTCACCCCAAGTATCGCTGGACATTTGGGAGCAAAAGCAACAAAAAATGACTGCTTTTTTCGGTCCGGGGGTAGATGTCAAAATCGCACAGCCAGAAGAAGAGAGAATTGAATTAACATTAGTTACGACTTCTGAAACTGAGCAAAGTTAAACCTCAAACTCTTGTTACTTTTCTAGACGTACCGCATACCACTGTAAATATTGTCCTGGTGCGAGATCCAATTCGCAACTAGTGTCAAGCAAATATTCTGCTTGGGCTTGAAGGGAATCAATTTTTTTTAGATCGTGCGGTAAATCTTCTTCCTTGAGTTGTTGCAAAGTCTGTTTGAGTTTTTCCAACAACTCTGTGGAAGTGAGAAACTTTTCTGGTTGGTTAGTTTCTAGCACTACATAATCATCCTGTTGGTACATCAATGAATCTGGCATTGGACTTTTATTTATTTAAGAACTCGAAAAAATACTTTCGATAAATTAATTTTAGATTTTTTTTGAGATTTTAGATTGACCTCATTTAGAAAGAAGCCCTTCGTTTAATATTAAATCCTAGACTTTAACAAAGTTCCATCGAGCAATTTAGAACTTTCAAACATAAATAAAATATAATACGCTATTCGATTCAATCAAAAATTAAAAATTTGTCAATGCTTAGTTTGGGGGATATAATCTACACTCCCAATTTTGTGCAAAAACTTCAAATTCAGTGAAATATACCTCAAGTTGCAGCTTAATAGCCTGATGCCTCGGTATTTCTATTGGCGATTCTAAGTGTAATACCTAATTTTAAAGAAAATTGTAATTGCGAGCAAGTATCTGGGAACTATAGATAATAAGACTTTCTTTCCACAGTTACGTGGTCAAGTACTTATTATACCGTTCACAGGGTTCTAACCGGATTAGATAGATATGCAATTAGATCATCTACCAAAAGCTTTGTTTGTAATCGCAAGAGTGTCTGTGAAATCCCAGCAGATAATAATAAAACAGAATACAGATTTGTTACTAAGGCATTGTCCCGATACAGGCTTATCTGACATTTATTTTCCGCCTTAAAGAAAGGCTCTTGATGCCATATCGCAATCAAGACGACAGTAATAAGTAATCAATTGTTTAGCGATATTAAATATTATTTGCTGTCAGTTTCGTTTTTAAAATAAATCCGCACGCGGGCGATTTAATTGTCGTTCACCCTATTGTCATAATGTTTCAACTAAAAATGAATTAATCGCAAAAAGGGCGGCGATCGCGCAATAACAAGCGAAGATAAATGCTGTGAAAAGTCTGGAAGTATCAAGAGTATAGTTGTCCAAGTTTCTGGCACGCTGTATCGACTGACTTTCAGCTTTACAAATGATAGTATTCTGTAGAACGCAACTCATGTCAGGCACAAGCCCAACTTCTTTTTCTAGTAAACCTCCGTTGATTTTAGTGGCTGATGACGATAAAGCCATACGGACTCTCCTATGTGAATATATGGATCATGAAGGATATCGCGTAGTAGATGTTACTAACGGTCAGGAGTGTTTGGATGCATATATTGATTTAAAACCCGATTTGGTTCTACTAGATGCATTAATGCCAGTGATGGATGGCTTTGCCTGCTGTCACGAATTAATGCAGATTGCTAGAAATAATTTAGCTTTAGCTTTAGCCAACTTTGATAGTGATACCTATGCAAGCACCACGGTTATTTCCAAACTGTGGGAACGTACCCCAATACTAATGATTACAGGTTTAGACGATCCAGCATCCGTAGATCGTGCTTTCGGTTCCGGGGCTAGCGATTACGTTACTAAGCCCATTCACTGGGCTGTGTTACGTCAAAGGGTACGGCGGCTATTGCAACAAGCTCAATTACATAAACAGTTAGAAGCCGCAAACCAAGCTTTACAGCAATTAGCTAACATGGATGGCTTAACTGGGTTAGCCAATCGTCGTCGACTTGACGAGTACCTAAATACACAATGGATGAATTTAGCTGGTTCCGACAAACCGCTCTCACTAATTTTGTGCGATATTGACTTTTTTAAACGTTTTAACGATAAATATGGTCATCCAGCAGGAGATTTGTGCTTGCAAAAGGTGGGTGCTGTTTTGAATGGTGCAGCACAAAAAACCCAGGATTTGGTGGCTCGTTACGGTGGCGAAGAATTTGCTGTAATTATGCCAAATACACACGCCCCTGGTGCTGTTCACGTTGCAGCTTTGATGCAATCGGGAGTTAGAGAGCTACAGGTTTCCCATTCGGAATCTGGGGTTAGTAATTACGTAACTTTGAGTTTGGGAGTAGCAACCACCATACCCAATTTTGAATCCTCGCCAAGCGATTTAATTTTGAGTGCAGATAAAGCTCTTTATCAAGCTAAACAAGAGGGTCGCAATCGTATAGTCCTTAAGCAAGTAAACTATTAAATAAAGGCAAAAAATATTTTACTGACCAAATTCACTGACCAAAGCCGACGGCGGGATTTGAACCCGCGACCTATTGATTACGAATCAATTGCTCTACCACTGAGCCACGTCGGCATAAACAATCTCGAATCATATCATAATTGAGTTCATGGTACAACCAAAATCTAAAAAAAACACTAATAAACGCAATTTAGACCCAGAACTATATGCTCGTCTCAAAGCAGAAGCAGCATCTCCTTATCGGGGATTAAGAAAGTTTGTTTATCTGGCTTTTGGTGCTTCTGGTTTAATAGGGGCATTTATTTTTGTTTTGCAGCTATTAGCTCAGAAAACTTCTCTTGAGGTTGGTTTACCATCTTTAGCACTTCAAGTCGGAGTAGTCGCTTTGATGGTTTTTCTCTGGCGTTGGGACGAGAGTCGTAAAAAAAATTAATAAAATTCTTCCGTAAATCTCAATTTTTGTTACTAAAGTTTATAGTAATTTATGAAAAAACACATTCTGAAATAAAAAATTAAGACAATATTAGGAAATTAAAAAAGGTGAGTATTTCTGTAATAATAAAGACAGTTGAAACGAGGTCAGCCCATATAAAGACCTTGAAAATAAATCTCTCATCTTTAAAAGGGGTTATCTCATTTAAAAAACCCCAATTTTTATAAAAATTATAAATAGTAAAGCGCCAGATTAACCATTGTTAGTCTTGGCGCTTTATTTCTAATTTGACTAGTACTTCACCATATTAATTTTGACGGGTAATACATTCGTAGTGCGTTAGCGAAGCGTGTCCGCCAGGACATGCTTGTTGCTCGCTTTAAGTAGCTAGCGAGCAAGATGCTCGCATTACGCAAACCCCTCATAACTTTTGTGGTTGACCACTAATAGTTCATTTCACAAATTCCGACGGGTTGTAGAGACGTAAAATTTTACGTCTCCCAACATTCCACAGAAAACAAAACATTGAAGATCGATGTGCTGACTACTAGACTCGGTACAATGTTTTATTGTTGAACTATTGTTGAACCGTTACCACATAGGGTGAAGGAATTGGTTGAGCTTGTCCGGCGTTAACTAAGGCTTGATAAACAAAAGCAGCAACTTCTGCTCTGGTTGCTTCACGAGTGGGATTTAATTGTGTAGCTGTTGGGTAGTTAACTACAAGCTGTCTGGCGGTTGCTGCGGCAACTGGTGAAGAAGCCCAATTAGGAATTTGAGCAGCATCTGCGTAAACAGAAAGCACATTTTGATTATCTGTAGTTAAACCCAAGCCGTTAGCCAAGGCAACCAAAACCTGTACTCTAGGAATTTCCAGTTGCGGTCTAAAGGTATTATTAGGATAACCAGCGAGGAAAGGACTTTTGGTAGCTGTTTGAATGGCATTATATGCCCAAAAATTACTGCTGACATCGCTGAAATTAGTGGCTTGCTGTTGAGCTTGTGGTGCAAAAGCTTTATTAATAATCGCAGCAAATTGAGCGCGGGTAACGGGTTCATTCGGCTTAAAAGTACCATCGGGAAAACCAGCAATCACACCTTTGGAAGCTAAAGCTTCGATATAGCTTTTCGCCCAATAATTTGGTGCTACATCAATGAAAGCTGTTGCTCCTGGAGGTGCATCAACTGTTGCTGCAACAAATTCAACTTGCCCGGTTATTTTACTTTCGTCGATATCATTACCGATCGCCAAAATCTGGATATTACGAGTGGCGTTATTCACGTCATAACGCTCGTTATTACGAATCAAGTTACCGCCGGGTTCTTCAGCTGTTCCCAAGTTAGGTTTAGCAGTAGTAATCACAACAATACCATCGCGAGTATTATTTTGGATAACGTTTTTACGCAGTATGGGTTGCGCTGAATTGGAGATAAAAAGCCCGTCTACGTTTTGCAATATTTGGTTTTCGGCTATTAAAGGTGCAGATTTTCCACCAATGGCTAAACCGAATCCGGTATCTTGAAATAAGTTACCGCGAATCTCTCCCTTAGCATTTCTCGCCACAGAAACACCATTACCTTTATTTTGAATAAAGATATTACCGGCAATTGTAGGATTACCCGTACCAGTAACGAAAACACCTTCACGTAAGTTGTTAGTAAAAGTACTATTTATAATTTTGGGATTTGTTGATTCTACCCATATACCAGTACCGCGAGTAGCTGGGTTTGTCACGGAAACACCGCTAATAGTAGAGTCTTTTCCAGCAAGAATAGTAATGTTTTGACTGGCAAAAGTACGACTGGTATATTTACCGCTTCCTGTAATTAACGTTGCTTGCCCTTTTCCAGCTTCATCTCCACGTAAAGTTACTCCTTCTTTAACTTTGAGTGGAAATTTTTCTCCAGTTTCTTCGCTGTAGGTACCGGGTGCAAGTTGAATCACCGTACCCAGCTGGGCTTGTTGAAGAGCGAAAGTGATGGTTTTAAATGGAGCAGCTTCAGTGGTACCACTACCCGCCTGATTTGTACCAGTTTGAGGATTTACATAAATTATGCTGCTAGCTACGGGAGTTTGCGCGATTAAAGTTTGAGCATTACCTTGGTTTGTAACGTTCGCTTTTGATTCTTCTACTCGTAGCAGCATCGAACTACTAGAAACTACAAGTAAAGCAGCAATAGACAAAGGTAATTTAAAGTTAGTAAAGAAATTATTGCCTAAAGAAATGGGAAAGCCCTTATATTTCATCTTTTATTTAGGGGTATGATGTAGGTGCTGAGGTTAGCCGAGTGGCTTTAAACCCATGCAAAACTATACCTGATGGACAGCATATAATCAGCATAGTTCCAATACCCATTGAAATTTTTTTTCTTGGTATCTGATTAATATTTTAAGCAAAAATACTTCAGAAGACTTTTTTAACATTATTCTTTAAGCTTCTATTTGGATAAAGGTTTTATTTGTTACTTAATCTGCTAACAAATGAGGATTAATTACTTAAAAGAAATTAAGATTTGTTAACCTTTTGCTTAAAAGCTCTCTAATAATTGCTCGGTTATTCAACAAGGTAGTTTGACATCAAAAGTTGTACCGCTTCGGGCAATATAATCAAACCAGATTTCTTTCCTTGTAAGTTTACGCATTTTTTTCCTCTAATTATGCCAGCATTAGAGCCGCGTTGAAAGCTTGAAAAAATACTTTGTTTATCTTCGTTAGAAATGCCAATTCCTTGGTTTTTTATCTTAAATAAAGCTAAATCTAAATAAGTTTCAGTGCAAAAACATTCGTGAGTAAAATCTTCTACTAGTTGCTGAGTTATTGAAACTAAATTTAAGTTTGCCAGATTCAGTGTCAAATACGATGGTAACGGCGAATTGAATGTGCTACTTAAAACAGGCTCTACGATTACCGAGCAGAAGGGAGCAGTAAGATTTAGCGCTCAACATTTATTTATAAAATTTTTAGTTTAAGATGCCCCTATAAGGTTTACGATCTTCAATAGCAAGTATTGCAGGCATATCGGTATTCAAATTTGAATTATGGGCGAAGCAAAGCGGCGTAAAACTTCATTAAAGAACGATTACGGTCAATCACCTCGTATTTTACCTTGGGTTCCAATAACTAAAAAACAAGCGGAACAGTTTGTCAATTGGACTACTCGCGGTGCTTGGATTGGCATTTATTTGATGGTTGCTCTTTGGATCACAATTCGTTTTATTGGTCCGACTTTCGGTTGGTGGAAAGTAGTATAAATCTACTACAAGCTGTTAGGCATCTGTAAAATTACAAAAACCGTATTGCGAGTATTTGCGATACGGTTTTTGATTGCTTAAATTCACCGCTTCTAAAAACTTACCCATTTTTGTACATCTTTGGACATTTGGGTAGAAAAACTGACGGTATAAAGTTTTTTCCATTAGAAGCGCCTTGGGGCTTGGAACAGTAGTTAAAATAACTCTAGCTCCTTGACCTCTAACGGGCAGTTAGCCACATTATCGTAGATAATGGAGTTAAAAGATATTCAATGGTCGTCCGGATGGTAACTTGCCGTGCTTTCCCGACTTCATGCAAGGCTAGGCGGTCAAGTTAGTAGAACTTATAAGTAATTTTACTACAGAGTCAAACATTTATATCCATTTAAAAGTCTTGTATATTCCCACGACGTTATGTGGACATGGAGGAAACTTTGTCAAACTATTTCCAACTATTTAGTTACAGTTACTAGCCCTACTAAGATAAGGATTCCTGATTCAACTATTTAATTATTTTATGAATGACTAAAGAATTTTTTATTCTTATTTTTCCGTATCATCTGTTTATAAATCTTTTAGAAGCTACTAATATGTTGACTTATTTTATGGTTATGGTAGCGAAATACACATTTTTATAAAGAATTAAACATGATATAGGCGAATTGGCACCACGAATTTCAATTAATTAGTTATGCTCTAGTTTGACTTTAGACATACTTTTTAATTAAATGTACTACTAAAATAAGTTACAGCAACTTATTAGAGAGGCGTTACGCCTTTGGCGTTTACCGGAGCTAACCGCCAATGCTGTGAAAACAAGCGAGTAACTCAACTATTGTCCCTCTATAGCAAGGAAAAATAATCTAATAGGCTAAAAATATAAATATTTATTGTAATATTGGCAGCAATAAAACGGAGTAAAATGCCAATCAAGCAATTAAAGCCTGCTTTTATAGCAGTTAATAGCCGATGAAGACACTATTTGTCAAATTTCGGCGGTTGACTTCTACTAAATATGAGTTAATGTGATAGCGGATTTATATTGTCAGTATCTACCCTGACCTCGACAATATAAACAAGAAGTAAAATTTAACCAATCGTGTCGGAAATTTTTAGATCGTAAAGTGAATATTATGATACGGCGCGAGTTGTTTAATTGAACTACCATTTCCAAGGTAGTCCTAAGTTAGATTTATTCATTTGTGGGCAATTGTAATGAACAGTTTACAATACTATTTGATGAGAAAATCTAAAAAAAATATAAAAGAGACTAAAATGATTTTGGTGTTAGGAGGATAAAAGTGTTTCTAAGATTAGCGCAACAACACCGGCAGTTCGTTCAAGACTTAGTAATGAATTTACAAGCCTTGGCGATCGTTCTAGAGAGACGTGGATACCCCGCGTCTTGCTATACCTGCGGCGACCAAATGAATAGTGGTTCGTTTATGGTTAGCTTGGGAGAAAATCATCTGATTCGATTTTTAGTCTCCGATTACGGTATCACTTGGACTGAGATGCGTGACGATCGCGAATTAATGAAGTTGGAAGGTGCAGAAGCAGTCAACCAGCTACAGGAACTTGCGAATATAGTAAAGCATCCACCAGTTGAAGCTTGTAACACCGGCAAAACCCTTGTTAAACGTTAGTTAATTCTCAGGAATTCAAGCTAGCTGTTGAGCCACCGTGATGCCGTTACTGACGTGCCTAACTTACTAGATGAGGGAACTCAGAAATGTTTGGGTTCATGGCGAAGCGGACGAAATATTAATAAATGATTTATCTTAATCGCGATCGGGCATGAAATAATGTTACAATCTTTGACTGGTTTCTGAACTTGAACAATATCTGTACTTGTCCTACTTAGAGCATTAGTTTTTTGCGTTAAGGGCAGTATTTTGTCAAAATAGCAGAGCATAGGCTTGAAATTAATCGGTTCATTCCTTTACAACGAAATTTGTAGCAGCATTTTTCTCAACAACGTAAACTTTGCAGTTTTGATGTGGGTTAATCTAAATTAGGCTACCAATGATTACCAAAATATTGGGTATTTAAATCAATGCCCTTAAACACTTATAAGTATAATTACCAACTATTACAGGTAGGATAATTCATTGTGTATTCTTACCTATCCAAAAAGTGACAGATCCTTTTAGCAATTTTTCAGCAATTTTTCAGCAATTTTTAAGATATATTTTTCCTTAAAAGAGGAAAATATCTAGCTTAGAGAAATCCTTGCGAGCCGCATACTCAAATTGTAATATCGCTTTACCGGCGATATAGTTACTGCGCTTATATCCGAAAAATTACAGAAAAAAGTGGTCATATAAAGTAACTTGTGTTAATGGTGACTCGGTTTTGTAACTGGATTTACACAAAATTATTGTATTCTAAAATACTCTTTAAATCAAATATGATTTTTGGAGTATTTTGATTTTTGATTATTTTTGCCTTTCTATTAGGTAGGGAGTAGGGAGTAAGAAAGAAGAAATTACATCGGTAATCATCGATTGGACTCACGTTAAACTTGATATTGTTTATGCAGAAAGTTAGTTAACCCACGCATCTGCGAAGAAACTTTAAGATGTCCGAAGAAAAATCACAGCAACCGCAACTACCACCTACTGGTACTATCGACAATCAATATTTACACGCATCTGAAAATTGGTTTGAATATTCAGTCAGAGTTCAACCCCACCATACGGATTATGCTGGCATTGTTTGGCATGGTACTTATATTGCCTGGATGGAAGAAGCTAGAGTAGAATGCTTGCGTTCAATTGGGATTGAATTTGCCGATTTAGTAGCTTTAGGCTGCGATTTACCCGTAGTAGAAATGTCAGTGCGCTATCACCGATCGCTTCAATTGGGTATGCCAGCAGTGGTAAAAACTCGTATGGAAGAAGTTACAGGTGTTCGTATCAACTGGGATTATGCGATTCAATCAACCGATGGGCAAAATTTATATGTCAGCGCCAAGGTTACTTTGGTGGCAAAGGATATAGAAAAAGGTAAGATAATGCGTCAGTTACCTCCTGGGGTGAAAGAAGTTTTGGCAAGGATTTCTGCATCGAAAAAGTAAATAATTGAAATTGGGGATTGGGGATTGGGGATTGGGGATTGGGGATTGGTAATTGGTAATTGGGGATTGGGGATTGGGGATTGGAAAATAGTTTCAAATTCCTAACTTCCCCTTGTCTCCTTGTCTCCCCATCCCCCCATCCCCCATCTCCCCTCCCCCATCTCCTTACCGCATCGAAACTACTGTAGATGATTGCAAATTCTTGGCAGCCGCGATCGCTTCCTGTCTTGCCCATTTATCGGCGGCTAAAATGTCATCTAAATTAGGATTTGAATTATTTTGCCCTGAATGGCGATCGCAAACTTTTTCGATGCATTTAGGAATATCTAAAAAGTGAATTTTTTCTTCTAAAAATAAGGCTACGACTTGTTCGTTGGCTGCGTTTAAAACTGCTGGCATTGAACCACCGGCTTTTCCGACGGCGTAAGCTAGATTCATGCAGGGGTATTTCTGATGATTGGGTTCTCGGAATGTTAAGGAGCCTGCTTTAACTAAATCTAAGCGTTCCCAATCGGTGTAAATACGTTCTGGATAAGATAAAGCATACAGCAGAGGTAGCCGCATATCCGCCCAGCCCAGTTGAGCTAAAACTGAGGTATCTTGCAATTCAATCAGCGAATGAATAATGCTTTGGGGATGAATAACTATTTCAATATCGTCGTAATCTAATCCAAACAGGAAGTGCGCTTCAATTACTTCCAAACCTTTATTCATTAAAGTTGCCGAATCTACAGTAATTTTACGTCCCATCGACCAATTAGGATGTTTCAAAGCATCGGCAACCGTAACTTCGGCTAATTTTGCTACATCCCAATCACGGAAAGCACCACCAGAGGCTGTAAGTATAATCTTGCGTAAACCTGCTTCAGGGATACCTTGCAGACATTGAAAGATTGCGGAATGCTCGGAATCTGCGGGTAAAAGTTTTACACCGTGTTTTTCAATTAAGGGTAAAACTACTGGTGCGCCAGCAATTAAAGTTTCTTTATTCGCTAAAGCAATATCTTTACCTGCTTCGATGGCAGCGATAGTAGGTAACAATCCAGCACAACCGACAATACCAGTAACTACAGTTTCAGCTTCTGCATAACGAGCAACTTCGATAACCCCAGTTTCTCCCGATAGTAAAGTTGGTTGAGGCTCTACGTCTTTTATTGCCTCTTTAAGTTCTGCTAATTTACCTTCATCGGAAATTGCGACTATATTCGGTCGAAACTGTCTAATCTGGGATGCTAACAGTTCTACGTTGCGCCCTGCTGCTAATCCGACAATTTGAAACTGTTCGGGGTTTTGAGCAACAATATCTAAAGTTTGAGTACCGATAGAACCAGTAGAACCGATAAGAGTAATAGCTTTCACAATTTTTATTAATTATTAACAGACAACTTTACTATAGATTGTCTGGGGGTTGAAGAGTAGGGATGGAGTGATGGGGTGATGGGGGGAATTTTAACCTTTAACCTAATAACTGCTAACTGATAACTGTTCACTGCTCACTGTATTAAGGATACATTTCGCATCTAGCACTGTATATTGTTTAATTTTTGCGGCGGTGCAACTTGGTATGGTTTTTGATAGGGCTGGAACGTTTCCTTGCTGCAAACTTTGGAATATATCTTTGGTTATTTTGACTAATTTATCTTGGTTAAGATTGCTTCGATAATATTGTTTGAGTAAAGAATTCTTTTGGATGTATTCTGGTGTGAAGGCTCCAGAATCTAACAACCAGAAATCCACTTGATATTTTTGAATAAAAGTTTTTAAGTCTTCTAAACTTTGACTATATTGAGCTTGAGTTAAATCTACGACTCGCTGACGAAATTTAGTGTAATAACCAAAGTGATAGGGAATTGCATATTCTCTACCTATCAAAATCGAACGTTGCGAAAATGTAGGTAAATAATTAACTTCTTCACTTATTGAAGCAATAAGAATATTTTTTGGCTGTTGCTGAAAAAATTGATATAAAGCTGGATATTCTCCAATCTGATAAGCAGTTTTAGGAAAGTTTTTTATAAATAATGGATAGTAAAATATTAGCATTACCGAAATCAAAGCTGTAAACAATAAAGTAAATAATTTGATGAATATCTGATAAAATTTGTTTTGTCTGTAATTAATAGAAAAAAGAGCTTTTAAAATAGCTGTTAAAGTAATAGCTGCCGATATACAGAAGACAATTCGCAAGTTATGTTCCATATAGCGGCTGGGAAGATGAAGTCTGAATAGAAAAAGATGAGCAGCCACAAACATTCCCATAGCTGCCAATAACATTTGAGGCAATATTTTTATCTCCTCAGTTACTTTTGGCAGCAAAGAAAACCTGGAACGAAACCGCATTAAAACAGGTAATAGTAAACCAAAATAATAAGTTGCGGGAATAAATAAGTTCTTTGGAAGGATTCCGCTACGTCCGCTCAAAAAGTAGTCAAACGTATTATCATTGAAAAAAGAGCTTCTTCCTTTGGGATAAAATTCAGGTAATTGCTTTGCCCTCTCAACACTAATTATTGGTGCGTATTCAGATGATTTTAAAGCATAGGGTAGCAACACTAAAAAAGCTATTCCTAAGCCAGCAGCACAGAAAATATAATTATACTTTTGTTGTGACAAGCGAATTCCACTAGAGAAATCCCACAATCGGATAACTAAAATACCCGCGCAGATAAACACATATTGAGGATAGAAAAATCCTAAAAGTAGGATTGTAATTAAACAGGGAAATAAAGATTTGCGACACAAATAAAATAAAAAAGCTAAAAATAAAGGGTATATAAATGCTCTGGGTGTAGCAGAAACTAAATCATCCTTCCTCCAAATATTTTGATTAAACATTAAAGTTGCCATAAATGCGGTCATTGGCAACGGTATGATTTGCAGACAAAAAGCAAAACAATAGCCGCTAGCAATTAATCCTAATACTAATGGCAGCAATT
>JBARZF010000113.1:0-12808 GCA_049649675.1 Rivularia sp. (in: cyanobacteria) | reverse complement strand
TTCGGCTTGCAGTAGTAGGTGAATTTAGTCAAGGTAAATCAACTTTACTTAACGCCTTGTTAGGTGAAGAAATCCAACCAGCACGAGAGATTCCCTGTAGTGGAGCAGTTACAGTTTTAAAATATGGCAAACAAAAGCGAGTAATTTGTATTTATAAAGATGGTAGAGAAGAAGAAATATCATTTGATGCTTACCAACAAAAAGCAAGTCTTTCTGAAGATGCAGCCATTGATTGCTTGAGCGATGAATTAGCTCAATCTGAAATTGAAGAAATTATTTTTGAGCATCCAGATTTAGAATTATGTAAAAGCGGTGTAGAAATTGTTGATTCTCCAGGGTTAAACGAACATCCTCAACGGACTGCAATCACTCAAAAATTACTAAAAAATACCGATGCTGCAATTTTTCTGACTAACGCTTCACGCCCTTTGACACAGGGAGAAAGAGATTTATTACATGAAATAAGAGTTTATCTTAACGGCGGTAAAGATGACGAACCCGCAGATAACTTATTTATCGCTTGCAATTTTATAGATTTAATTCGTACAGCAAAAGGTAAAGAACAAATTCAACAACGGATTACAAGGTTTGTTCAAGCTGATAATCCACTAATTGCCGGAAAAAATCGCGTTCACTTCATTTCCGCTCAAGCCGCACTTGATGCAATCATCAAAGGATCAAAAGATGGATATTTAGAAGATTTTAATTATTTTGTTTCATCGATAGAAAAATTTTTAAGATTTGAACGCGGTGAAATCAAGTTAAAACGGTTAAATCTAATTCTCGATACATTCAATCAAAAATGCGATAAAGTCTTAAGTCAAGCACAAAATACTATCGAAGGAAAAATTAAGATTTCAGAAACCGATAAACAAGAAATAATCGAACAAATTGGTGAAATTAGCGGACGCGATATCAAAATATATACCCTTGCCAAAACCCTTAAAAAAGAGGCATATAAAAAAGCAATGGAATATCGTCAAAGATGGCATAAAGAATTGCGCGATCGCATATCTGAAAAAAGCAAATCTTGGCACTCGGAACACAGCCCCGTTTGGAGTCAAGATCAATTGATTAAAGACTATACAAATCAATTTATCCGAGATTTATCATTAGAAATAGATGAGTGGGGAACTAAAGTTCTCAAAGATATAATTCTGCAAAACTATATAAAATTTTTAGATGCCAATATTAAGCATGAATTAGATACAATTCAAGCAGATTTTAAAAATTTAGATATACAGGTACATTCAAATTTTAGCTCCCAGATGCAATTATCTATTGATGGTATCAACGATGATTTTAAGGGATTTATGGGAATTGGCGGTGGAATCGGAATAGGTGGAGCTTTAGCTGCTGGGTTATTAGTATTTACCGGAGTTGGTTTTATCGCAGTTATTGTAGCCAGCGTTGCAGCTACGATTGCAGGTTCTTTTGGTTTGGGAATGCTTGATATGGATGGATTGCATGATAAAATTAAGCAAAAAATATTAGAGGAAGGACTTAAAAAGTTTGATGATTCTGTAGACAAGCTTGATAATAAGATTAACGAAATTATTGAAAAAGTTTTTGATAGCAAAGTTGAGTCAGTTAGTAAAATAATCGCTCAAGCTATTTCACTCTACGAAAACCTTTTAGAACAGCAAGAAAACGTTTCCTCAGAAACAATAGAAGAACGTCTTGCCGATAAAGCATGGATTTCTCAAAAGCGTCAGGAACTTGAACGAATACAGCAGCATATTAAATCGATTGTTCCGGTTTCTTAACCCAATCTATAAACGCTATTTAATAAATAATCAAACAAAAAAAATGAGTAGATGAGAGTACCTAATTGCTGCAATTAGTTACCCATCTACTCAAAGTTAATAAAGAGAAGGAAATCAAAACTTAAAATATTAAATATTAATGTAAAAGGGTTATTTGTTTTTCTTTAATTCATCTCCTTTCAATTGCGGTTTTTTACTTAGCGGCGGTTGAATCTCTGTTTGTCTTTCTTGGCTCAACCATATTTATATAGTATTTCCACTTACGAAGAAATGTCATCCTCAAAACTTACAATTTGCAATCTCTTGATGTTGGGAATAAAATTAGGAAAATTACCTAGAATTACTCAAATAAAAAGTACATAATAGAAAAAATATACTGAAATAGTCCAATTGTAGGTTGGGTTAGACGCACAAATCATATTTATGGTCTCTAGAGGATTTTATATGCGTCGTAACCCAACATTTATGCAGGTGAATTTTTTGGTTTAGATTTCTCGACTTTGTTGGGTTTCGTTCCTCAACCCAACCTACAAACTAAACTTTAGTCTTTAGAGCGATAAATCGCGGCACGTAGAACCTTCTAATTCCCAATGGGCGGCGCAAGTTCAACACGAGGAATTCCACCACCACCAATAGTATTGGGACTATTATTATCAACAATGTATAATGCCTCAAACAGTTTCATGAAATCATCGTAAAACTCGCCGCTTCTAGTTTCAAAGTCATAACCGTACTTTTGACGAAACTCTTCGGGAACTCCTTTTTCTACTGCAAAGTAATGAGCATCCCAACTTGAATCTTCTACGACATAAGCACCGTAATTTTGCAAGGCATTAAATAACTTTTTACCCGCTGGTGTTTGTAATTTAAGACTTTCTTTTGTGGTTTCTGGTTTAATTGCTAGCAATGAACCCTGTACTAAAGCATGATTGCTACCACCGTAACGTTCTGCTGCATAACTATCCGCCTGACTTGCTGGCCAGCGATATCCGCGTATGTTGTCGTCGTAAAACAGATATTTTTCTGCCCAAATCACAACCTTTAATGCGTGAGGAATTGGTTTGTCGTTGGTAAGTTCGCCTTTACGAATTGAACCACCAATTGAGGATAACCCAGAACCAAAGTGTGCCCCTCCTATACCTTCTCCATAGATATCTACGTTTTCATATCGCCAACCGTATACGGAACCTTGTCTTTCGCAACGAGCTAAGGGTGAAAGCTGTACCAATGTTCTATCATCTGGCATCAAGAAGGCTGAAGCATTATTTGGTGTACGGAATGGTTTTTTTGTCGCGTCTGGAACGATCAAATTATCGGGAATCGGTAAGGCAATATCCATATATTTTGTACCCGTACATCTACCTTCACCCCAAGCACCGGGAGCGTAAACCGCACGGTACGGGTATGTATCTTTTAGTTGAAAAAAATATTCTTGGTCTGCGGCTGCCCGTTTGGATTTATCTATATTTGCCTTGACGTAACGCGCATCGGAGCCTATAGGCATATTCCAAATTGATGTAGACAAAAAGGGCTGCAAAAACTTGTCTCTTTTGGACGTTTTACCGAAACTATGTGGACAGCCCCAAGCTAAAGCCATAATTACACTAATCAAGAAAATAACCAAAATACGCAGGCATGCCGTACTTGTTAAAAATGAAAGGTTTTTCATCCTAGTCAAACAATCGCATCAATTTACATTTTCAGGAAAAATAGTTAAGAAATAATAAAGCATTTGCTTGAATAATAGTCATTATGATATAAGCCACATTCAAAACTTTAGATAGCAATCGTTAGCTTCACTTGCCTATTATTTCTTAACTTTTTCTTAAAAAACCTTTAGAAAAATTATAGATTATATGTATTTATTTACTTTGCGCTGTTAGCTATGAAAAAGCATAATTATAAATGAAGATGTTTTGCTTGAGCGTATAAATCAATCTGATTCATTTACAATACCTGAATATTGTAGCAGCAGGCGCAAGTCTCTTAAACAGGCTCTCTAGCTGTATAATCGCGCTGACTTTAACATCAATTTAAACCGCTGCAATCTCAATGCTAAAGACTCTTGTCTCAATCTAATTGCCAGAATGTGAATCGAAATGATTTCGTGGTATTTACTGAAATTTGATTAATTATTGTCGATTGCAAAGTAAAATAAATGACTTGTCTTCAGTAATGGTTGTTTATCCTCAAATTCTCTCTAATTAAAGCTTGATATCGATCTAATTATCGCGATCGCCCAACTCGAACGACGGGCAAATAAGTCCTTTTATACATACAGGCTCTATAGTATTCAATATTTTGATTACTTAGCTAAGTATTTATACTTTTATGTAGTAATATAAAATAATAAGAGATAAAAAGTAACTTTTAATAAACTTTGGCTAAAAAATACAAAGTTGAACGGGAAAACATCATTTTTATAGTTTGTTTAACTGATGGGTGCCCATAACGGTTTTTTTTAAACATTGAGTTTGATCGCAATTTTCATAGGTAAAGAGGTAAAAAAGGGAAGTGAATTCACAAACCCTCACACAAAACAGTCGTAAGTACGATGCACGTCAAATAGCGCGATTCTATCGGCTGCGTCCTTGGTTAGCTTGGGGACGTGCAAGTACAATTGTCTTGAATTTCGTCTGGTTTATTTTCGGTTTAAAGTGGGATGAATGGAAGGGAGTAGCCGAACGCAATAAGCTGAGACGAGCAATTCACTTACGAAAAATTCTGGTGCGTTTAGGTCCTGCCTTTATTAAAGTTGGTCAAGCTTTATCAACCAGACCCGATTTAATCCGCAAAGATTTTCTAGAAGAACTGATTAAATTACAAGATCAGTTGCCACCATTTGACAATGCTATTGCTTTGAGAAAGATTCAAAGCGAGTTAGGTCATCCCATCAAAGAAATATTTAGCGAATTTTCCCCGGCTCCGGTTGCTGCTGCAAGTTTAGGTCAAGTTTATCGCGGTCGTTTGCATACGGGTGAAGAAGTTGCCGTAAAAGTACAGCGACCGAATTTACGTCCGATTCTTTCGCTTGACTTATATTTAATGCGCTGGGCTGCGGGTTGGTTGGCTCCTTGGTTGCCTTTAAATTTGGGACACGACTTGACATTAATAGTAGATGAGTTTGGTACCAAATTATTTGAGGAGATTGACTATTTAAATGAAGGCCGTAACGCAGAAAGATTCGCTACTAACTTTCGCAACGACCCCCACGTCAAGGTTCCGGCGATTTACTGGCGCTACACTACAACTCGCGTTTTAACTTTAGAATGGCTCAACGGATTTAAGCTGACCGATACCGAAAGTATCATAGCAGCAGGTTTAGACCCGCAAGCAGTTATTCAAATTGCTGTAACCGCAGGTTTACAGCAGTTATTGGAGCATGGTTTCTTTCACGCTGACCCCCATCCCGGTAATTTGTTTGCCATGCCAGATGGTAGCATGGGCTACATTGACTTCGGTATGATGGATCAGCTTGATGAAACTACCAAAGAAACACTTGTAGATGCGATCGTTCATCTGATAAACAAGGATTATACCGACTTAGCAGGCGATTACGTAAAGTTGGGTTTTCTGACGACCGATACAGATATTCGTCCGATTGTACCGGCTTTAGAAGCGTTACTCGGAGATGCAATTAATCGCAATGTCGGCGACTTCAACTTCAAGACAATAACAGATGAGTTTTCTAAACTCATGTACGATTATCCTTTCCGAGTCCCCGCCAAATTTGCTTTAATTATTCGTTCCTTGGTGACTCAAGAAGGTATCGCACTATCGTTAAATCCTAACTTCAAAATTTTAGAAGTTGCGTATCCTTACGTAGCGCGGCGATTGCTCACGGGTGAATCTGCCCAACTGCGACGAAGATTGATTAACGTATTGTTTAAAGATGGTACATTCCAATGGGAACGATTGGAAAATATGATTGCGATCGCGCGTACCGACAACAATTTTGATTTATTACCCACAGCACAAATGGGTTTGCAGTATTTACTGAGCGATGAAGGTAAGTTTCTTCAGCAGCAGTTGGTATTAGCTCTCACTGAAGATGACCGCTTACACGCCCAAGAAGTGCAGCGCTTGTGGAATATGGTCAAAGACGATTTAAACCCATCTCGCTTATTAGGTGCGGCTTTTGGAGTTTTGACTCAGTTTTCCAGAGAGAGAGTTGCAGCGATATTACCCCCTGGGGGGCACCTCAAGTTCGGTGAATAAATGACCCTCGTTTACCAGCGAACTACCTTGTAGAGACGAGATATATCGCGTCTCTACATTTATGGGAATAGCATTGTAATAGGGAAGGGGTTAGGTTTACGAAATTTCAAGTAAAATGCAATACTTATTAAACAACCTCTTAGAAGGCAGTATATAAATTAGGAGTTTTCATGTATTATTATCCTTCAGATCCCCCGTATTTAATTTTAGTTTTGGGATTTTTTATCGCCGTAACTTCCGGTGCTGCATTAGGCGGAACTTTAAAAGTAATTTCAAAAACATGGCGTAAAAAGGGTGCTGAAAATTCTGCTCCTCGTTTCTCCAATAAACAGTTGGTTGTACCATTTATCGGTATTACAATCGGTATTGGTTTATTTCTTTGTTCGGGTTTAGCAATATTTGGTTTTCCAAATTGGCTAGCTTTAGCAATTGGTTTACCAATTACTCTTTTAACTTGTATATTAACTGCTTTTCAACTAGGAAGCATGATGACTTATGCTGAAAGCCGAGGATTTCAATCTTTGGATTTAGATTCTTTTAGTTAGAATTAATCAGTTTGAAGTGAATTGTTCGCCGTTTGTAAGTTGTTTTTTAGAAAGCAATTTATGAACGGCGAATATTTTTTGTATGGTTATTATCAAGAAAATTATCGGAAAAATTTGCAGACACTGGAATTGCCCGAATCTCCCTTTTCTCAAAACTTTAACAAGCACTTTAATCCTGCAAAGACACAATTTTTTGTAGAGAGAATATTTGCATAAATTAAAGGTAGGTATTTCATATTTTTATAAGCAAAAGTTACGGCTAAATCGCAGTAGTTTTGATGTGATTTCATGGCATTGTATTTCGAGCATACAAAATACCTTTATAATCTAAATTACTATAACTTCTACCTAAAAAGACAAGTATTGTTGCAATAAATTAGGTTAATACACGGAAGATATCTGGCTATGATCTACAAGATAATGTATACACAGTTCCTATTATTAAATATACGTTTTTTTAAGCGTATAAAAGTGGAGATTATAGTTTAATGAAATTATCATACTACAAATTACCGAATGGAGAGAGAAACTTCGGGGACGATCTTAATCCCTGGATATGGGATAGATTGATTCCAGGAGTTTTGGATAATGATCAGAGCGTAGCTTTCGTTGGCATTGGTAGCTTAATCAATGATGGATTACCTTACCGCACTCGTCATGCTATTAAAACAGTAATTTTCGGCACGGGAGTAGGCTATGGTAAGAGTACAGAGGTAAAACTTGACGAATCCTACAAAATTTACTGCTTGCGAGGCTCCCTTTCAGCAAAAGCCTTGGGAGTTGAAGAGAACCTCGGAGTCACTGATGGAGCCGTTTTAATTCGCAGAGCATATAACAATAGTACGGCTAAAAAAAATTATCGCTTTTCTTACATGCCTCATTACGAACTTGCAGGTAAAGGATGGGAACTTGCTTGTAAAGAATTAGGCTATGGTTATATAGATCCAAGATGCACTGTAGAAGAAATTTTATCAGCCATAAGCGAAACAGAAGTTTTGTTAACTGAAGCTATGCATGGTGCGATAGTTGCTGATGCACTTCGGGTACCTTGGATACCAATTGTCACAAATTCAACTATTCTCTCTTTCAAATGGCAGGATTGGTGTTCGTCGATTGGTATTGAATACAAGCCTAACTATATTGAGAGACTGCAAAATCCAAGAGAAAAACAGGATTTATTAACTCCAATTCGTTTAATTAGAGACAAAATTAGGCAGCGTCAAGCTAGTCAAGCATTAAAGCAGGTTGCGATAAGTCAGCCTTCTTATTTAAGCGAGGATTCGCGCATTGAAAATTTAACACAACAACTTGAAGAAAAGCTTCATCAGTTTCAACAAGATGTTAAAAATGGGTTGTTTGAATCGTAAATTTAGTAATTCTAGAATATCAACAGATTATTTTGAGCAATTACCTTGGATTTATACATTTTTGGTTAGTGGAATTTATATTTTATAAAAATAGGTAGTTATGAGCGAAGATTATTGTTTTTGTACTTTAGCAGTAGGAAAAAGGTATCGTACTCATGCAAAAATACTTGCAAAAGATATTCAAGAAAATGCACCTCATGTGAGTTTCGTAGTTCTAACAGATGAACCTGCTGATTTTCAAGAGTATAGTCATGTAATTGGGATAAAGCATAGACTTCAAAGTGTCAAAGGGTATCATGATAAGCGCTTTGTAATTGAAAAGTCATTGGAAAGATTTGACACATGCGTTTTTTTAGACTCAGATATGCGAATCATCGGTTTAGTTCCTGAAAAATTAGAATGGCTTCCTGGAATTACTGCAAGGGCTGGATGCAGTATTTTGAAACATAATGTGGAAACAAAAAAACGTCCTGTTTTTCCATTAATAAAGCAAATAGCAAATAAATTAGATATAAATGTTGAGGAAACAAAATGGTTCCACGAATTCATCTTTGCTGTTAAGAAACAAGGTGGTAAGGAACAAGTTTTTTTTAAATTTTGGCAGGATATTTCTTACATTTTTGAAATGCAAGGAATTTATGATGGAGAAGGTAATGTGATGGGATTAGCTGCTGCCAAAGCAGGTTTACCAATCAGATATGATTCTGAAGATAGATTTCCGTTTTTCAAAGATAACATCGAGCAAGTAAGAGTAAAATCGGGACAGTCAAATCTCGCAGAGAAACAGATGTACTTCGAGATGCACAAGCAAATTGAATATCCGAAACGTTCAATTGCTAAAAAAATTCTTGATAAGATTACCCAAAAATCTGTATTCTTTTATCGGTTGTTAAGATTGAGGTTTTTTCTCAGGCATAACTCCAGTCTTCAAGAGTAAATAATCAAGCTATTTGAGGCGTAGCATTGCTACGTCTCTACACAAGTTTATAGTTTTTCATTTATGGTAAATTTTAATCTTTTGACAGTTGTTATGGTGTACTGTCTTTCGCTACAAAATAAGCTTTTTTATTAAAAAAGAGTTAGATAAATAATCTAACTCAAAAAAAACATCTAATTGTTAATTATTTACTTCTTCAAAGAATGTAAAAAACTTTTAGCTTCATTCATAGTTTTTTGCCAACTGGTTTGCTTGGGTTTCTCTGGAAAAACTGGTGGCGGTAATTGTGGGTTCAAGTTGCGGTAATGTTCCCAAATATCCCAGTAAGGACAACCTGGCTCGATGCGAATACCTGCCCAATGCAAATACTGTAAAGGTTGGTTGACTGTTGGATCGATTAATTTATTTCCTTCATGTAAGAAGTGAGATGTTCCTCCCCAGTTCCCTGGTGCTTTACCTTCTCTATTAACTATGTTGAAACGGTTGGGAATCCGCTTGAGCAACATATAGTTGATGATTGGTTGATCGGATGTTTTTTCGGAGAAATCAAAGTATTCTGGATGTTGGGCACATTCTGCGAAGGTTTCGTATAAATCCTGTTCGGATATCAGGTTTTTCTTGGAACCCCAAAAGCCACCATTAAATATGTCTTTGACTTCGCTTTCACTAAATACTTTTTCTTCTAAGACTGTGGAACTAAATACGTTTCTTATTCCACCTAAATGTTGATAATCGCAGCAAATAAAGTCGGTATTTTGTAAGTAGTTAAGATTATCGATAATTTTTTCAAAGACGACAATATCTGTATCTATATACAAAAACTCATCGAAGGGGCCAAACCAACAGGCTTGTTTGCGGAATTGATTGGGACGAGCAAAGAATTTACCACCGAATGTTTCGTACAATTTATTAGATAAACGGTCAATAAATTCTAAATCTTCGTAAACTCCCACTCCATAATGTTTACCGAGAGTGTCAGCAATTTTGTGATAATTATCATCATAGGGAATCATCACAATGGGAGTTTCTTTATCGTGGAGACGAATGCTATTTAGTAAAGCAATAGCGTGATCTGTCACCTTATCATTGGCGATTATATAAATTCCTTTAGTCATGATTTATGCTCCAGTTTTTATTCCTAATTTTTTTAATACTCGCGTGCTTAAACTTGGTGATGCGTTGTAAGCTATGGGTTTGGTGGTAAATTTTGGTCGCTTATCTGGTTCGTGTAGATAGCGGTAATGCAAAAAGGTTTCACGGTAAGGGAAATCAATATTTTCTCCACTACAAACCCGCTCGAAGAATTTAGAAGATAAGCCGATATAGTGCAGATAAGTTAAGCGATTATCTTTGTCATATACCAAATTATCGCGCTCTTCAAAGTGAGGTGAAGTCACGCAACATCCGGTAATTTCGCTTTGTGGTAAATTCCAAGAAAAATTATAGCTAGAAACTTCTGACCGCATTACCATATAGTTAAGAATGGTTTGATCGGGAGCATTTTTGTATAATATTTCTGCTTCTCCTGCTTGCAATTGCGATAATAGGTAATTCCGTCTTTCTACATCGAATAAATGTTTTTTTGTACCGTAAAAGCCAGAACAAAATATTTCATTATCAAGCCGAGATTGCGGGAAAACATTTAGTAGCCGATCGGAATTAACATCGTAGACGTGACTCAAGTCTTTATGCTGAAAATCATAAACAACAAAGTCATTTTGATTTAGCTGCTCGAATATGTAATCTAACGAATTAATTATCAGAACATCAGCATCTATATATATGAACTTATCGAAAGCACCTTCAAAACCAGCAAATCGATGATGGGTTCCACCACGATATAATCCGGACACTCCTTTTTCTTGCCATTCTTTAAAAGCATCAGGATGTGCTTGCCAAACTTCTGTTGAAAAATCCTGCCATAACTTAATTGCTTGCTTATCTGCAAATATTTCAACGTTGCTTCTATGTTTTACTTCCTCTCGGACTTTTTCTAATTGGTCATTATAAGGAATAATAGAAACAGGATATTTACCAGCATTAACCTCAATTGAATTGAGCAAAGCTACTAATTGGTCGTATACTACATCGTTTGCAAGTATGTAGAGTCCTTCAGTCATTCAAACCTCCATAAAATAAAAAAAAGGTCAAAGGTCACAGGTTAAAGGTTAAAGGTTTAAATTTTCACTGTCTCCCCTACTCCCTATTTCCTATTCCCTACTGCCTTAAAAATTCTTGACATAATCCGAAAGCCACGAGATTAAGTTGAGTTTATGTAAAATAATCTGTCTGGCTTCGGCGATCGCCTCTTTGGCTTCATGCCAAGCATCTGGTGTGGATGTAACTTCTTTGATATAAGCTAACCCTTTCTCATCCATACTTGGTAATCTTAAAAAGCTACCGGGAGGTAATAATTTATCGGCAGCAGGGCCACCATAATATATAGGTAAACACCAAGCGAGTAGAGCATCCCAAAGTTTTTCGCTGACGTACCAATCATTGTCGGCGTAATTCTCAACTGATAAGTTGTAATAGTAAGGTGCCATACCATACCATTTATTACTAAGTTGTCCGTTTCCTTTTGACCAATCTGGTAAACCGCGTCCGTATAAATCAAATTCTAATTCTTCATCTCGCAGCATTTTCAAAAATGCTAAACGTTTGCGATGATTTTCAGTGCGATTAATACCAGATGTCACCCAACTTAAAGGTCTATCTTTCATTGGTGGCGGCATTTCATTTAACTCGCAAAATGAGTTAGATAAATACCAAATTGCAGGCATATAATCAGGATTGGGTGCGAAATCGTCGGGGCCTGAAACGTAACTACAGTAATTTTGAGCTAGTTGATAAGACCTTTTATTAGTTTCAACAACTTCTTCTAAAGGTGGTTCGCGCAACAGATAAATTACCTTTTCTTTAGGCATTCCGCGAAGTTTTTCTTTAAAAGTTTGCTGCGCCTGTTGATATTTTGCTTGTGGCTGTTTATTTTTCCAAAACAATAAATGTTTGTGTGGTGGTGTAGGAAAACTCGTGTAATTGTACATCAACAGAAAATCCGGTTTCGGATGTGTTGAAATCAGTTGAATGTTATCCCAAACACCAAAATGACCGGGAGTTTGTTGCCACAGCCAATCGCTTCTGTTGTCTAGAGCGCCATAGCTACTCATCATGCCGATTTTGATTTTATTTGTTTTCATATATTGATTGATAGTTGATGGTTGATAGTTGATGGTTGATAGTTGATAGTTATTTTACTAACCACTAACCACTAACTCTTATCTGGTAGTAAAGATTCATCGACGTAGCTGAGAATTTTAGCGGCTCGATTTTCCCAGGAAAATTGTTTGACAAAATCGATGCTATCGGAATAACCATTGATTTTTTGGGGATGTGTTTCTAAAACTTTGGCTATTGATGCGGTAAATTCGGTTGCGCTATCGGGATTGCACCATGCGGCGATCGCCTTGGTGTTTTCAAATTCGGTTAGGGAAGGAATTGTTGTAGCTACGATGGGTGTTCCCGAAGCAAAATAATCAAATAGCTTTAAGGGAGAAGTAAAGGTTGCTGCTTTTCCGGAGCAGTGGGGATGAGCTAAAATATCGGCTGCTTGTAATAATGATGCTAATTCTTGTTGTAAAATAAAGCCGAGAAAGGTAATATTATCAACTTGCTTTTCTTGGGCTAATTGCTGATAGTGTATTACCTGGTCTTCCTTACCTCACGCAGATCCAAATTGAACGTCAGGTAAATTTTTTGCTACATCAATTAAGATGTTGATTCCTTTAAAATGTTTTAATGCACCAGCATAAACTACTAATTTTTCTCTGCCATTTTTTAGTAGTTTCTTACGCCATTCTGCTGCTGCTTCTGGATGTCTTTCCATAAACAGGCGATTGTAACCGTTGTGCAATTTAACCACTTTTTCCGGCGGCATTCCATTAGCTATCATGCTTTCTCTTACCGTATCTCCTA
>JBARZF010000112.1:0-23468 GCA_049649675.1 Rivularia sp. (in: cyanobacteria) | reverse complement strand
GCAAGATGCTCGCACTACGGAAATTAATTGGAATGACTATAATTCCTAACTGCTCACTGCTAACTGCTCACTGCTAACTGTTTTGCGGGTATTCGTGAGAAACAAACGGAATTGACACCACTTCTCCTTCCGTTTCTCCTACTTTCACTTTTAAACCGACACCACCGGCTTTTGTGCGAATGTAGCCCAATCCAAAATAATTATTATCATCTTGAGTGCAGCTTGTAAGTTTTCCTACTTTTTCATCACCTACTGTAATTACCGTTCCTACTTCAGCAACAGCATTTAAACGAATTCCCCACAAATTTTGTTTTACACCTTTGTAAGTATTTAATCTCGCAATGGTTTCTTGTCCGATATAGCAACCTTTGTCAAAAGAAACTGTTTGCCATAAACCGACTTCTAAAGGATTATAATCATCGGTTAATTCGCTTTCTGGCTGCGGTCTTCCTTGTAATATTCGTAACATTTCCCAATCGTTATCTTGGATTTCAACCGCACCAGCTTCGATAATTTTTGACCAAATTTTTTCCTTTTGATTCGCATTTAAAATTAACGTATATCCAGGTGAAGCTAAACCGCTACCAACCGCGATAATATTTTCTGTATCTCCTTCTAAATTAGGAATGGGAATGTGAGTTCCTATCTGTTTACCGATAATTTCGTCAGCACCCAATTTTTCTACAACAGCATCGCTTTGAGAACCGATAATACTAAAACTTACGGTTCGATCGGTTAAATCGGTTAATTTAACTTTATCGGCAAAAAATATATACTTATCCAACCATTGCATAAGATACTCGCGACGATTGGGAGAAATCAGTAACACTACTGCATCATCGGTAACATAAGCACTCGCTAAATCGATAGTGCGAGCAGTAGAAGTTACAAAAACCGTATCGCATCCCTGCCCCGATTTGAGACTTTCAAAATCGTTTGTACTTTGATTGTGTAAAAAACGCAAACGGTCATTATCTGATACCTTAATACGTCCCCAGTGACTGCGATCGTACACAGCAACTTTTGTTTCTACTGTTTGAATAACTGATGCGGACATAATAATTTTGGATTTTAGATTTTGGATTTCTTGTAGAATAACTGATTTAAAAGCCTAAGAAATTTTATCAAATAATATTGTTTGATTTTATCTGCATTAAAAAGCCTCCCCTTTCTTAAGGGAGGTTAAAGGGATCTGATTTTTGGCAACATTATAGATAACTTGGATAAACATTGTATAAATGAAAAAGAGCGAACCGTATTATAATTCACCCTTCTTTCATATGTATTTTACGCTTTTAAAGGCAGTAAATATTACTATATATCAGTTCTTGTATCCTTAATTTCGACTCTTGGAGCTTCTGTTTCATGCAAACCAGCTTCACGAGCATTCATTTCTAAATCTGTTTTAACCATAACTTCCTCTTTACCTACAGAAGGAGAGTTATTATCTTTAGCTGCATTCTTCACGGATTTTGCCGCGTCTTGTGCTGAAGTCTTGACATTCTCACCGGCTTTCTTAGCTTTATTTGCTGCATCTTGAGCAGAAGACTTAACCTCTTCACCTGCTTTCTTCGCAGAATCAGTAGCATCCTTAGCGGAAGACTTAAGATTTTCACCTGCTTTCTTTGCAGAATCAGCAGCGTCTTTTGCAGTAGATTTAAGTTCTGCACCAGCTTTCTTAGCAGAATCAGCAGCACTCTTAGCAGATGACTTAGCGTCATCAACCGCACCCTTTACAGAGTTTGCCGCGTCTTTTACGGCTGGCTTAACATCTTCTTTAACTTCATTTACCGCACTCTTAGCAGAGCTAGCAGCATCTTTAACAGCTGGCTTAACTTCTTCAACAGCTTCTTGAACTGAGTTCGATACACTTCTCATCGCAGGTTTAGCTTCTTCAGCCGCACCTTTCAAGGAATTTGCAGCGCTCTTGATAGCGGGCTTGGTTTCTTCAACGGTACTTTTTACCGAATCAGAAATTTTTCTTACGGCAGGTTGGGCTTCTTCCGAAACATCTTTAACTGCTTTAACTACAGAAGGCTTCGACTCTTGAACTGTCTCCTTAACTGATTCAGCGGTATCAACTACAGAAGGCTTAGCTTGCTCAACAGTATCCTTAACTTCATCTACTACACCTTTAATTGAAGGCTTAGTTTGCTCAACAGTATCCTTAACTTCATCTACCACACCTTTGATAGAAGGCTTAACTTCCTCGGCTGTTTCTTCTACCGCATTACCTACAGTATTGATAGTATTACTTGCACTGTCAGCTACAGTTTGAGCCGCACCAACAACACCTTCTACAGTTCTATCAACAGCTTCAGATGTGCCCTTACCAGCCATAGCACCAGCTGCTGCACCCGCTACTGCACCAACAATACCTTTTTTAGCGCCTAAGATACCGCCAATTGCAGCCCCAGCAACCGCTGCACCAATACCGGAACCAGAACTTGATTCCGAATTTTTCTGTTCTTGCTGTTCTTGATTTAAATCTTTATTTTCTTCTTGATTTTCTAAAGGTTGCTTATTCTCATTCATATTGATTTCCTCAGTACTTAATAATAAAACTGCTCTATAAAAAAAAATGCAGCTCCTCGAACAATATCAATTTAACAATTGTAATTTTAAAATTACACCAACTTTGGGGTGACATTGATAAATTACTTATTCAGTCGTAAGTTGGAGATTTAATGACGTTAATAATCCTAAAGAAATACTTAATATAAATTTATTTATTTGAGTAGCAATTTTGATATGAGGGTTAATAGGCAACAGGTAACAGGAAATACAGAAAAAAATATAAATTTATCCGATAGTTTTCTCTATTTTTACTAAAAAAATCAAATCAAAAAAACCCGACTATCTTTACCAATTACCAATTACCAATTACCAATTACCAATTACCAATGCCTAATTCCCTAACTTGGTAAACTAGCAAACATTGCCTCAACGACCCTTATAGCCTTCTTATCTAACAAATTCCATTCCACATCACCGCTTTCATCTATTAAACTAGTATCAATATCAACTGTGTCATCACTGAGGGTGTATTCAACAAAACATACCTGATAGCATAACTCCCATAAATCCACATTTACTTGCTGCTCTTGACGCTGCAAGCACAGATGATATCCTGGATGGGGCGTTGGCAGTTTTGCCAATGTTTCTCTTATTTGTGACCCTTGTTCGGGCGTTGCGGTTTCGAGTTCTTGCACCAATTGAGTGACTATCGCGATCTTTTCCTCACTCGTACCGGCAGCCCAAGTCAGCACATCATGATAAGTTCCTTTCCAGGAAGAATTGTCAAGTAGCTTACGAACGTTATCGACAACGCGAATGAATGTTGGTTGCATCAGTAGTTCCGCCTGCTGCCATGCTAGTGAGTTTGTTATTTTTGGTGCCATTGTTAGTTAACCTTCATTGTTGAAATCGATATTAACAATGTGTAGACAATAAAATAGTGGGATTAAATCCGAATCTTTTTTTTCAAGATAGCGGATATGGTCGCAGTATATATGGAAATATTTAGTACGTCTCGAATAGTTGGGTGTTAACACTGGGAGTGAACATGATAGGCAAGCTACTAGACTATCGTTATCAAATTATCAAAGTTCTGGCAACGGGTGGGTTTGGTGAAAATTATATCGCTGAGGATACCAAAAGACCGGGTAATCCAATTTGTGTTGTAAAGCATCTTAAACCTACCAGCACTGAGTCTAAAGTTTTTGATACCGCTAAACGTCTGTTTCAAAGTGAAGCTGAAACTCTAGAAAAATTGGGCAATCACGACCAAATACCTAGATTATTGGCTTATTTTGTCGAAAATCAAAATTTTTATTTAGTACAAGAATTTATAGAAGGACATCCGCTGACTAACGAATTGGTTCCTGGAGAACGTTGGAATGAAAGTCAAGTCATAATGATGTTAGTTTCGATTCTCTCCATTTTAGAATTTGTTCACAGTCAAGGTGTAATTCACCGCGATATTAAACCAGATAATATTATTCGTCGGTATAGCGACGGTAGATTAGTTTTAGTTGATTTTGGTGCTGTAAAGCAATTACGAGCTTACGGTAATGGTTCGTTTCAAGGCATGGAAAATTCTCACGCTACCGTAGCAATAGGGACTCCCGGCTATATGCCTACCGAACAAGGGCAAGGAAGACCCCGCCATAATAGCGATATTTATTCCTTGGGAATTATTGCAATTGAGGCGCTTACCGGAGTTGCACCAATGGATTTACAGGAAGATCCCTACACCGGAGAATTAATCTGGCAAAATTTAGTCCCTGTAAGCCGGGAATTAGGAGATGTACTCAATTTAATGGTGCGCTATCACTTTAAAGAGCGTTACCAAAGTGCAAGCGATGCATTATACGCGATTAATTCATTTTCGCATGATTTGGTACCCCAACCATTTCCTCAACTGCGTACTCAATCTCCATCTCATTCTGCCCAGCATTCCCGTGTAATGACTATTGCGGTTGCGCCTTCTCATAAGCGTCAGCCAACACAAGCAGTTCCTCAACATCAGGTTCCTCGCGGTTCTAAAGGTCCCGATTTTTTACAAATATTAATTTTATTCGGTTTAATCGGTGGTGCTGCTTTTGCAACTCCTGGCATAGTTCAAAATGTAAACAACTTTGCAAATAATTATTCTAGTGCGACGGCTCAAACCGACTGTGCTGCAACGATTGCTGCTAATTCTAACGTTCGCTCCGAGCCAAGTACTTATACCAATAATATTGTCAAAAAAGTATCCTCAGACACTCAATTTTTTGTAACAGGTAAAAGGACAAAAAAAGGTTGGGTAGAAATCAAAATTAATGCAGGAGATTCCGCTTGGGCGCATTCCGACGTGATTAAAAATGGGGAAGAATGGGTAACTTGTCTGCGAGATCAAAGTATTGCAGTTAAAACCGTTGATGGTAGCGGATTGATTGCAACTCCAGTACCCACACAACCAATTATTAAAAACGAAGAGAACATCAAGCCAACCCAAAACGCCAAGCAAGACGATAAAGCTGTAGAAAAAGCCAAAGAAAAATACGAATCCGGAGACTTAGATGGTGCGATCGCCATTATAGAAACTCTTGCTCCCGACAACAAAAATGTCAAACAAGCCCGAGAAATGATCGATCAATGGGAAAGGGATTGGGGTAAAGCCTTTATGTTCTTTAACGACGTAAATACGGCGATTTCTCAAGGTAAATGGGATAAAGTCCAGGATTATCAAAAGAATCCTGATAAATTACCGGATACTAAATATTGGCGACAAAAAGTTGAACCTTTATTTCAACAAGCTGCTGAAAATGCCAAAAAAAGTTTACCTCAGATAAATGCAGCAGAAGTGGAGCAAGCCGAGGAAGAAACAAATTAGAGTTAGGAGTTATGAGGCCGGGAGTTATGAGTTATGAGTTATGAGTTATGACTGAGGAAGAATAATTACTTACTAAAACAAACAACGCAACGCCCAAAAATTATTTTAAAAGCGTCGCGATATTTTCAGTCCATTAGACCCGAGAGCAGCGCGTTGCTCAGGTTCAAGCGAGTTGTAGCGACTGCCCAGACTTGCAATACTAGGTAGGTTAAAACTTTCGTCAGATAACTAGTAATAATTTTGACCATATTTATTTATCGTGCAAGATATGAATTAAAAAACCCAGTTTTTTCAAAAAGCCGGGTTTTTTAATTCTAAATACTCAAGAAACCAAGTTTCTCTTGATAGGAAGGCAATTTTTTCGTTTTGCGATCGGCAAGAAACCAGGTTTTTGATCGAGGTGAAAGATGTGAATAATTAAACTTGGCGATTAGACACCATCAGTTATTTGTTGGTGGTTGCGGTGGTTCTGGTGCGTAATTGTGCGGGATTGTTATTTACTGTAATCGGATTATTCCGTAGCAAATCGGCATCGTAAAAGTAAACGCGACTGCAATATTGAGTCGAACTAGAACAAGTTGCTTCAATCGCGATATTATTCACATTGTTTACATCAACCGATACATTTGCCATTCGTGTCGGTGCAATGGTGATAGCTTCAGTTGGTCTTCCGTCCAAGTAAAGTTGAACCCGAACGCTAGGACTATTTACATTATTGTCGCGCATTCCAAAGCCCAAATTCAAAGTTTGAAATACATTTTGAGGGTTATCATCATCAGGCTTGATATTACAAGTTAAAGCAGCAGAACGATAGCCAGGGCCTAAATAAAATTTACTGTTGTAAACCGCTTTACCAATAGAAACATTACGCTTCTCCTTGCGAGCGCTACCGATTCCGCTTTTAACACACTTGGCTTTCAACAAAGAAATCGGACGTATTTTTTCTTGCTTTTGAGCAGTTGCTTCACCCAAAGGGAAAAAAGCAGGTAATATCACCGCAATTGGTAGAACAACCGAACTAATTAGTTTCTTTTTTAGCATTGACATTGTCATTAATTAATTTCAATCACATTTATGTCAGGCTCATCAATAAGAGCGAAATTCGCTCATTATGATACCCAATCATACGGAATTTATTTGTATTACAAAATTGGGAATTGGGAATTGGAATTGGGAATTGGGCATTGGGAATTGGGCATTGGGAATTGGAATTGGGAATTGAGATGTAAACCTAGATATAAATGAATTCTCCCTCGCTGTGCGATAGTATACCAAATCAAAGTTAGCTTTTATATTTATCCCCTTGTCTCCTTGTCTCCCCATCCCCCCATCTCCCCAAAAAAAAGAGGGACGGAAACCCGCACCCCTGTAGTTGTTAAGGAAGACTTATTTTTGGTTGAAATTAATTAACTCTGACGCGGAAGCGAACGAATCCAAATTGTCCGCCAGCGGGTAAAGTACCCAAGTTGGTAAGTACCGCACCATTTGTAGGAGTACCGTTGCGACAAATATTTTGGAAATTCGCGGGTATTGGAGCTAGAGGTGATGAGAAATTACCGTTATCTGCACCGTTACCGCCGCCATTTACCGCAATACTACCGTTTACAAAGCTTGTACCGTCAGGAATTAAGTCACAAACTCTGACATTTTGCAAGCTTTCCCCACCTTCGCTTAAGAAGTAAATGGTGTATTCTACGATGTCACCACTTACTACGGGTGTTTCTAAGCGAGTAATACCTACTGGTGAAGATTGTGGGGATTGATTGAATACATCGTCGTTATCATCGTTGGAATCATTTTCAAACTGGTTGAAGGCAACACCGCTTATAGGTGTATTTCCTCTCAATACGTTGGTAATCCGCTTGACTAAACGTAAGTTTGTTGGGCCGGATGCTGCCAAAAGACCGGGACGGAAACCAAAGTCAACTTCGTTTGTGCTGGGATTAGCTTCGGTTAACTGAGCCGATAATGTGGTTTCGGTGGTTGCGCTGAAGTCGGTAGGTCTTGTAGCTTCTACGGTGTAGTTAGCTAAAGGTAAACCGTTAAAGACATAGTTACCGTTGTCGTTGGTGGTTGTTGTGGCAACTGTATTACCGTCGGAATCTCTCAAAGTTACTTGAACTCCAGGAATTCCTTCTTCACCTTCTTCGTTTGCATCTTTAACACCGTTGTTATTACTATCGGTAAAGTTTTGAACTCCATTACCGTCCGTATCGTTGAACACGGTATCGCCGATAGAACCACCACTCGGGCCGCGCAAACCGAAGTCAACGTTATCTAAGTTTTGTCCCGGCTGTAAATCCCTTTCAATTTGGGAGCCACCGGGATTAGTTACTTCGGGTAAGTTTAGAGGAGGAGTTACGGAAACTCTGTAAGGTCCTGCTGGCAGATTGTCAAAGGTGTAATTACCTTGTTCGTTGGTGGTAGTTGTTTGAGTTGTATCGTCGGGAGTATCTAATTGACCATCGGGTCCGGGTTCAGTTAAGACTACCGGAACGTTGGGAACTCCAGGTTCACCTTCGTCTCTTACACCATCACCGTCCGTATCGTTGAATACTTCATCACCGATTGAGCCGGGATTATCGCCTCCAAATCCGGTCATTCTAATACCGAAATCAGCACTGTCTAAGTTTTGACTTGGCTGTAAATCTACTGAAATTGGATTGGCACCTGTTGTCAAAATACTACCATCGGGAAGTACCATTTGTACTTGATAATCTCCTGGTGGAAGATTGTCAAAGGTGTATTGACCAGGGGTGTTTTCGTTAAAAGCGACGGTTTCGGTGTTGTCGGTACGTTGCTCGTCAATTTGGTCGTCGGTAGTACCGAAAACACCATCTTGTCCGGGACGAATTAATCTGACTACAACACCGCTAACTCCGGGTTCTCCTGCATCTTGGGTACCGTTACCGTTTTCGTCTGCAAAAACAGTATCGCCAATTGAACCGTTCTGTGGTGGTTGGAAACCAAAGTCAACTGTATCGATATTTTGACCGGCTTCTAAGTTAACTGGGTTCGGTTGGGTCAAAGTTGGATTCAAACCTTGAGGAGGATTGCCAACAGTAACGGTGTAGGTTCCTGGAGGTGCAACAAAGCTGTAGGAACCGTCTTCTGCTGTGTTAGTTGTCGCGACTTCATTTCCGTCTCCGTCTCGCAGAACCAAAGTAATTCCAGAGATTCCGCTTTCATCACCATCGGGGGTACTATCTCCGTCATTATCAAAGAAAACTAAATCTCCGATTGTACCTACCTGTTCCGGTGAGAAACCAAAGTCAGCAGTATCGAAGTTTTGACCTGGTTGTAAAGAAATATTACTTGGCGGTGTTTGAGTGGGGCTTAAACCCTCGGGAGGATTATTAACAACAACTTGGTAGTTGCCAGTAGGAACGTTGGGGAAACTATAAATACCTTGTTCGTTGGTAGTGGTATTTTGAGTTGTATCGTCAGGAGTACCAAGTTGACCGTCGGGACCTGGATTAACTAAAGTAACTTCAATGTTCGGAATTCCCGGTTCTCCTTCGTTTTGAGTACCGTCACTGTTGTTATCTCGATAAACTGTATCGCCAATTGTACCCGTCGGTTGTGTATAGCCAAAATCAGCAGTATCTATATTTTCACCTTCACCCAATGCGATCGGGTTATTAGGAGTCTGGGTTTGACTTAATCCCCGAATTGGTTGCTGAGATTGGTCGTTAATAGTAACTCGATAAGTTCCCGCAGGTAAGTTGGGGAAGGTATATCTACCGTTTGCATCGGTTCTAGTATTACCGCTAGTATCGTCATCAGTTAAACTTTCGCCAAATACGCCGTCTGGCCCGGTTCCGGCATAGTTGACAATTACACCAGCTATTCCAGGTTCACCTTGATCTTGTTGACCGTTATTGTTCAAATCGTTGTAAACGGTGTCACCAAGAGAACCCGTAGCTTGTTGCTGCTGTCCTGCAAAACCAAAGTCAATCGTATCAATATCTTGACCGCCTTGCAGATTAATTATATCGGTTTGGGTTTGAGTTGGTGTTAAACCTTCGGGTGTGGTAGTCGTAATTCTGTAATTCGCCGGTGGTAAGTTAGTAAATCCATATACCCCATTATTATCAGTAGTTGTGGTTTGAGTTGTATCATCATCGGTATCCAACTGACCGTCGGGACCCGGACCAGTTAAAGTAACCGTCACTCCAGGAATACCAGCTTCACCATCGTCTTGAGTGTTGTTACTGTTGGTATCGCTGTAAACCGTATCGCCAAGAGAACCCGTTCCCTCTTGTTGCGGTGCAAAACCGAAATCAACGGTATCTAAAATTTGATTTTCTGCTAAAGCAACCGTATCCGCTGGTATTTGAGTGGGAGTTAAACCATCAGGTGTGGTGGTAGTAACTCGATAATTACCCGCAGGTAGATTGGGGAAACTGTAATTACCGTTGTCATTGGTAGTTGTGGTTTGTGTTGTATCGTCTGGAGTACCAAATTCACCATCTCCACCAGGATTGGTTAAAGTAACTGTCGCTCCAGGAATACCAGTTTCACCATCATCTTGTTGGTTATTGCGGTTGGTATCGTTGTAAACCGTATCCCCAATGCTACCTGGTCCTTGTCCTGGTGGTTCCGGTACAAAACCGAAGTCAACCGTATCGATATTTTGACCTGGCTGTAACTCAACTACATCAGGTTGGGTTTGAGTAGCAGTGAAATCTTGAGGTGTTGGTGTGGTAACTCTATAATTACCTGCTGGTAAATTGGGGAAGCTGTAATTACCGTTTTGGTTGGTAGTTGTATTTTGAGTTATATCGTCACCAGTACCAAATTCACCGTCGGGGCCGGGATTAATTAAAGTAACTGTAACTCCTTCTCTACCAGCTTCGCCGTCATCTTGGACGTTATTACTATTTTGATCTGTATAAACCGTATCGCCAATACTACCCGTTTCCTGTGGTGAAAAACCAAAATCAGCAGTATCAAAATTCTCACCTGCTGCGACAACAATGGTTTGTGGAGGCGTTTGAGTTGGCGTTAAACCAGCGGGGGGATTATCAACAATAACTCGGTAATTACCCGCAGTTACGGGAAAATTGTATATTCCGTTGTTGTCAGTAGTTGTAGTTTGCGTAGTGTCGTCGGGAGTCCCAAATTGACCGTCGGGGCCAGCACCTGTCGCAGTTAAGTTAACTCCAGCAATTCCCGGTTCACCATCATCTTGAACGTTGTTGTTATTATTATCTCGATAAACCGTATCGCCAATAGTAGCTGCTTGTTGCGGGGCACAGATAGTAAACGGTGCTAAACCGATAGTTTGGTCTTGCCCTGGTGGACCGAATTCCGTTCCCGGTTGGTAAACAATGCGGATTTGGTCAACATCACCCCCTGGTGTTACGGAAACGTTAGCATCCCCATTGTCAGGAAATGAGTTGTCAATTTGACCTAAAGCAGTATTTCCGGAAATTCTGGTAAATGGACCAAGCGCTTGTAAATTAACGGAAACATCTGAATTATTATTGGCTGCGGTTACCGTAACTACATCTTGGAAGATTCGATTATTATCTCGCGGTCCGTTACGGTCAACGTCTAATAAAGTTAAAGGTGATGCTAAGGTCACTGATTGACCAAAAGTAATAGTAAGAGTCGCGCTACCCGGTGCTAAATTGCCAGTTTCTGGAGGTTTACCAGGACCGATATTTAAACGTAAATCGTTTCCCGGTGTACCGCCGTAAGTATCGTTACTAACTCTTGATTCGGTGCGATCGATTACTTGACCGGGGACTTCTTCACTTAAGGTAAAGGTGGTGCGGATACCGCCAATATTATACTCTTGTGTTAAATCTGAGAGATTATCGCTAAGCCGTAACCGTACTGTTGCTGGCGCCGTACCCGCAGGACAACTTGCCGCGTTTTGCGCCACTGCTTTTCCACTCCCAATTATTGGTATCTGGGGTACGCCTAACAACACTGCTAATAAAGTTGTAGACAGAAAGGGAGTGGAGATATTTTTTGATGACACAGAAGTCTTATTTGCCACCGAACCCGGTTCCCCTTGAGTAATTGCCGATAAATGCTTAAATAAAGCTTTCATTTTTTGCTTCCTAAACAACGAAAAATATTGAGTAATGGGTAATGGGTAATGGGTAATGGGTAATTGGTGGATGGGGAAAATATCAACTCTTAATTCCTAACCTTTAACCTTTTACCTCTTACCTTTGACCTTTGACCTGCAATTACCTTCTTCCTTCGATTTGTAAATCTTGCTCTTGATCGATGATTTCAAGGTCTATACCCCTGATATCTTTGAAGATAATTTCGGTACGTCGATCTCTGGCGTAATCTACAATATCTGTACTACCAGGTACCTTAAGTTGACTTTCACCAAAGGAGCGTATGGTCATCCTTTCGGGTGCAATTCCCTTGCGTAACAGATAATTTCTCGTAGATAGTGCCCGTCGTTTACCTAATGCTTGGTTGTAAGCATCGCTGGCTCTGGGGTCGGTATGACCTTGCAGTTCGATGACGATGAAAGGATATTGTTTAAGAACTTCTGCTACTTTGTCTAGGACTTCTGCGCTTTCGTCGCTAATGAAAGATTTATCTAAGGCAAAGTGGACGTTGCGCGGTACTTGAATCTGAATTGGTTCTGGTGGCGTTACTGGTGGCGTTGGTGGTGGTGCTGGTGGTGTTGGTGGTGGTGGTGGTGCCGGTCTGGAAACGCACTGAGGAGGATTAATCGGTTCAATTCTCGGCGTAACGTTGACGTTAGGTGGAGTCTCAACCGTACCAATCTTTGTCGCTACCGCCGGTTCTGAGGTTCCGTATTTTGGGTCAGTGGCGATCGCGCTGATCATGTCCCCTGGCTGCACGTTTTCGACTTGGGTACTAAATTCGCCGTCTTCACCCACGCTAACTATGGTCAGTGGTTCTGTTAAAGCACCGTATCCGGGTTGGTATATAGATTCTAGTCCCCGTTGATAGTCGGAAAGGCGATAAATTGTCACTTCGCTGCCTTTATCGGCTTTACCCGTAATGGTGGCGCTGCTACCAGTTGGTGAAAATGCTTTTTGAGTAAATCGCGGAGCGTTAATTGCGCCATTTCCAGTTTCTTTGCGTCGGTTGCCGGAGTTACGTTTGGGATTGGGACCATCTCCGCGCTGAAAGTCGATTACTCCCAGGTTTCTCTGGCTGTTGAGGTCGATACTCAATCCTTCTAATGCCGCAAATTTATTGTTACGAATGTCGTTACGTATCGCTACTCCTCTTTTACCAACATCGTTTCTAGGAAATGCCGTAACTACTACTCCTGGCCCGGCTTGATGGTCGATTTCGTTACCAATGACTTGATGGTCGCTACCCATGACGAAAACAGCAGCCCGTCTAAGTCTTCTGCCGTTATAGGTAATCTTATTATTCTGTACTAATATCTTGCCTTGGGGTTTAAATAAATACACGCCTGCGCCGTCGTTCGCACAGATTAAGTTACCCAAAATTTGGGAATTATCGACTACACCTTCAAAGCGCAAGGCATCGGGCATTCCGTCGATACCGTTACCGACGATAATATTTTGCACAACCTGAGTATTTTCCGCCCTTACCGAAGTAATAATTGCGCTACCGGCATGGTAAGAAATCCGGTTGTTACGAATTGTCGCTCCCTGGCTGTTAAAAGCATAAACACCAAAAGCGGAAAGTTGGTCGGGTACTCTTTCATCTTGAGTTATTCCCAACCAGTTGTTTTCAATAACAATATTTTTCGGGGGTACGTCTCGTTCCCGAAACGGAAAGTTTCTCGCAGGGGGTTTTTGCTGACTAATATCGGGAGGAGGTAAGCGGTGAGCAATTACAATATCCCCCGGTGGAGTTGTCAGGGTTGCGGGTTCGGGTTTACCGTCATAAATCAACGCGCTTCCCAACTGTTGCTCGATTGGTTTTGCATTGAAACCGTACATATTCAAGCCGCGAATGGTGATATCATCCGCAACCACCGTCAAACCGCGAAATACTTCTTGTCCGGTTGCCGGTTTAATTGTCACCAAGGGAATCGGAATGGCAATTTCCGCCGTTGCTGAAGTATTGGGGTCATATCCCGGTTGAGTACTTCCATCAATAGTTAACCCAGGTGCAGCCAAATCGGGCAACACCGTTTGCAGTTCGATAGTTGTCGCACCGCCGGGTAAATTAAACTCAATACTGCTTCCCCCTGTTGTCGCGGGAGAAACTTGAGCTTGTTCCGCACTACTGAGCTGCTGGGGGGTTAGAGTTCCGTTGACAACTTCAATCGCTTCGCGCAAAGTTAATTGAGCATCCGCAGTTAGCGCACCATCTATATTGCTATTTACTACAACCCTTACCGCTGGGGGGGGAGTGGGGTTCGGATCTTGTGCGAATACAGCACTGGGAAGAAATAAGATTGAAGTTGGGAAAACGTAAAATATTTTTTTATTCGGTAAAAGCGAACGGATCGTAGGTAAAAGCGAAAAAATCACCTTTAACCTTTGACCTTTGACCTTTGACCTTTTTGACCTTTTTGACCTTTTCTTGGGCATTGCTCGCTCCTATGACACCACATTTGACCAATATTTCAACAGCTAGTTTTTCAGATTGTTAATCAGCTTGGTTTGAGAAGCTTTATTTTGAGGAATTTGGGATTGAGTATTACTTGCTGGAAATTGCTCTGTTGGCTGTTCCCCATTCCCCGTTCCCTGTTCCCTCTTTAAGCGATTAACCAATTTGTCAGATTGATTTTTCTTCAAACGTTCGGCTAACTCCGACGGCTTCTTAGATTGTTGTTGAGAACCGTTTCTTACCAAAGGTGATTCCGATTCTTGCTCCTGTTTTGGAACTGTTTTCTGCAATCCAAATCCGCCAAACAATTCGTTAAGCTTCAAGCTGACATTTAGATATAATCCACCTTCCGAGCGATATCCGGTAAAGTCGCGGTCGTCTACGCTACCAAAGGCATAACCAACTCCCAAACGCAAATCTGGGGTTAAGTAATATCCGCCTTCTACAGCAATTCCAAATTCGTCGAAGTCCGCATTATTGTTGGAATCTTGACCAATCCAGCGTCCTTCTACTGCTAAATCGGTACGGAATCCTAATTTATAGCTGGCTCGCGCCTGTGCTAAATTCACCGTTCCATCGTAGCGATCGCCATCGAAATAAGTTACACCATTCCGCAGCGCGTATTTACCGAAAAATTCCCATCGCCAGGTCGGCGCATAAATACCTTCTGCTGAAAATACGTGTCCTGTCGCTGTAGAACTTCCCGTAAACTGGTTTTCGGGTATGGAGTCAAAGTTTTGTCGCCATTCGTATTTGAGCAAGCCGTTAAATTTATCGTTGGTTGGATCGCGATAAGCTAAACCAATTTTTAAATTCGCGGTGTCTCCCAATTCTTCAAATCTCACACCTTGATCTGCACCAAAGTTATTTACCGAAGAAGGTAAAAACACGTTGGCTTCACCCGCTTGTTGGAAGCGTGCCAATGCTGTTAATGCAGGAGAAATTTTACCTGCCGCACCCACGGAAATAAAGGTGGTGTCGCCTTCCTCACCATCGCGGAATTCAAATCTACCGCTGGCTTTAAAGTCTGGATTGTCGGTATAATCCAAGCCGACGCTGTACACGGAACCGGCGAATAATCCCAAAGAAGATGCCGTTTGTCCGACTGCGTAATATTGCGGTATTCTATCTCCGGCAGCAGTTGAATTAAAGATGTTTCTGAATACGTATTGATAACCCAGGCTCATCCGCAATCCTGGCGCGATCGGCATTCCGTGATTGACTCCCAATGCACCTTGCCCTTGCAAGCCATTGAAGCCCGATAGTACCGAATAACGTCCGTTAAAAGTAGTATCTTTGGCTAGGTTGTAATCAAGTAAGGTATCTAAAGTAGTTAAGGAATTACCTTCTAGCAAGCTGGTATCGTCGTACCATTGATGCGCCAGTCTAAAGGTGACTCCCTCGAATGCCTGCCAATCCAACCCTAAAGTAGTTCTATTGGGATAAAGCGGATCGGAACCGCTCAAGTTTACTTCATTCTGGGCTTGGAAACTCAAAGATTGAGTTAAGGGAACTTTCAACCGTGAAACAATTTGCTCCGCATCGCCGTTTAGGTCAGGCCCGTCTTGACCGTTATTTATGCTATCTTCCCGCAAACGGTTGACATATTCCACGCTGAGGTCAGCAAAGCCAAACTTTTGTAAAATCCCTGCTCGAAATGTCCTTAATTCGTTATCTAAAGCTGCCCCGGGACGCGCTTGCGGTTGAGGATCGAATAGATCGAAGAAGTTTACTAAACCCGTACTAGCTCGACCGAAGTTTTCTTCCACATCGTAGGATACACCCAAAGTTGTGGTATCGGTTAACTTGCCCAGTAAACCAGCACCGTAACGGGTTTGTCCGGGAGAAAAGCTGAATGTAGCGTTGTTATTAAAATTCTCCTCGACCGAGCGGTAATAAGCATTTAAGTTTACCCGGTCGTTTAAATTACCAATTGCTTCGATACGGTAAGCGTTTCCGGTTAGGTCTTCACCACCGCCAATATTGCTTTCCGACCTGGCATATTCACCGAGAATCTTACCAAAACGACCGAAGGACAACAGAAAATCCGCTCCATACAGTTCAAAATCTCGATCTCCCTGGTCTTCCCTTAAATAGGAACCAGCAATAAAAGATTTACTATCAAAATTCTGAGAGATATTAAACTGTGCCCTTGCAGCGTAAATATCCGATTCTTCACCAAACTCCGGCTGATAGGTAACAACAACTTGTCTTTGCAGAGTTGCTCCAAAAGGATTAAGTTCTGTTGCCAATATTGGACTCAAGAGCCTAATCGTGCCTCGGTCGTAATCTATTTCATAATCTCGACCGCGATATAGTTCCTGTCTCTTGACAATAGTACCGGGACGGTTGATTTCTTCAGCTTCTAAATAAACGCTTTCACTTCCCGGAACCAACAACCGCTTTGATAAAAAGTAATTACCACTAATACCTTGAGGAGTAAAAGTATCTCGTTGGAAACCTTCCACGTTATTGGCATATAAACCAGTTATCTGCAACGGGCCTAAATTGTAATTACCTTTAAAACCGTGCAGTTGACGAGCAGTTCCACCATAAAGCTGAGAAGGTCGAGAAAATTCCTCAGTTCTGTAATCTCCCCACATTACATAATCGGGATCTGCACCTGGTATCTTAGAACTGCGTTCAAAACGAGCGTAAAAACTATCTGTCGAAGGAGTGGTGGGAGTCACCGTAGAGCTATCGCCATACACGGGATAATTCTGTTCGCAAAACTGAATCCCGCCAAATAAACGGTTTCTACCTTCACAATCTTGGTTAATTGGTCGCTCGCTGTTGAAAGCACCAGTAAACAACCATTCCCCAATTTTACCCGTTGCAAACACCTGAGAATCCAAGTCAAACTCGGTTCCATCACCCGCATCTGGATCGAGGAATTCCCTTCGACTACCCCAGAAATTGGTACCTCTGGCACCGATACGCAGATTGACAATACCTGTAACTAAGGAAGGACGCAAGTAGGTGGTGAATTCTACTTGGGTATAGGCTTCTATCGGTTGAGAGACTAGTTCGTTGTTAAATAGTCTGGTATCTCTACCGCTCTCTAACAGTATTTCTCCATCAATTGCTCTCTCCCTCTGTCTTAGGGTAGATGCAGGCTTTTTGATTTTATGGACTGCTGCCCGGATGCGAACGGGTTGAGGTTTCAATCCTGACTGCAAAGTTGCAATAAATTCCCCGTCGATCGCACGTGCCTGGAATCCCGGCGCATCCTTATCTTGGTCGGAACCTATAAACTTACCCGCACTACTTGTCAGAGTTACCAACACATCGCGAGGAATCACTTCCCCTTCCGGGTTGATAATCTGTCCTCGGATTTGAATCGTCGAACGTCCATCAGCCTGTACCACTGGGTCGCCTACAGGGGTAATTTCGAGCTGTATCTTGCTACGACTTCTTTGTCTTGAGGGAGGAGTCGAATTCTCTTGGAGGGGTAACGATGGTTCTGCTTGAGTTTGCCGATCTTGAGTATTCGGCTGTGGCTGAATAGGCAATACCTCTACCTCTTCGAGCGGCTGTTGGAACTTTTGCTGTGGTTGCTGTTGTGGCTGCCGCTGTAGCTCGAATAAAGACCCCCCTTGTTGGTTAAACAAAGAGCCTGAGCTAGGTGTTGTTGGAGATGGAGAAACGGGACTGTCTCCGATTTCCGCGAGTTTGACTAATTCCTCCTTAGGTGGCGAAATCTTAGAAGACTCCGATCTTGAGGAAGGTAATGGTTCTTGACTTTTGCTCTCTTTTCCTGTATCGACCCTTAAAGAAGTCTCGGAGGGTAAAGAAGTTTTAGGCTCTTGACCTTTAACCTCTTTTGCTGTATTCTTACTCTCTTTTAATCTAGAACCTATAGATAATTGAGCCTTTTCATCAGAGGATGCAGCTGCTTCAGCATTAGAGCAAATCGTAGAAAACCCTATAACTGCTATAACTACCGGCACAATACCTGCACTACCCAACTTCAATAGAGCAGGTAACATGGTATGGAAAAATTGCTTTTGGTTGCGATAATCGTTGTTGCCATTGCAGAATCGCACGCGAGATTGTTTCTTATTCATTCTTACCCTCCGAAAACGCAGGTGTAACGCCAAAATTCACCCGCACCATACTTCCAGGCGCTAACTTCACTAAACGTGACGGGCTATTTGTCTCAATAAAGTATTTATTCGGAGCCAGGGAGTAGCCTGGTAAACTAGTTAAATCCAATGCCGCAGAGCGATATCCAGAGATAACATTCGCTAAAGAATACAAACCATTTGCATCTGTGACAATGCGGTTCCCATCATCCATATAAATCACCGCATTCGGTACTCCAGGTTCATTTGGCTGCTGCTCGCCGTCAAAGTTTTTATCGACAAACACCCTTCCGATCAAAGTACCGCAGTCAGATAAAATTCCTTGTCTAATCCGCAATCTATGACTCGATTGGTTACTCCGTAAACCCCCGGCAGTTGCTTGAGCTAAGTTTCTGCCGGTGCCACGGATAGAATCTGGAGTCACTTCAGCAGCATAGTTAACAACCATGCTTTCTCCCGGTTGCAGAGTCGCAGTCGAACTTGCAGTAACATTTGTACCTCGACTAGAAGCATTGATACTTGGAGTGCCAAAATCTACTTCTGTATCACCAATGGAACCTTTCAACGATTCAGTTACCAATCGCAACCCCAAAGGCAACCTATCGGTAATACTCACATTCGTCGCTGGCGATTGACCAACATTTTCAATCAACAACCGATAAATCACCGTATCTCCAGGCTCCGCAGCAGCGCGATCGCCAGTTTTGGTTAACCGCAAATCTGCCGGAGAAGCACTGAGAGTTACTTGGTTTGAATCAACTCTTTCTTCGTCAGGTAAATTATCTGCACCGCCACTAGCGGTATTGTTTATCACTGTTTGGGCAACAGTAGGTATAATTCCGTAAGCAATTACACTTAAAGAACTAATCGTTAAGAACAGGCTTTTACGCCTTAGCCATGAAATTAAAAATGTCATTGGAAGGCATCAATGCAATAAATAGCGGTCATTTTTCTCTCTGTATAGGCTTTAACTAAAAAACCTATTTTTTCTAATCATGAAATTATTAACCAGTAGCAAAGAATAGTATCACTAAACTCTACCGCCGTTATACGTAGTATTTAGGAAAATTTGATTTTTTATTTCTCCTACTATGCAAAATGTATATTTTTTTGCAATCAGAGCATATTATTAACTACTTGTCAATATTTAACCCTGGTGTATGCAGTTATTAATTACTACACCAAATAAATAAGCGATTACAAGGATTTTCAAATTTTTAGATAATTTAAGATAAATTTATCATCTGTATGTATCCCCAGTTTCAACTAAAACTAGTAGGAAAAATATTCCCACACAACAGTTGCGTGAAAACAATTTTTTCTACCATAATGGCTTCTTTTATTTGAGTAAATGCACGCTATCAAGAGTAAATCTGGATTATTGCCTTTCAAGAAGTTCGCAACAATAAACCGTAACTGCGACTCGTCAAAAGTGAACTAACAGCGACTACCTGACACCTGTACCATTGCAGCTATTTTTTGCCCCTAGATACAACGTGTAACTTTTTTATTAAAGGTATTTCCTCTAAATTTTTGTTATTTGAAATGACTTTAATTTTGTCTGTTTGCGGTAACAACTACCATCAGGGAAGGAAAATAATATACGCCATTTCCTCTTGAATATTAAGTAAAACATATTCACGATCATCTCCATAACCTTCACACCACTAACATTTCTCTTGCCGCTCTGTTGAGTATCCCATGTATGGGTTCTTTTTTAGTCAGTAATTACGTGCAGAAAATAATTAAAAGCTTCCACGTTAATTATTTATTAGCGTGTTACCAAACTTTTAAACACCTGACGTAATATATATTCAAAAACTGAACTCTACAGCCTCCCTGTAATCCTGAGAACCAATATTTCAGCTACTAACTACATTCAAGGTTCTCCTCTACTCACTATTTAAGAACTGCCCTACACACTATATGTTTCCAATTTACAATCTAGCGGACTACCTAAAACCTGTCTTTGCCGAATCTTTATCTAATGGTCACACTTAAGTAATATTACTCAGATTTTTCAGTTAAAGAATCAGGGATTTCCTGTTTTCTTATGTATCTTTTACCTGGAAGACTGTCTACGTGCTATCACTGAGAGTGTAAATACTTTCATAAAAAATAATTTGTATAATTTAACTTCAAATTAAAGTATGTAATGATTTTTTTGTCTGCAACAACTAATCAAATTAAAAAAAAATCATAAATTATCCTGAAATAGGAATATGCAAGTTGAATAATTAATATACTGTAGGCAATTAGTAAAAATGTAAGTAGTTACTATTGACCTTTTAGAAAGCGCTTCTTCTTTCATCTAGCCACAAACTAACTCGACAATAAATGTGATATAAATAACATCGTTCCGTTCCTGCTTCTTGCTTTTTATTTGTAAGCACGTCTTATAATAATACTTTTTTATACTTAGTATACATAATAATACTTAAAAATAAGTGTAATTATCTGTATAGACAGTTCATGAAGTGTCTACTAGAGTTATAAACTTTTGTGTATTTTTTGCTTCTTTTTGCCCGCTATTACTGAAGACAATACAAAATTTAGGGGTTAATACTGCTATCCCTAAAAATTTATTGATCGAGAAAAATATTTAACTTTTAGCTGCACATCCTTGTTTGAGAAGTTTATCTTGGAGGCAGTATTGATAATTTTTCTCTGTTTGTCGAAAGAAATGAAAATTTAGTTGCGATCGCACAAAGGCTTTGGCTTAGTCTAACGACTCACTGCGTGTTCAGCGCGGCACGACCCGTTAGGGTAACGATTAACGCCGCTTGAACTCTTGAACTAAAGTAAGTAAATCTATATGATTAAATGAAGTTGCTTTTTTAATCGCTGTTCAAAGATGCAGGCGATAGAAAATTTACTAGTTGCTCCGAGTAAATATATATGAAGTGATAGTCCCTCAATACTGTTGAGGGAGCTTCAAAGCAAATAGTTAGCGACAATCTATATAATTTTTAATCCAAACCTGCGCTGTCGGAGGGACAGATGCAGCGCAATACAGACATTATTTTTAATAAGTATCGTCGTATTCTGGCGCTTCCATACGTCTTTCCGAACGAGGAGGTAAAAACTCAGCGCGACGTACTGGAGGAGATATCGTATTCCCCGAAGCATTGTAAGGATGAATTACCTGTACTGTTCGAGTAGGACGCTGTTTTGGAGAAAACAAAGCAGAAACTCCAGCAACTACAATACCACCGCCAACTGTAAGAGCCATTCCTCCTACAGCCCAAAGTATACCCGAAGTCCACCAAGGTTCTTGGGGCTGTTGCAATGCAGCTTGTTGCGCCGAATTTTGATTTTGTTGGGCGGTTAATTGCGACTGGTAGTAGCTTTGTACTTGAGTCTGAAACTGTTGATTTTGATTCTTTAACTGGTCATTTTCCCGTTGCAGGGTATCGAGTCGGGTTTTTTGACGTTCCAACTGCGTCCGCAACTCTATCGAATCGGGATTTGGGGGAAGTTGATTTGGGTAAACTGGTACGCCGGGATAAGCACCCGGTTGAGCCATATAGGGTTGTGCAACTACGGGAGATTGCACTTGCGGAGCATTAAAAGTCGCTGGCAGGGAATTACCAGATCCTTTCAACAATAAAAGAGCCGCCAGTCCAGCTACTGCAACTCCACCAATAAATGCCATACTTTCACTCATAACCTTTGCCCCTACAGCGCGACAAAATTAAAATCATTGATAACCTACACTCTCTCACACTCATTATTTATACCTTACTCAACTTAACTTGTGTAACGAAAATATAATAATTCCCTAACAGCTAGTGCAGGTTGTTACTGACAGTAGCTTAATATATTCAAGATCATATCGGTGAAATTGTCTACTATAGACGATTGAATAAAACATTATTATTATGCATCTTTTATATAGTTTTTCATCGCTATCAATATTAGTAATCAGCGTCTATTTAACCATTGTCACTGTATTTAACAGTATTTTAGCCATAAATTAATCATAAATATAGGGCAATTTATCCGAAAAAAGTTATCTTGCTGAAATTGGACTATCACCGTAATAATACTGATACATAATCAATAAAAACGTTCATATTGATAATTTACTAGCTCCGCATAGCTCAAAGCCTGTCAACTGGATTAACCACCTAGAATGAACTTAGCTTCGTTATATATTAATGTGTAAATACTAAAAATAATTTAACTCTCAAAGATACTTATGTATAGCAGTGGATATTCTTATGGTAGCTGCGAGTGAAAAAGTTTGTAGTAAGAATTTTAACTCTTGTATAGAGATCGCAAACCCTCACTACAAACCGAGTCGTAATTAATGTGGTGAGTTCCTCAAATACTAACTAGCTTCTTCCTGTTCCACCTCAGCTAAAAGTTTATCCCTTTGTTCTGGAGAAAGTTGGTCTAGCCTCTGAGCCAAAAATGCCTTTTCGTATTCTTCTCGCTGTTGATGGTAAGTCATTTTGTTTCCTACAGCACGGAAAATATAGGTAAACAACCAGCCAATTAAACCTGCAACCAATAAAACTTGGCTCCAGATACCAGCGCTTAAATTATTTAAGCCAGCGAATTGAAGAACCACATAGGCCAATCCACCCAAAACAAAAACGCCAAATACAATTCCGATAGCGTCAATGCGTCGCATTTCTTAATATGCCCTGCGAATATATCTTAAACTTCAATTTGTCGTCGTCGGGGTCTGAAATTCACGAAGGGTGATAGCAGTAACAAGCCCGGAAAGAACAAGAACACTAGAAAATACATGAAGCCGCGTTCAAACGAACTGACTGAATACCAGCGAAATTTCATGTAAGTCAGCACGAGAACCGGAATGACCAACAAGTAAGAACCTGCTAAAGCTAAGTAGGTTAAAGGTAGAATTAGCGTCTCGGTTTGCAAGTTCTGTAAATAATTCAGTAGATTCTGTAGCATCTGTCTTCGTGTGAGTCACGCTCATGGTTGGATCTTTAAGTTCCATAATAAGCTAATCGCTTTACGCTTGAGGAAGTTTTAGTTACAACATGATGATTACTTGTTGCCGAGCTAGGGTTGAACCATTAAATCTGGGGTAAAAATCCGAAACTAAAAAAAGTTTTAAAAAATGTTGGACAAAATACGTAATTAATGTTCAAATATATGAGGAGATATTTACTCGATAAGTTGATATCTACAAATTCCCCAAAAAAATGGGGGTGTGGCGGAATGGTAGACGCTACGGACTTAAAAAGTTGAGCCTTGTTGAAGAAATTCTTCAAGTGGATGCTCTCAAACTCAGGGAAACCTAAATCTTACGAGAGACACGGCAATCCTGAGCCAAGCCGAACATTAAGTTAAAACTCACAAAGTTTAACGGTTCGGAAGGTGCAGAGACTCGACGGGAGCGACCCTAACGTAATGGCAAATAGTTATTTGTTTGTTAAGTCGAGGGTAAAGAGAGAGTCCAATTCTTAAAGCCTTGTATTTGAAAAAAT